>CAKRRX010000283.1 GCA_934394595.1 uncultured Blautia sp. | reverse complement strand
AGTTTTACAGCACAAACATGATTACCATGCTGGAAACAGATTGGAACCAATTATATAAGAAAGAGAAATGCCATAAGCTGATACTTTACAAAGAAAAAGGAGACTGATATAATCTTTTAATATGCAATGGCCAGAGTTTTTGTTTCTGGCTTTACAGAAGAGAGATATCAAAGACAGAGAGGTAAAAAAATGCCGAGAAAACAGATATATCTTACCGGATTTATGGGGACAGGAAAAAGTACGATCCTGAATTATATACATAAAAAGTGCGGATTTGAAAAAATCGAAATGGATGAGCAGATCGTCAGAGAACAGGGAATGAGTATTTCGGATATTTTTGAGAAAAAGGGAGAAGAGTATTTCCGAAATCTGGAGACGAATCTTGTGAAGCGTATTTCCGGGATGGATGAGATTGTAGTGTCATGCGGCGGTGGGACTGTGATGCGCCAGTGCAATGTGGAGGAAATGAAAAAAGAAGGAACCATAATACTTCTTACTGCGACCCCGCTGACTGTGTATGAGCGTGTGAAAAACAGCCACAACCGTCCTCTTTTGGAACAGAATATGAATCCGGAATATATTGGAAAACTGATGGAAGCCAGAAGACAAAAATATGAGGCTGCTGCTGATCTTATTGTACACACTGACGGGCGGTCAGCAGAGGAAATCAGCGGTGAAATTATTGATCGTCTGAATCTCGGAAGATGTATGAAATAACTGTTAACAAATTTAAATCGCTATTGAAATATAATTAGAAAATTGTTATAATATTTAGAAGCTTAGGGAGGGCAGAAACCAAAATGAGACACAGTAAAATATATCCTGTGTCTGAGAAGGAGAAAGGTTACAGCCATGTTTATTACGAGAGAGTGTGATTACGCAGTAAGAGTTCTTAGGGCACTGTCAGGTGAAAACCGCCTCAGCGTGAATGAAATCTGTGAGAAAGAATCTATCACAGCCCCCTTTGCCTATAAGATCCTGAAAAAGCTTCAGAAGGCTGGCATAGTGAAAGGCTACAGAGGCGTTCATGGTGGATATGCCATGAATAAGAGTCTGAACGAACTGACCTTGTTCGATGTATACAGCGCTATTGATCCGGATCTGTTTATCATCGAGTGTATGGCTTCAGGTTATGAATGTCCTGCTGATGGAAGAGGTGATCATCTCCCCTGCTATATGCACAGAGAACTGTGTGATATCCAGCAGGAGCTTTGGGGAATGCTCAGGCGAAAATCTCTTCAGGAGGTCCTGATGCCAGAAGGATGCAATTAATCTTGTATCTGAATTTGTATTTATGTGACATTTCCTGCATCTTAATGAAAATGTGTGGAGAAAATGTCTGAGAAAAGAAACCGGTTAAGGACCATGATGGGCCTTGGCCGGTTTTGTATGTGATAATGTACAAAAATCAAAATGGACATCAATGGAAGATTATGCTATAATGGCATATGGACTTTTAGACACATGTTGTCTAGAAATATTATTTTCATCATACCTTTAAGGAGGAAAAACAAACTATGGCAAGAAAGATGAAAACCATGGATG
>CAKRRX010000282.1 GCA_934394595.1 uncultured Blautia sp. | reverse complement strand
AAAAGTCCGATTTCGGATTATTTTGCGTGACATGAAATTACACAGAAATGTTCCTGTTACGTCCAAAACGTTCCGCATCCGGCAAAATGTCAGGAAAAAGAATCGTTTTGTGTTGAAAATAAGATCAGACAATGAAAGGGGAAATCAAAGAGATATGGGTGAGATGACATTTGAAGAATTTTCCCACGCAGTCAATAGTATTTATAAGAAAAACTGCGGGGTATATTACAGGCTTGCTTCCCACTATGGCTTCACAGAAACCATGTTTGATATTTTGTATTTTATCCGGGAAAACGAGGGCAGTTATACACAGGCTCAGCTATGCAGCACACTGTGTCTTAGAAAGCAGACTGTAAATACGGCTCTGAAAAAGTTGGAAAAGGATGGATATATTTATTTTGCAAAAGATACCGAAAACAAAAAAAATAAGACTATCCATTTTACAGAAAAAGGCGAATCATTGGCAAAAGATACTGTGGATCACATTTTTGAAGTGGAGAAACAGGCTTTTGAGGGACTCACAGAGGAAGAAAGAAAAGG
The DNA here is from genome assembly GCA_934394595.1 of uncultured Blautia sp. Lineage (GTDB taxonomy): Bacteria > Bacillota > Clostridia > Lachnospirales > Lachnospiraceae > Blautia_A. Next base: position 1,061 of record CAKRRX010000282.1, on the reverse strand, counting down.
TGTCCTTTATTATGGACTTAAGCATATTGAAGCTCTGGAAGAGAAAACAGAGATGTTTCTGAAAAGTGACAAAAAGAAAAGGATGCCGGAATAATCCTTCTGACGGGCTTCAGACGAGAAAAGGAGAATAGTTTATTTATGCAGATCAGATTATCGGATCATTTTACTTACAGGCGTTTGCTGCGGTTCACACTGCCGTCTGTGGTAACCATGATCATCGCGTCGATCTACAGTGTGGTAGATGGATTATTTGTATCAAATCTTGTGGGAGCCATGGCACTTTCAGCAATCAATATTGCCTTTCCAGTGACTATGATCATCGGTGCAGTAGGCTTTATGCTCGGTACCGGTGCAGCTCTGACGATCCTTGCGTTGCTTTTTGTAAGACCAATCATGGGTATTGCAGGTGCAAGTGATCTTTTGATGGAGGACTGTGTCATTTATGGGACAATACTACTGGCAGGCAGTGTCCCGTTTATGCTCCAGGTCAGCTTCCAGAACTTCTTTGTTGTCAATGAAAAGCCTATATTAGGTCTGGTACTTTCTATTGCGTCAGGTGTGACCAATATGGCACTGGATTATGTTTTTATTGCTGTGTTAAAAATGGGGGTTGCAGGAGCTGCACTGGCAACGGTTATGGGATATATAGTTGGCGGCGGTATTCCTCTTTTGTATTTTGCAAAAAAGAGGGAGCATGGACTACAGTTGATAAAACCCAAATTTTATGGAAAACAGCTTCTACAGGCTGCTTCCAATGGTTCCTCAGAATTGATGAGTAATATTTCTGCTTCCTTGATCGGTATTTTGTACAACATTCAGCTGATGAAGGTAATCGGGGAAATGGGTGTGGCTGCTTATTCCGTTATGATGTATGTGGATTTTGTGTTTCTGGCGGCATTCCTTGATTTTTCATCAGGAAGTGCGCTGGTGGTCAGCTATCAGTATGGTGCCGGAAATCATGCAGAGCTAAAAAGTGTTTTCCGCAAAAGCATCACAATTATTGTAATTACTTCTGTTGTGATGGTGTTTGTTTCGGAGGTGGTGAGTCATCCGCTTTCTGC
>CAKRRX010000281.1 GCA_934394595.1 uncultured Blautia sp. | reverse complement strand
GGTCTGAACTACTGGAATGACTGGATGAATGGTATGTACTATGTGAATGACAACAGTCTGAATACCATTCAGATGATTTTGAACAACATGATCCAGAACGTAGAGTTCCTTTCCAGAAGTGCCAGTGTGCTGGGCGCAGATGCTGCCAAGATCAAGATGCCGACTGTCGGTATCCGAATGGGAATCGCCGTTATTGCGGTACTTCCGGTTATGGTGATCTATCCATTCCTTCAGAAGTACTTTGTAAAAGGTATTGTTGTTGGTGGTGTTAAGGGCTGATTTTTAGAAAAGTCCATGGAAATATTCAGCAGCCGTGATCTTTTAACTGAATAATTACCGGTGCCTTGAAATTATTTTAAGGCAGTTCCAAGGCATAATGATTTGCCGGGAGAAAGCAGGGATTTTAATTGATTCTTGCTTCTTCCGGCATTTTTTAGTAAGAAGACGATTTTATATATAAAAAGGCGAATTTGTGAATGTGAAATTTTGTCGGGTTATATTATGATAGCGTCAGAAAATATCGTAAAAAATTATGAAACAGGAGAGTAAATAAAATGAGCAAAAAACAGGCATTTAACCCATATCTTCCATCTTACGAATACATCCCGGACGGTGAACCTCGTGTGTTCGGAGATCGTGTATACATTTTCGGCAGTCATGACCGTTTCGGGGCAGCTGGCTTCTGCCTTAACGATTATGTGAGTTATTCTGCAGACGTGAATGATCTGACAAACTGGAGATACGAGGGCGTGATCTATCCCAAAGTTGCAGATCCGCGTAACCAGAACATCCCGGAGGACGCGCCAGAGCAGACACTTCTTTTCGGAATCAAGCCGGAAAAAGAGGAAGACTTAAATCCCAGAGGAATCCATGCACAGTGGGCACCAGATGTAGTGCAGGGACCAGATGGACGTTATTATCTGTACTACTGTCTGGACTTTTTACCGGAAGTAGGAGTGGCTGTATGCGATACACCGGCAGGAAGATATGAGTACCTGGGACTGGTGCAGCACGCGGACGGAACACCGCTTGGGAAAAGAGAGGGCGACCTGCTTCAGTTTGATCCAGGTGTTTATGTGGAAGGTGAGGATATTTACCTTTACTCTGGAAACGCACCAATGGAAGAAAAATACGAGAATGGAACCCAGGGTTCTCAGGTAATGAAGCTGATGTCAGATATGATTACCATAAAAGAAGAGCCGAAGAAGCTGCTTCCAAGCATTATGGAAAGTGAAGGAACTGGCTATGAGGGACATGAGTTTTTCGAGGCGAGCTCTATCCGCAAGATTAATGGACTGTATTATCTGGTTTATTCTTCTGTAAGAAGCTCAGAGCTGTGTTATGCAGTAAGCGAGAAACCAGATGAAGGCTACCGCTACGGCGGAACTCTGGTAGACATCGGAGACCTGGTGCTTCGTGGAAAAACAATAGGAGAGTCTGTGAATCCTCTTGGAAATACCCATGGCGGAATGGAGTGCATGAACGGCCAGTGGTACATTTTCTACCACCGTCAGACCAACAGGACAAATTTCAGCCGCCAGGGATGTGTAGAAAAAATTTACATTAAAGAAGATGGAAGCATTGACCAGGCAGAGGTAACCTCCTGCGGAATGAATGATGGACCGCTGGAA
>CAKRRX010000280.1 GCA_934394595.1 uncultured Blautia sp. | reverse complement strand
GAAGCTGGTGTACCGGCAGAGCTGATCCGTATCAGTCTTGGCCTTGAGGACAAAGAAGATCTCATCGCAGACATTTCCAATGCGCTGGATGCGATTAAATAATTACTTGTTTTCCACAATGTAGAATTAAAATTATATACTTTTGCACTTTTTACAGAACATAACACACAAAAATCCCCATAACAGGCTGCCATTCCAACCTGTTACAGGGATTTTTGTCATTTTGTCAGTTTCCTGTAATTTTCAGTTCTGTCATATTCCTTATGCACCCCATCATCCTCGTACAGAATATAACTGCTGCCTTCATATCCCAGCATGGTAAGATGGGAAGTGTCGATCTCTTTCACACACTCTGCTGCCTCTGCAATCGGAATACACTTATCCTTACGGACAAACAACGGTACTTCATTCAAGGCAACCTCCACGTAATGAACACCCTTTTCCAGAATCTCTTCCGAAATACTTCCATCTGCCAGGAATTTCACAAACTTCATTTCTTCCGGCAGATAAACATAGCGTCCTCTTGCATTCTGCTCGTAAACCGGTGCGATCATGATTTCATTTCCAAGGATCAGCTGGTCTTCCACCCGCACAGCCATCTTGTCTTCCGGATAAACGAATCCCAATGGTTTGAAATACATATCATCCTTTAAAGCCGCTTTCATATACTCACTATACAGATAAGGTACAAGACGATATCTTGTATTCACCACATTTCGGAAATCCTCTATGTTTTCAAACTGGTAACACTCCTGCTCTCTTGTTCCGATTGCAGAATGGTTGCGCATAAGCGGGGTAAACACGCCAAGAGCCATATGGCGAAGTACCAGGTCTCTTGTGGCATCTGCGCCAAAACCACCGAGGTCTGCGCCGATATACAGGAAACCGCACATATTTAAGGAAGGCAGCATTTTCAGGTTCAAAAGAATATGTGACCACCAGGATTTATTATCCCCAGTCCAAATTCCACCATAGCGATGCATTCCAATGTAGGAAGATCTGGAAAACATCAGGAAACGCTTCTTAGGATCAATACGCTCGAAGGCTTCTCCTGCTGCTCTTGTCATATTGTATCCAAACAGATTATGTACTTTGTCGTGACGAATCTTTTTGCCATCCACATTGTGATAAAATCTGCGGTAATCTGCCGGGTTATTTGCAATACCATTTAACTCTCCCTGAATTTTCCAGATGTGGCTCTTCCCTTCTTTATCCTGGGAAAATTCTCCGGCAAGCTGCTTTGCCTCCTCCATTCCTTCTGAAGAATAGAAAATAGCAGGCTCATTCATATCGTTCCAAAAGCCCTCGATTCCCTGGTCGATAAGGAATCTGTATTTATCTCCGAACCACTTTCTGGCATCTTTATTCAGCACATCTGGGAAATGAGTGTCTCCCGGCCATACGGCCGCCACGAAATCACTTCCATCTTCTCTCTGACAGAAATATCGTTTTTCCACACCTTCCTCGTAAACATCATAGCCGCTTTCCACTTTTACACCAGCGTCAATGATGGGAATCAGGCGAATTTCCTGAGATTTCATCTCCTTCACAAAGTCTGGGAAATCAGGGAAATTCTCCGGATTCAAAGTAAAATCCTTATAGGAATCCATATAATCAATGTCCATGTAGATCAT
>CAKRRX010000279.1 GCA_934394595.1 uncultured Blautia sp. | reverse complement strand
AAGTTAAAGGATGGAATTTATAAGGTCGGAAAGTCTAAGCAGGTAGATGGAAACCTGCGTGCGGTTATTGTTGACGAGACCGGGACAAGGGTAAAAGATGTTACAATCAAAGAAGTAAACATTAATCCTGGTACATTAGAGGCATCCAGAAGCATAACGAATCAGCTTCAGATGAGACAGATTTATGCAAAATTGGATGCAATTCAGGAAATGCAGAGTTTTCAAATTGCAAGAGATCGGGACAGAGATATCAAAGTTCCATTTCTGGATGCACGCTACTATATCCTGAAAGCGCAGGGCGAAAATTGTACAGATAAGGAAAGAGAAAAGTACCTGAAAAAGGCTGCTGACAAACTTCTTTCTGCTGTGAACAGTGTATATACAGATCTTACGACATCTACTGAACACATGCTGAAGCTTACAAGTTTTCCGATTTTTCAAAGAAAAGATCAGATTCGAGGTTGTATAGAATTTCTCTCGGAAGATATTCAAGTGGCGACAAAATTTGTCGGATTGAGAATGCAGATGCTTGATTACTTTGGGGATACAGACGGAGTACAGATTGAGATGTCACGTTATCAAAAGGTGATGACAGAGTTCTTTACGAAAGCTCTTCCAAACAGAGGATATTCGGCAGCTGCTCTAATACATTTGAACTATCCGTACAATGCGGAAAATAGAGATTGCTGGTATCAGCTGTCTGAAGATTTAAAGCCAGCATTAGAACCGAAGCAAGATAAGGAAAAGGAACATATATATTTGGTATCTGTGGAGGATGAAGATGGAGGAGAATAAGAAGTGCTGGGCATGTAAACGAACTCTTGTAGGCGATTCGAAAATGGGATTATGTCCGGGCTGCATAAACAAGTATGGATCCGTTGGGGCAGCAGCTACGGCGCTTGGTTTAGCTGTCGGTGGTAGACAGCTTGTAAAACATGGCGGAAAAATCATTAAAGTAGCTACCCAAATAATAAATCATTAAAGATGTATTAGTATTAGACAACTTCAAATTGAACACTGAAGGGATATATTTCAAAATGATAATAGAGACTGAAAGATTGATTTTAAGAAAGTGGACGCAAGATGATGCAGAAAGTCTGTTTACTTATGCAAAAAATCAAAACGTAGGGCCAATTGCCGGATGGCCTCCTCACAAGGATATCGAAACAAGTAAATATGTTATTGATAATGTTTTCACCGGAGCAGAATGCTATGCAATCTGTGAAAAAGAGAATAATGTTGCAATAGGAGCTGTTGAACTAAAACTAAACGGACATACAGATATGACAGATAGAGATGATGAATGTGAACTCGGTTACTGGTTGGGAGAACCATTCTGGGGCAGAGGGTATATGCCAGAAGCGGCATATGCGCTTATGAAACGAGGATTTGAGACGCTTGGAATGACTGCAATATGGTGTGGTTATTATGACGGAAATGAAAAGTCCAAAAGAGTACAGGAGAAACTTGGATTTATCTATCATCATACTTGCGATGAGGTTCCAGTACCATTGCTTAATGAGGTAAGAGTTGGACATACAAATGTCATAACAAAAGAACAATGGAATAGCCATTCACAACCTGATGGAAAAAGATAAGCCTTTTCTTCCCAAAATTGAGTTTTATAAAAACGGCAGTTATATCGGATGCCTGAGCAAAGAATTCTCATTCCTGACGCCACATTATAATATTGATTAC
>CAKRRX010000278.1 GCA_934394595.1 uncultured Blautia sp. | reverse complement strand
AGGTGATCCGATGCTCGGCGGAATTGATAATCAAGATAACTATGATACTTTGATGAAACAGATTCAGTCTGTAATTGCTGCAGACAGCACAAACAAATAATAACCGCTTTTTGTCTTTACGATATAGGAGGCTGCCGACTGACGGCATATACAAAGAAAATAGTCAGTCCAACATAGACAGCAAGAACCATCGTAATCAAAGACAGCAGTACAATGCTGACAGTGCGCAATGCCTGCTTATTACGCAGGCATTTGCAAGTCAGCACAATACCAGTGATTGCGATTACCAGCAGAAGAATGGCGGTTCCGATAAACAGTGCCGTCGCTCTTGTCCGCCATTTTGATAATGTACTCCATCATGTGGGGCGTAAGGATATAATACGCCTCCTGCTGATTTTCCGCTTTGACACAGAAGCGCTTCATGAAGCGCTCGTTTTCCATTGTAACATTGCTTTTCATATTACTTCGGTCTTTTCTCGACCTTTCGGAAACATACACCTCTTGTTTTGATTGTCTATTGCCATTATATCAATCTCTGTATTACTGTCATAATCATTCAACCAGTAAGAACCGATACGGGACGGAACAAACGGAATTTCTTCTTGTTTGCATACACTTGCAAATATATCCTTACATATGTCCTCATATGCAAATGCCACGAATTTCTCAATAAGCCTCCTTATAATAAATTAGATTATGATAAATTCATTTATATTACATATTCATTTACCAGGAAGTCAAGGTCATTCATGAGATCTGTTTATAATCCAGCTATTCTACAGAAACCTCTAAGAATCGCACAAAGTTATTCTAAGTCGCCACTGTCAAATCACTTTGATTTTCTTGAGATAGCTGACAAGATTCTGCCATACTACAATGCATGGTATGATTCCTGCCCTGAATGTGAATATTTACTTCACACAGAAGACTGAAAGCATTTTGAGTACCGAAACTACTATGATAGCTATTTCAAGCCACTTATGGAACAACTTAATATTAATCGTACACCACATTGCTGCAGACATACATGTATATCTATGTTGGCGGGAACTGGTATTAATTAGACGATTATCAAAAAGATTGTGGGACACTCTAGTGCTATGACACTCACAGAGAAAATATATACACACTTTAATAAGTGGTTTGAATTCCTTCCTTCCGTATTAACAAGACTCTCAAACTCTATGCCGCATTTTTCAGCAGTTCGCCATGTTTGAATTCCTTCCGTATTAACAAGACTCTCAAACCGATTATCGGGCAGTTAGCAACGGCAATTAGTTTGAATTCCTTCCGTATTAACAAGACTCTCAAACTAACCGATTCGTCTAAATAATCATCTCTAAGTTTGAATTCCTTCCGTATTAACAAGACTCTCAAACTATAACAAGTACCACGACGATTATGGATATGTTTGAATTCCTTCCGTATTAACAAGACTCTCAAACACCCGATACATCCTCACGCAAAAAAGACAAGTTTGAATTCCTTCCGTATTAACAAGACTCTCAAACTTTCCACTGGGTTACTCTCATACCCTAATGGTTTGAATTCCTTCCGTATTAACAAGACTCTCAAACCTCAAATCCGGTTCTCGCCGAGTCGTTATCTTCTTACGATAGAAGGTTGTTAATACACAAGGTCCAGCACACAAAGATCTTTATCTATAATAACATATCTGTCATTTTCGATGGAGTCTGATTTTACTCC
>CAKRRX010000277.1 GCA_934394595.1 uncultured Blautia sp. | reverse complement strand
CTGCGGTATAGCGGATGGGGCAGTCCGCAATGACCTGCATATCCACCAGCACAGCATCCAGTTCATGCTCGTAACGCCAGCAGTCTTTTTTGCCACCTTCCGGGGTATACATGACGCTCATGCAGGTAAACGGCGCACAAGTAGAGATTGAGGTCGGAATGTTTACTGTACCAATCTTTGCATATTCGGCTACTGCCTTGGCAAAAACCATGATGCGTCCGCCACCGATGCCTACTACTTCATCACAACCGGCAGCAATGCACTTGTCAGCATATTCCCGTGCAGCTTCATAGGAGCAGGAACCGCTGTACAGTTCTACCACATAAGCAACTCCTGCTGCGTCCAGCGAGGGCAGCAATCGTGCTTTGACCGCATCAAATGCACGCGGTCCTGCCACCAGAAAAATGTGTTTTCCAAATCGTGCAATCTCGCCGCCGCACTCTTCCAAAATGCCGACGCCTTGACGATAACGGCCAGCACCAAACTTGATTGCAGTATCCAGTACGATTTTTTCCATAATTCGCAGTTCCTTTTGTATCGTTGCTGTGATTATAGAAAAGAAACTGACAGATTTCTATAAGTGAGCTGTTTTTCAGCCCACCTGACTCGTTTTACAATTAAAAACAAACAAATTTGTCTGTTTATTCAAGGCGACTGTAAATTACCATTAAATGATACTGCATCGCATCAAATGCATCCGAACTACGTTTGTGCGCAATGGCATTTGTGATTTTCCGATGTTCGGCAACTGTTGCGCTCAGATGATGCTCTGGTGTAATCGTATCGTGGAGAAGCTGCATTTGATGAATGTAAGGGATCATCCGATATACGGCGTAATTTCCGCTGCAATTTGCGATTGCCTGATGAAACTCCATATCCTTTTGGAGATAATTCTGCCCAGACTGTACAAGAGCTTCCAGTTCATCACAGAGACGATATAAAAGCTGCACATCTTTGGCGTGAGCATTCTGTGCTGCAAGAGCTGTTGCTTTTGGTTCAATCATCAGCCGCAGTTCCAGAAGATCATGCGCCAGCTTCTGCTTGTCGTAAACAAGGGAAAATCCCAAAGGGTCATTTTCGACTCCCAGTCTTCCTGATACAAAAACACCTGCACCTCTCTCGATTTCCAATATTCCTTGCTCAGCCAGCAACTTCTCTGCCTGCCGGATGGTCGAACGGCTGACCTCAAATTTTTCTGCCATTTGCAATTCATTTGGCAGCTTTGCGCCCACGCTGTAATTTTCGGTATTGAGCATCACCGCAATAGCATCCGCTGTCCGTTCTGGGAGAGATTTCTGGTTTACTGGACTTTTCATAGTTTCACCTGCTTTCTGACCTGTGTTCAGTATAACGGTTGCGGATGGCGTGTGCAAGTTTTGGCGGAAAAGTTTCAATGGAATATTTGCAAGGAGCTTAGTTGTAGCAAGCAATGTTTTCGTCTATACAAAAACACTTTTTGCGTTGCAAAATGCTTGTTGGGGAAGTGCCCCAAACCCTTTGATCTGCATTTCTCAATGCAGGCTGCGCGTCCCGGCGGGACGCTTTTTACCCGGTGATGCTCTCCGGGTCGTTGAGGACTTGCATGAGATAGGAAGCGGCTTCTGCAAGAGAATCGTACTTCATCTGGTCCGGGACAGGCGCATCCGGCAGTGCAATGCCCCATTTCTGCATACAGTCCGCAAGCTCCTTCTGTGCCAGCAGTGCAGCCTTCCGGCGCACTGCTGGGGAAGCATCTCTGTCCAGAACGTAGGCAACATGGAATCTGCCGTTGCGATCTTCCGTCAATTGCACCATGGAATC
>CAKRRX010000276.1 GCA_934394595.1 uncultured Blautia sp. | reverse complement strand
GATATGGGAAGTGCCCAGGAGGGGGAAAGTGTAGAAGGAAATGCAGAGGAAAATGCAGAGGAAAATGCAGAAGAGAATGCAGAAAGAAATACAGAAGAAACGGAATCAATTCCAGATCAAAATGTGAGTGCTCCCTTTGAAGTGGAAAATGATAGAAGTGGTGCGGAAGCTGAAAACACCAGAAGTGGCAGAGAAAATGAAAGCGCCCAAGGTGGAAAAAATGAAAGCGCTCAGATCGGAGAAAATGAAAACACTCAGGGCGGAGAAAATGAAAGCTCCGGAGCTGGGAAAGATACAAGTGCCGAAGGTGGAGAAAATAAAAATGCCGGAGGTAGAGAAAGTGTTAGAGATGAAGGGAAGAAAAATACCAGAGGTGGAGAACGTGAAAGCACTGGAGGAGAGAAAACTAAAAGTGATAGAGACAGAAGAAATGAAAATGTCAAAACCACAGGGAAAAGACACGGTGAGTTGGAAGCCGCTGGTGGGACAGAAGAAAACCTCTTCCAGTTGGCCGCTGCAGGACCGGTGATTGCTTCTACTGGTATTTCCTTACTGTCAGCACCTTTAAAGTACTATAACAATATTAACAATAATATAAAAAAGACCACAAATAACAGAAGAAAATATACAGAAAAAGAGATATTCAAGAGTATAACAGGAAAAGATGAAAATGGTATTGTGTGTATCACGCTTCTTCAGGATGTGGACGTAACCATAGTTTCACTGCGCCTTAATGGCCAGGAAGCTTCCTGGTATAGTGAAAACAGAAAGATATTTCTGGATAGTCCGGTATCAAAGAAAAAGAGTATAGTGGAAATGGTAGTTCTGGTAAATGGAATGCAGTTATGTTCTTCTCCGGTCTGGGAGATTTCATAATATAGCAGGCAGATCAAGGAAAAACGGCGAGCGTACTCTTGTCTGGACGATGGGGGAAAATAATGCTATAATAAACCACCATATAGAGATCAGGAGGCAAAAAGCAGATGTATAAGGCGATTTTATTTGATCTGGATGGAACACTCACCGATTCGGGAGAAGGAATCACCAGATCTGTACAATATGCCCTGGAAAAAATAGGAAAACCAGAGCAAGATCGGCAGAAACTGAATATCTTTGTAGGTCCGCCATTGCTGGAGCAGTTTCAGGAATACGCCGGAATAGATGAAGAGGCTGCGAAGAAAGCAGTAGAGTATTACAGGGAACGGTATGCTCCTGTGGGAATCTATGAAAATGAACTGTACCCGGGAGTTTTGGAAATGCTTGCAGGATTAAAGGCAAGGGGCTATCGTCTGGGTGTGGCTTCCTCCAAGCCGGAGAATTTTGTAAATAAGGTATTGGAATATTTCCATATGGAAGCTTATTTTGAAGAGATTGTGGGAAGTAAACCGGAAGGGGGAAGAACTGATAAGACTGCGGTGATCGAGGAAGCTCTTTTGCGTATGGGAATGGAACAGCACAAAGAGCAGGTGATCATGGTGGGAGATAAAGAACATGATGTGATTGGGGCAAGGCAGGCAGGACTTGACTGTATTGCAGTTTCCTATGGATATGGCACCATGGAAGAACTGGAAAATGCCCGTCCCTTTAAAATTGTAAATTCCCCGGAGGAACTACTGGATTTTTTCGTCTGAGCCCCAGAAGAAAGCAGCCACGGCTTGCACTGGGGTGGAAATGTCTGTATCCCATAGGCATCCACTTTGGTATTTCCCAGATCTTATCCTATCTGGGACTTTATCTTCTGGTGCGGCGAACAGGAGCGGATATGAATGCCTACTATCAGCATGTGCTGATGCTTACTGGTCTGACCGGAATTCTGGCTGCAATTCC
>CAKRRX010000275.1 GCA_934394595.1 uncultured Blautia sp. | reverse complement strand
GCAGATTTCTACCTTGTTCAATGCCATAATAAGAATCCTCCTAATTGTATTTGTTTTTACAACTAAAATGATTCTCAGCTGGCAAAGCCTCTATTCATTTCCGACAAAAATAAAAAAAGTTTTACTCCTTGACAGATCATCACTTTTCTTTCTTTTCGAAGCGAATCTATCTGTGTTATACTGTCTGTAAGATAAGAATTTGAGAAAGACGAGGCAAATTTATGACAGATCACAGAAATATATCGACCGATGAAGGGTTAAAAGATAATGAACAAATGGAACAGGCAATTCTTTCCCTGCAGCAGAATCCGACACAGGAAATGCTGGCACATGCTCTGACTGTTGTACGCAGACGGATGCAGGCTCACGGACAGCTTATCGTGGCCGTGGAGCCGTCGGTGGGAAATCAGCAGATGCACCTGCAGGCTATTCAGACCGATGATGGAAAAAAATGGTGGGCTGCTTTTACCAGTTTCGATGAGGAATTAAAGGGCGGTGGAAGTGTGATGTCCACGTTCCTTACAGATATGGAAAAATTATTTGTATCGGCACTTTCAGTGGATGAGATTGAGGGCGTGATAATTAATCCGTGGAATCGGACATTGATGTTGGATAAAAATCTGATTCGGATTATCCGGGGATAGGATACAGGAAAAATTGTTTCCAAGAGATGCTGATAAAAAAGTATCATGATTGTGCGAATGTGATAGAGAAAGTAGGAAAATAAGGATGGAAAAACGAAAATATAGAGTTGGAATTGTTACATTAAGTGACAAAGGATCCCATGGGGAACGGGAGGATTTGAGTGGTCCGAAGATTCAGGAATTACTTCCGGACGATCAGTATGAAGTGGTTTCTTATCGGATTCTTCCGGACGAGCAGGCAGCTATTGAAAAAGAACTTTGCAGACTGGCAGATGAGGAACATTGTGCACTGGTTCTGACAACCGGTGGTACCGGATTTTCCATGCGGGATGTGACGCCGGAAGCCACGCTCGCAGTAGCAGACCGGGTAGCACCGGGGATTGCAGAGGCGATTCGAGCGTACAGTCTGACGATCACACCGAGAGCAATGTTAAGCCGCGCAGCCAGCGCAATCCGCAAACAGACCCTGATCGTCAACCTTCCGGGAAGCCCGAAGGCGGTAGAGGAGAGTCTTACTTACATACTGAGTTCACTGGGACACGGGCTGGATATTCTTCTGGGAGAAGATGGGGAATGTGCACGGAAGTGAAAATAAAGATACAATTTTCCTTATTTTGTGGAGATCTTGTACTTGTTAAAGACAAGTTTTGGAGTCAGAGTAAATTTTAACAGACTTTGGTTTGAACGATAAATGTAGAAAAATTGAAAAATAATTGGATAATCGGAGAGAATATGAGCGAAAAAGAAATTGTATTCTGCAAAAGCGGCGGTTGTACCGCGAAACTGGGAGCCGGAGTGCTGGAACACATCCTGGAGCGGCTTCCGAAGGGGAAAAAAGATGAAAATTTGCTGGTTGGTTACGACAGCAAGGATGACGCGGCGGTATATCGCCTGAATGAGCACCAGGCGGTGGTACAGACATTGGATTTTTTCCCACCGATGGTAGAGGATCCGTACATATTTGGGAAAATAGCGGCAACGAATGCCCTGAGTGATATCTATGCCATGGGAGGAGAAGTAAAGACAGCACTGAATATTGTTTGCTTTCCGGAATCCATGGACCTGAATATCCTCGGAAAGATCTTACAGGGTGGAGCTGAAAAAGTACAGGAAGCGGGTGGAAGCCTTGCAGGTGGTCATTCGATCGCAGACAGTGATGTCAAATACGGTCTGTCCGTGACCGGTGTGGTAGATCCGGAAAAAATATGGGA
>CAKRRX010000274.1 GCA_934394595.1 uncultured Blautia sp. | reverse complement strand
ATATAAGCTTCATGCAAGCACCTCCTTTATCACAGAAATAAGACCATCAATCTCAGATTTTGTATTCATTTCAGTGGTGCACCAGAGCATTTCTGACTGTCCGGTCACAAGTCCTGATAAATATCCGCGTGCAGCCAGTTTTTCAGCGAGAACAGCTGCATCACAAGGACAGATGGTTACAAATTCATGGAAAAATTCTCCCGTATATTTTGCAGTAAATCCAAGGGCGGTCAGCCCCTCCAACAGATAGCGGGCATTTGCCATACAGGAAGCAGCCACCTTTTCAAGCCCTGTTCTGCCCATAGCAGACAGATAAACAGCGGCAGTCATAGCGCAAAGTGCTTCGTTAGAACAGATATTGGAGCTTGCTTTTTCCCTGCGGATATGCTGTTCGCGTGCCTGAAGAGTAAGAACATAAGCACGTTTTCCGTCCACATCTGTAGTCTGGCCTACGATTCTGCCAGGAAGCTTTCTCATCATGTCCTTGGTAGAGGCCATAAATCCAAGATAAGGCCCGCCAAATCCCATAGGAAGCCCCAGTGGCTGACCTTCACCCACTGCAACATCAGCGCCAAATTCTCCCGGAGTTTCCAGAAGGCCAAGAGCAATGGGGTTACAGCTGGCAATCAGTTTAGCGCCGGAATTGTGTACGGCTTTTGCAATGGAAGCTCCATCTTCGATCAATCCATGGTAGTTCGGAGTCTGAACGATCAGGCATGCAATGGAGGAATTGTCCATAGCATTCCAGCTTTCCATATCTGTGAGACCATCTTTTTCGGGAAGTATCACAAGTGGTGCTCCGGAACCAAAGCAGTAGGTACGGATTACAGAGATAGTCTTTGGATCCACGGAAGCACTGACACAGATGGTTCCCCGTTTCCGGTCACGGCACATGGCAGCAGCCTCTGCTGCAGCAGTTGCACCATCATAGACAGATGCATTTGACACATCCATTCCGGTCAATTCACAGATCATGGTCTGATATTCAAAAATTGACTGCAGCAATCCCTGACTGATTTCTGCCTGATAAGGAGTATATGCTGTGACAAATTCTTCTTTTGATGTAACTTGTTTTACAATTGCCGGAATATAATGCTGATAGGATCCGGCTCCTCTGAAAATATGAGAAAATCGGGTGTTTTTCCCTAAGATTTCCTCAATCTTTTGCGCTACTTCCAGTTCGGACAGACCGGATGGTAAAGACAGACCGTCTTTTAAACGAAGGGTCTCGGGAATATCGGCATACAATTCATCAAAAGAATGCATTCCTATAGATTCCAGCATAGCGAGACGTTCTTCTCTGGTACTTGGTATGTAAGAACCCATGGCAGTTACCTCCTGTAGATAAATTCTGGCAGATCAGCCCTGGCTTTCTGACTGACAGTGAGCTTCATATTCAGCAGCATCGATCAGTTCTTCTTCATCAGTGATATCTTTTACTTTAATGAGCCATGCGTCATAAGGAGCTTCGTTGATTCGTTCCGGGTGATCCAGAAGTTCTTCATTAATTTCACAGACAGTTCCGGATACCGGAGAGAAAATGTCAGATACAGCTTTGACAGACTCTACATCTCCCAGTGCTTCTCCAGCAGTAACAGTATCATCTACTTCAGGCAGATTAACAAATACCAGATCGCCAAGCTCGCTCTGTGCAAAATCGGTAAGTCCGATCAAAGTGATTTCTCCTTCTTTTTTAACCCATTCATGTGATTTGGAATAACGTAATGTTTCTGGATAATTCATAACAGATCCTCCGTGAATTTATTTTTTATTAAAATTATTTTTTTGTTTTTGAATAGAATGGTAAAGAAACTACTTCCATCTCTACTTTTCTGCCACGTACATCAGCGGCAAGCT
>CAKRRX010000273.1 GCA_934394595.1 uncultured Blautia sp. | reverse complement strand
TGATCTGCCCCTTGTCAAGTAGACAAGCAAAATATTTAAAATTAATTTCTAAATGTATCCGCCATATCTGATCTGATGTGGCGGATATTTATGTTTATGAAACATTTATTCCATCGTCAATTTTACAATGCAACTCTGGGGGTATGTTTAAAGTTACGCACACCATTTGGATTTGTATGCTGCAATCCGTTTGTTTTCAGCAATGGGATATTGCACTGGTTCCTTTGCCGATAATGCATCCCGCCTTACTTCTGACGGAGTTTTACAGTAAAACCGATCCTGAGGTCTTTCCTCGGCGTAAAACTTCATGTATCCGTCAATTGCTGATCGAAGGGACTGCTCATCTGTTATCTGGTACATACAATACATTTCCGATTTTATGATTCCCCACAACCCTTCTGTAGGACCGTTATCTATGCAACGCCCCACTCTGGACATGGATTGTTCCATGCCCTGATTCTGGAGCTTTGCTTGGAAAACCTTGCTGGTGTATTGATATCCTCTGTCACTATGAAAAATCGGTTTTGCATTCGGATTTTCAATAAGTGCCTTGTCATAAGTATCAAATACGAGCTTGTTGTCATTTCTTTTACTTACAACGTATGCAACAGGAAAACGGTCATATAAATCAAAGATGGCGCTAAGATATAGCTTCTTTCCTGTTTCAGGAATCTTGAATTCCGTGACATCAGTAGCCCATTTTTCGTTAGGTTTTGTGGCATTGAAATCCCTTTTCAGCTTATTTTCCGCTGTCGTCTCCGGCTTGAACGGATGGTATTTCTTCTTTTTTCTACGAATAACAGAGTGGATTCCCAGCTTCTTCATGATTCTGTGGACTCTGTTCTTGCTGTAACTGGTGTGATTGAAATGGTTGATCCAGCTTGTCATCCGTCTGTATCCCAGGATATGCCCGAACTGCTCATCATACTCCTTTATCAGTTCTGCCAGTTTTCTATTTTTGGATTCCTGCTCCGTAATCGGTCGGTGCAACCATTTGTAGTAAGCCGCGTGCGATATCCCCAGCTGTTTGCACATCCAGTTGATGCTCCATTGTTTTCCTTCATGAAAATATTTTATTGCCAGATATTTTGATTCAAACCGTAGTTTTCCAAACCTCACATCCCTTCGAATTCTTTCACTTTTTTTAACAGTTCCACTACCATGTCTTTTTCATCAAGCTGGCGTTTTAGTCGCATATTCTCCCGGCGTAACCGTTCTAGCTCATCGACTTCATCATCCGTTTTGTGATGTCCGCGTTTATCGGACAGACCCTCTTCCCCACTAGCATCATATTTTTTTACCCATGAATACACCTGCCCATAAGAAACATCATACAGAGAAGCTGTTCCTTTATAATCTCGGTTATGGGTAATACAGTATTCGACGATTTCTTTACGTTCAGCTATCGTTGTCTTTCTTCGTGCTTCTGCCATATAGACCTCCCTCTTGGGATCATAATCCCTAAGTTCTCTATTGGCATTATACAACGAAATCCAGTTTTGCAGTGTAACATGTGCAGGGATGCCATATCTGGCGCATAAATCGGTAACCGAACCTTCCCCGGCAATATATCTTTGAATCATTTCAAGCTTAAATTCCCTGGAATAGGAGTGATTGGCTGTAACAGGGCAAAGAGCTTCCATACCTCCATTCTGATATGCCAATATCCAGTCCCTTATGGTTCGTGTACTTTTTATACATAAATCTGCCATGATTTCAGAGACAGAACGTGTTCCATTCAGGTAATCCTCAACAGCAGCAACTTTTTCTTCAACTGTACACCTGGGCTTCCTACCCATAAAAATACCTCCAAAGTAGATTTTGGTTATTTAACCTGTCTACTTTGGAGGTATCATATCACT
>CAKRRX010000272.1 GCA_934394595.1 uncultured Blautia sp. | reverse complement strand
AACCCGGTATGATCCGTATGGAAATCGCACTTTTCCTGGTGATGGGAATGGTAGCTTTTATTTATTTTTCATCTGAAAAGAAAATAACGAAACTGCACCGCACATTTTCTGTACTTTTAGTCACGGTGCTGGTCTATCTGGCATTTGACGGGATTACGGTTTATACAGTCAACCACCTGGATACGGTACCATCGCTGCTAAATAACCTTGCGCACCGTGTTTTTATGGGAAGTATGGCACTTGTCATTTTTTTATTTTACCGTTATATAGCCATATTGGTAGAGGAAGAAACCGGAAAGCCCAGAAAAATGGATAAAGCCGCCTGGGTGATCCTTGTGTTATCTGAGCTGGGGGAATGGCTTCTGCCCATTTATTATACGCAGACAAAATGGGGCAACTATTCAGACGGCGTTTATACATATGTCTGTTATGCGAGTGTGGGATTCTATTTGTTCCTTTGCTCCGGGATGTTATTTGGAAACTGGAAAAAGATCAATGCGAAAAAGAAATTTGCAATCGGTGCAGCCCTGATCGTAGAATTGATGGTCTGTGTGCTCCAGGGGCTGCACCACACCTGGCTGATCAGCGGAATGGGGATCACGCTGATGACCCTGACTTTTTACCTGACCCTGGAGAACCCGGACATTATCCGCGCAGAGCTTACAGAACAGAAGATGTCCATGCTGTACCTGAAAAGCCAGGTCAATCCCCATTTCCTCTATAATACCCTGGATACCATCCGGATCCAGGCAGAACTGAACCGTGATAAAAAAGTGGCGGACCTTCTCATGCATCTGTCAGATTTTTTCAGGATGAGCGTAAAGGTTGACCGCCAGATGGTAGAGCTGGATGATGAGCTTGATCTGCTGGATGCCTATATGGAACTGATGTGTTACCGGTATCCCTCCCTTCACTGCGAGTACAATATAGATCCAGACCTTGGCGGTGTGCAGGTGCCCAATTTTATCCTTCAGCCCCTTGTGGAGAACAGCCTGCTCCATGGTCTGAAAAACAAGGGATATAAAGGGGAGGTTGTAATTTCTGCCCAAAAATCGGGAGAAGATATGCTGGTTACAATTATGGATACCGGAAGTGGGTTTGCAGAAGGAAAAAAAGAACAGGTAAACAGTCTGCTTGCAAATTATGCGAAGCAGGCGGCAAAACTGGAGGGGAACAGTATCGGGATCCTGAATGTACAAAAAAGGATCAAGCTGCTGTGTGGACAGAAATATGGATTATGGTATGCAGAGAATGAAAAATGCGGTGTGACAGCGCACCTGCTTTTGCCATGTAAGGAGGCTGGGAAATGAAGAAAATGCGTGTGGTTCTGGTGGATGATGAGATCATGATCCGGGAAGGCTTTAAGAAATTGTTTAACTGGGAAGAGCACGACTGCCAAATGGTGGGTGAGGCTTCAGACGGCATGGAAGCACTGACCGTAATAGAGAAACTGTTGCCAGACATTGTGATCATGGATATCAACATTCCAATCATGAACGGTCTGAAAGTGATCCAGACCTGCAGGCTCCGTTATCCGGACATGGCATTTATTATTGTATCTGGCTATGATGATTTTTCATATTGCAGGGAAGCGCTGCGGATGCAGATCACAGACTATATTTTAAAGCCGGTGAATTATGAGGAATTCGGCTTCTGCATCGACCGACTGAAAATAGCTTTGTATGAAAAGAAAAGGGCTGAAGTCCCGGAAGAAAAGCGTAACCGCACTATAAGTGAGGTTCTCCGATATCTGCAGGAGCATCTGGAAGAAGAAATCAGCCTGAATATACTGGCAGACGAATTTCATCTCAGCCCAGCCTATATCAGCCAGCTTTTTAAAAACGAGATTGGAGTAAATTTCTTATCCTACCTGACTAG
>CAKRRX010000271.1 GCA_934394595.1 uncultured Blautia sp. | reverse complement strand
GCCAGAATCGAAGTCCTTCCGGATGAGATCACAAAGATTGTCGAGGAAGGCAACAGAACCAAAATCGCAAACCAGCTCAAAGCGTATGGTTTTGACTATGTAACCCTTGATCTTCTGGGCTACCGTACCGGAAGTATGAATGAAACACTGGATGAAAAAGAGAAGGAGATTAAATAAATGCTGAATCAGTTTTCCAGAACAGAATTGTTATTTGGTAAAGAAGCCATGGAGAAACTGGCAAACTCCAGAGTTGCCGTTTTTGGAATCGGCGGAGTCGGCGGTTATACCGTAGAGGCACTTGTGCGAAGTGGAATTGGTAAACTGGATCTGATCGACGATGACAAAGTCTGCCTTACCAACCTGAACCGACAGATTATTGCAACCAGAAGCACCATTGGTAAATATAAAGTCGATGTCATGAGGGACCGTATCCTCGACATCAACCCAAAGGCAGAGGTCAATGTCCACAAATGCTTCTATCTTCCGGAAACCAGGGATGAGTTTGATTTTTCCCAGTATGATTATGTTGTAGATGCAGTGGATACCGTGACCGCCAAGATCCAGCTTGTTATGGAAGCCAGAGAAGCCGGTGTTCCGATCATCAGCAGTATGGGAGCCGGAAACAAACTTGATCCGACGGCTTTTCAGGTAGCGGATATTTATAAAACATCCGTCTGCCCTCTGGCAAAAGTTATGCGCCGGGAACTCAAAAAACGTGGAATTAAGAAACTGAAAGTGGTATATTCACAGGAAAAGCCAACCCGTCCGATCGAGGATATGGCCATCAGCTGTCGTACAAACTGTATCTGTCCTCCGGGCGCAGCACACAAATGTACAGAGCGCCGTGATATTCCAGGTTCAACAGCCTTCGTTCCGTCCGTGGTCGGCCTGATTATTGCAGGAGAAGTAATTAAGGATCTGACCGGAAAGAGATAGGATGAGGCACAGATGCCGATCATAAGAATGATATATGAGAAATAAAGTTGTGAAATAAATAACAAAAAAGGCCAAAAAACAGGTCCTTATCCTCAAAATCAGAGGATAAGAACCTTGGCTTTTTTTGTATACAATTCTTAATACTCGCCGACAACAGTTGCTTTGAGCAGGTTGGTATTACCGGAGCGTCCAAGCGGAACACCAACAGTAAGAACAACAACATCGCCTTCTTTGACATAACCGCTTTCTTCGGCTGCCTCTGTAGCGTGAAGGAGAAGAATCTCCATGCTGTATTCTTCTTTGGTCAGGAGTGGAGTAACACCCCAAACCAGGTTCAGCTGACGCCAGATACGTTCATTTGGAGTACATGCGATGATCGGACATCCCGGACGATATTTGGAAACCATACGGGCAGTATTACCGGAACGGGTAACTGCAATGATGGCCTTGGCATTCAGATCGATCGCTGTCATGCAGGTTGCATGAGAGATTGCTGTGGTTACGTTTGTAGCGTGCTCCTTGGTGCGGAAACTGAACTGCTGATTAAAGTCAATGTCAGCTTCTGTACGAACTGCGATTTTGACCATAGTCTTGAGTGCTTCTACAGGATATTTACCTGCAGCAGTTTCACCGGAAAGCATGATCGCACTTGTTCCCTGATAGATCGCATTGGCAACGTCTGTGGTCTCTGCACGTGTCGGACGCGGGTTTTTGATCATGGAATCCAGCATCTGAGTAGCTGTGATAACCTGTTTTCCAGCAGTATATACTTTGGCAATGATATCCTTCTGGATAACCGGAACATCCTCAAGCGGGATCTCAACACCCATGTCACCACGGGCGATCATGATACCGTCAGCAGCTTCAATGATGCTGTCGATGTTGTCAACACCCTGCTGGTTCTCGATCTTGGCGATGATCTTGATGTCCTGTCCACCGTTTTTCTCAAGGATATCACG
>CAKRRX010000270.1 GCA_934394595.1 uncultured Blautia sp. | reverse complement strand
GGCACAGGAATATCTTTAATATTTTTTTGAATATTGTTTTTTTCTTTCCCACAGGTTTATCCTCACCGATATTACACTTCTTTTTCATTTCTACCTCAATATTTCCATTGATGTTTTTTCAGTTCCACACAGCCATTTTCTTTCAGACCTCCCTTTTCTGGTTAGAGGCCATCCCTGCTCTGGCCAACCTGGTGCAAGTCTGCACATGTAATTTCCCCAGGTGGCATGGGTATAAAGTTTGGTATTATTTTTCATAATATATATACACATTAATTTCGTCAATATTATATAGCACAATTCTTGCTTTTGAGGAATGCTTTCCTAGAATATTTCGGCTAATTTTACATATAACATAAAATTAGCCGAACTTACATCTTGAAATCTTGGCATTTTTCGGCTAAAATTTATTTACTACGAAATTTACAGACGTCAGCTACGAGAGCGTATATACGCCAAGCAGCTGACTTTCTAAAAGAATCTTAGCCAAAGGAGGAAGGATCATGAGTTATATTTCAAGAAACCTGGAAACTGTTGTAGAAAATGTAACCAGAGAATATCCCGTTGTATTGGTTACTGGTCCCCGTCAGGTAGGAAAAACCACAATGCTGCAGAAATTAATGAAAAATCATCCTCGCAGTTACGTTACATTAGATGATCTCACTGAGCGTGATCTCGCAAAGAATGATCCGGAACTTTTTTTGCAGCTGCATAAACCACCAATTCTCATTGATGAAGTCCAATATGCCCCCGAATTATTCACTTATATTAAAATCTATGTTGATTCACATCAAGAACCAGGAGCATTTTGGCTTACCGGCTCACAAATTTTCAAGTTAATGCGAGGTGTTCAGGAATCTCTTGCAGGCCGGGTAGCCGTTCTGTCTATGACTTCTTTGTCACAGTCTGAGATGAGCGGCGCACCTATGAGTCCATTTAAAATAAATTTAGACAGCCTACTTTCCCGGGAAAAACAACGTACAAAAACAGATACTTATGGAATTTTTGAAAGAATCCATAAGGGTTCCATGCCAGCCATTGCAAGTGGAATAAATACCAACAGTCAGATTTTTTACAGCAGTTATCTGTCAACCTATATTGAGCGTGATGTCAAAGAGCTTTCCAATTCCATTGACTCTTTAAAATTTCTCCGTTTCATAACTGCTGTAGCTGCAAGGTGTTCTCAAATGCTGAATATAGCTGACATTGCCGTTGACGCTGATATTACTCAAAAACAGGTCAAAGACTGGTTGCAGATTCTGGAGGCACTAGGAATTATTTTTTATCTTCATCCATACTCCAACAATCTTATGAAGCGACTTGTAAAGACACCCAAACTCTATTTTTATGACACAGGTCTTGTCTGCTATCTGACACGCTGGAGTAATGCAGAAGTATTGGAATACGGTGCAATGAATGGAGCAATTCTGGAAAACTATGTTGTCTCAGAAATTGCAAAAACCTATTTGAACTGTGGCCTGGAACCTTATATATATTACTATCGCGATAAGGATGCCAAAGAAATTGATATTGTCCTTGAACAAGACGGAGTCTTAAATCCGCTGGAAATAAAGAAGACTGCCAATCCAGGTTCTGAACTTACAAAGGTATTTACACTGCTGGATAAATCGTCTGTTCCCCGGGGACATGGTGCTATTATTTGTATGAAACCAAACGTAGGAGCCATCGATCGAGAAAATTTTATTATCCCAATCTGGACTATTTAGCTTTTCTGAACACAAGGGTCTGCTGAGGCAGACCCTTGTACACGTCTGAAAAAAATTTTCTATTTTGGATTTCTCTTCTTGACTTATTCCGATCCAATCATTATAATTACCATTGTTAATTATCTGTGGTAATTATTTTGTGTGATACAAAGGCAGGGCACCTGCCAGTCCCCCTATC
>CAKRRX010000269.1 GCA_934394595.1 uncultured Blautia sp. | reverse complement strand
TCCTTTACCAGACGTCTGTTTAATGCCACATTCAAGACTAACCCATTTCTGGAACGTGCGTTGATGACGGGAATTACCAGGGTAAGCAGAGAGTCGGTGTTTTCCGACCTGAACAATCTGGTGGTAATAACAACCACCTCCCAGGCATATGCGGATTGTTTTGGATTCACAGAAAAAGAGGTCTTTGATGCTCTGAATGAGTATGGTTTGTCCGAAAAAAAACAGGAGGTAAAAGCCTGGTACGATGGCTTTACTTTTGGAGATGTCCGGGACATTTACAATCCATGGTCAATTCTGAATTATCTGAAGACTGGCCGTTTTTCCCCGTATTGGGCAAACACCAGCAGCAACCGTTTTATAGGAACTCTGATTCGGGAAAGTGGCCGCAGCCTGAAAATACAGTTCGAAAGTTTGTTAAAGGGAAATGAGATTTGTACAACCTTGGATGAACAGATCGTCTTTAGTCAGCTGAAAACTTCAGTTACTGCAATTTGGAGCATGCTGCTTGCCTGTGGTTATCTGAAGGTAGTAGAACATGAGTCAGATGAGAGAACAGGAAGGGATTTTTATCATCTTGCACTGACGAACAGGGAAGTACGTCTGATGTTTGAAAATATGATTCACGACTGGTTTACAGAAGTAACGGAAGAATATAATGATTTTATTGCAGGACTTTTGGAGGGAAATATTCCGGCAATGAACCGTTATATGAATCAGGTAACGAAAATCATGTTCAGCTATTTTGATACGGGAAGCCGTGCTTCAGAGGCGGAACCAGAGCGCTTTTACCACGGTTTTGTATTGGGGCTTATGGTGGAATTGGAGGGACGGTACAGTATTACTTCTAATCGTGAAAGCGGATTTGGCCGATATGATGTATTGTTGGAACCTTTGCGAAAAGAAGATGATGGAATCATTATTGAATTTAAGGTGAGAAATCCGGAAGTGGAAAAATGCCTGGAAGATACGGTCAGAACGGCGCTGAAACAGATTGAAGAAAAACAGTATGCCACAGTGCTGGAGGGCAAGGGAATCCAGTCAGAGAGAATTCGAATGTATGGATTTGCCTTTGAAGGAAAAAAAGTGCTGATTGGGACAATGGCAAAGAAAAACAGGTGCTAGAATTTGAGTATATGTAAACATATGGTAATAATATCTAAAAACAGAAGATACATTTTTAGTAAAAACCGCTTTTGAAATAAAAATAAAACGGTTTTATAATAAAGATAATGGGTGAGTAGCATAATGATGCAGAAAAGCAACAGATATGCTGCCCACTTTTATAAAATGAATTTCGGGAGGAACCATATATGCATGAGTATGAAATTTTTATTGAGGACATAAATCCATGCGGAGGAGAACAATACAGTAAAAAAACATTGATTGAGGCAGAAGCAGCCAGCCCGGAAGCTTATGTAAAAGAAAATGGAAGATTTCCTATCTTGGAATCTACATGCAACGAAAACGGCGATGTTGTAATCGTGACAGGAGATAATAAAGGCTCTTTTGTACGTTATACTTTTACGGAATAAAAGTGCCAGTAAGAGAGAGTACAAGAAAAATTTTATTTGACTTTTTGAAAAACAGGCAATATAATTACAACAAACGAGTAGCAGGTAAGCGTAAATCCAGTTTACAAGCTACTCGTTTTTATTTTACTAAACGGACATGTCGCCTGTCGGCGACATTATTATGAAAAAGTGTGTAGCCTGTCAGCGTAAGTCCAGCTTATATGATAAGGCGCGCACTTTTTTTGTGCCAAAAAGAGAGGAGTTAAAACAAAATGGCGGAAAGTAACAAGATGAAGGATATGCCGGTGAATAAGCTGATGATCCAAATGGGGATCCCGATGATCTTATCCATGGCATTACAGGCAGTTTACAACATTGTGGACAGTGCATTTGTAGGAAACATGAGGG
>CAKRRX010000268.1 GCA_934394595.1 uncultured Blautia sp. | reverse complement strand
GAAGGTTATCTGGCATTACAGGATACTCACGAAGAGTAATTTCACAGTCAGTCATTTTACTACATTTTTGTTTCCTATTAAAAAAACAGCTCCCGGAAATTTTCTCCGGGAGCTGTTTTTTTCTTCCTATTATCTTTTATCCAGAAGCTTTCCCAAATCTTCCGAAATCTTTTTTGCATCCTCATATTTTCCGTCCTGAAGCAGGAATGCGATCCTGTTCTCCAACTCTTTTTTCTTCTGCTCGTATTCCAGATAATCCTTGTCAAAATGATCTGCATAGATCATTTTTCGGAATTTTCGCATACTCACCTTGCGCAGGCCCTTATCCTCTGTGAGAAGTATGTAGTCCATACAATTGGCAACGGTATAAAAATCATGGGAAACCATAAGCACAGTTCCATTGTATTTCTCTATGGCCTGCTCCAGTGCAAGCTGGGAATAGGTATCCAGATGGCTGGTAGGCTCATCCAGAAGAAGAAGGTTTGCCCCTGTTCTGGAAATTTTCGCCAGCTGAAGAAGATTTTTCTCCCCGCCGGATAACTCTCCCACAGGGCTGTAGATCAGTTCTTCCTCAAATCCATAGGTTTTCAGATAAGTGATCACCTGCGCATCAGTGTCAAAGCCCACATCTTCAAAATTTTTAAGAACAGTGGCTTTTTCGTCAAATACCTCCCCATGCATCTGGGAAAGATATGCCATTTTCACATTTTCGCCCAAATGGATTGCCTGATTTTCTCCTTTCACAATGTCTCGAAGAAGGGTGGTCTTACCGGTACCGTTTGGTCCCACAATTGCCACTTTTTCACCGCTCTGAAGGGCAAAGGAAACATGCTCCATGATCTCACGGTCAAAGGTCACATTGTAATCTTCCACCTTAAGCACTGTTTCCACAGCCACCGCTTCTGCCCCGGAGCTTTCTGCCTTCTGATTTTTTTCTCCCTCCGAAGCCTTTTCAGAATTTTCCCCGAAACCATTGTCTGCATGAAGCAAAATTTCCGGCTGCTTGATATCCACAAATGGAGATTTTGTTTTTCTCGCTTCCAAACGTTCCAGCAAAGATACCCTTGCATGAAGGCTTCTTCCCCTTGTGGCACTGTCCACAGCCGTGGCACCATTTCGAAGGCGCTCCACGATCTTACGGTTGCGCTCGATTTCCTCCATGTCCGCAGCTGCCAGCTCCTGCTGCTCAATTTTCATCTGCAGAAGGGCAAAATTATAATCCACATAGTTTCCATCATATTCCTGCATCTCCGTATTTTCCAGATGAAGGATCTTGTTGAAGCAATGATTCAGAAGATAGCGGTTGTGTGTGATCACAAGAAGGGTTCCCTTATGGGAATTGATCAGATTTTTCAGCGCATTTAAATGCTGGAAATCCAGGAATACATCCGGCTCATCCATAATGATAAATTTCGGGCTGATCATCATCTCACGGATCACCTGCACCAGCTTAAACTCTCCGCCGCTTAAACTGGTAAGAAGCTGCTCCTCATACCCTGCCAGTCCTGCCAACTTCAGCTGCTTTCGAATATTACTTTCGTAAAAATCGCCGTCAATGGCATTGAATTCATCCAGAGTCTGCTGGTATTCCTCCATCAGCTTTTCCAGATGATCAGTGGTTGCCATATCCTCGCAGATCTGGTTGATCTTATTTTGCAATCTTACAAATTCTTCGCTGAGATACTCAAATACAGTAACTTCTTTTTCCTCATCCAAGGTATAAAACTGACTGACATATCCGATTCTTCCCGGCACATCGATGGTCAGCTTCCCGTCATACAGGTAATCCTCCGGATGAAGGATCAGATTCACCAGCGTACTTTTTCCGGTGCCATTGGTGCCGATGAAGGCACAGTGTACATCATCCTCCAAAGTGAAGGATATCTGATTATATAACTCTTTGTGAGGAAAAGAGTAGGATAAATTCTCTGCTTTGATCATAAATACTCCCTT
>CAKRRX010000267.1 GCA_934394595.1 uncultured Blautia sp. | reverse complement strand
CCCTGTTCCGTCTACGAATACTGCAAGTATATCCCAGTACCTATAAAAATACAATCTTTTAGGTTTATAAACTTTTTTTCTTCACAAAAGGATGCTAAAATTAACTTAACGGCTATGAAAAGGAGGAACATTTCTACCATGAAACAAAACATCAAACGTTTACTCCCCGTATCAATCGTAATAGGAATTACCATTATTGTTTCGATTTTTCTGTATCATAAAGTCATGGATCGTGAAGAGGAACGCTGCTGGCAGATACTTAGCGATTCGGCAAAAACGATTTCGGCGGAAATCCAGATGAAATTACAAGATAACATCACCACCCTTGGTCTGGCCGCCAATGCCATGGTGCAGGAGAATAAGCTTGAGCCGGAACAGATTGCATCTGTTCACCTCGATGCATTTGCAAAAAATACAATATTCTCCAGAATTGATGTCCTCTATCCGGACAACACGATTTTGTATGAAGACGGACACCTGAAACACCTGCGGCAGGACTTAGATTTCAATGCTATTGCAGCGCTTGGCGAACACATTTCCCACAGACTGACAGACTCTGAAACAGGAAATGAATCGTTTTACTATTATATGCCCGTTATAAAAAGCGGCGAGATCAAAGCAATCCTTACCGGTGTAATCGACACTACTGTTCTCGCAGACGTATTCCAGATCTCTTTTTATGACGGTCATGCTGCCATATGTCTTGTAGACAGCGCTGATGGAAATTATGCTTTGGACACCCGGTATTCCACTCTTGGAAATGCCTACGATACGCCTGGTCCCGCCTTGCTGAAGGGCTATGAAAATATTGATCTGAAAAGCGAAGTGAAATCTCTGGAAACCGGTGTTATCGCTTTTGAATCAAGCATCAACGGAAAAGACAATTATATGCACTATTCTCCTGTTGGTATGTTTGACTGGGAGCTGCTGGTTATCGCACAGGAGGATGTAGTTTTTTCCAGTCTTCTGTATCTGAAAAAGCTGATGATTCTCGCCGGAATTATTGAATTTCTGCTGCTAAACCTCTATATTGCATGGAATTTTTATACAGTTGAACAGCTTGCCAAAAGTGAAAAAAGGACTCAGGAACAGCTGAAAAATTCCAACACTCTGATCCAGTGTGTAACAGAACTTTCTTCGGATAAGGATATTAATATTTCTATCCAGAATCTGCTGGGAATTATCACTCAGTATTTTAATTCAGACCGCACGTATATTTTTGAATTTAACCCCGAAAAAACTATGCTGAGAAATACATATGAATATGTAAAAAGCGGAGTAAGTGTCCAAATTGACAATCTCCAGGAAGTGCCAATCACTGTTTTGCCCAAATGGATGGAAAGCTTTCTTAAATTTGAACCTTATTATATTTCTGATCTGGAACAGGAAAGAGGTTCTGAATCCTACAACATGCTCAAAGAGCAGGATGTAAACCGGCTGATTGCTGTACCTCTTGGCAAAAGGGGCGACGTGATTGGATTTGTAGGTGTTGATAATCCGCGGCAGTTTTACAACGATGCCACCCTGCTTTCCTCCATTCAGTTCTTTCTCACCAACAGTCTGGCAACCAAGAAGCAGCAGGAACAGCTCCAGTATATGAGCTACCGCGATATGCTGACATTCCTGTTCAACCGCAATAAATATATTGAAGTCCTTGACTCCTATCAGGGAAAACTCCTTGAAAATGTAGGCACTGCTTATATAGACCTGAATGGACTAAAACAGATTAATGACAGCCAGGGTCATGAGGCTGGAGATGCCTTTATACAAAATGCTGCCAGAGTACTTTCCAGAGTTTTTCCTGACAAAGTTTACCGGATCGGCGGCGATGAATTTGTGATCATTCAAAGCAGTATCGGGGAACCGGAATTTCATAACAGAATAAACAGATTGCAGGAATATATGAAACAGGATCAGATCAGTATCTCCATTGGCTTTCTCTGGAAAGCTTCCTGTGAAAATCTGGAAGATATGCTGAAAGAAGCTGATCACAGAATGTATGA
>CAKRRX010000266.1 GCA_934394595.1 uncultured Blautia sp. | reverse complement strand
AAACAGACCATCGTAATCCCGAAATCCGATCAGGAAATGAAATTGATCATTCAGATGGGAAGAAAAATGGGCATGCATTTCTGCCTGCAGTTTTCCAAAAAACTCCCTGTGTGTTCCAGAAAAGTCAGCTAGTACACGATCTAGTACTTTTTCCAGACGTTCTGGTTTCTGATCTTCGCCATAAACAATATTGGCACCAAACGTGGTAATTATAAATTCTTTTCCACTGAATACTTTCCTTACGTCGTCCGCAATATATTGGCATACTCCATCGTTCTGATACGAACAACGAGAATCTGAAAATCCTACAATCCCTTTATCGCTCCGTAACACTCCAACATAACTCACTACAGTTACCTCACTCGCATTTTTCTCCATTGTATCATGGGGAAAGAGAGCTGTCATTCCGGTTTGAAAGGACTCCTCGATTCGAAAAGTTCTCAAACCATTATGGACAGGTTCATACCAATGCTGAGATAAGGTGTTTTCCTGGACTGTTTTGGACGGTTCCGGATAAGATTCTGCTAATCTGTGTGTATGATACATAGTAATCCTCCTGTTTCTCTTTACTTATAGTATGGAGAATTTGTGTATACAAAAAACAGCCGGTGTATCTACCGACTGCTTTTCGCGTTTTCAGACAAGTGTTTCAATTTGGATTGGTCCACCGACTGGGTTATATGACAGACACAGATCACCCATTTCTATTGCATGGGTAACTGTCATTTTTGCCAGCTGTTTCAGTTTTTCGATAGACATGGAAGGTGGGAACGATAAGTCCATTGGTCCATAACCTCGTTCACCTCCAGTAATGGAACCTGATGCATAAGTTAAGTTAGAAAACTGAGCACCGTTCGCAGATAAAGCGCAATGTTCCATCCCATAATTTCCATCCGTATCCTTAAAACCAACGATGAAATGATATTGAATATTGCTAGATTTCAGATTTAATTTTTTTTGTAGTTCCCAAAAGAAATCGCAATGAGAACCAGAAAAATCTTTCAGAAGTTTATCTAATACTACTTCTAATCGTTCTGTTTTTCCCTGCGCATGATATACTTTATTGGTTCCATATGTAACAAACAGAAAATGTTTGCTTACAAAAACCTTCTTTACATCATCAGACTCCAGAGCTTGTCTGCCATGATCTGTATAGGTACTCCTCGAATCCGAAAACGCCACAATTCCTTTATCACTGCGTAAAATTCCTACATAACTCATTATTTTTTTCTCCTTGGTGTTTTCTTTCATCCTATCATACAAACGGGAAAATTCCAATTTCCGATATTCTTCCCAGCTATTCTGTCCAGTGGTATTTTGGGGTCCAGAACTATGTTGTACATACGGATCTCCAAAATATCCACGCGTTTCCTGAGAAATCCCGGTAGTAACCTGTCCATAACCATAACCATCCCTGGCAGCCCCATGAGAACATCCGATGGTATTGCCGGGAAAACTGCAGCTGCTGCTCTGTGATTCCTGGAACATCCATCTCGGATATCCATTTTTACTGTTGTTCATAATATTCCTCCTTCGTTCCTTTACTTATAGTATGTGGAATTTGGGAGAAAACGGGACGTTTTTCATACAATAAAACATCCCCACCAAAACTGGCAGGGATGTCATAAAATTATTCTTCATTTTCCGGAACATAAGTTAAATATCCGCGTCCGGAAATGCTCTGAAGCAGATCGTTCCCGTTAAGGGTCGTATATGTACCTGGCTCGACAGTAATTTCCCTCAGATTCGATAACGCGAACCAACCGGTCATATCTCTCTCATCGTTCCAGATGGATGGTATTGTATACCCATCCGGAGGAGTCAGTTTGTCGAACCTTCCCAACTGATCTACATCTGCCAGAACGGCATATTTACCGTCTTTAGTTGTCAGCAGAATCTGATCAATCATATCCCGATGCACACTATCAGGGAACCGTTTTACGGTAAAAAGGACCTTTTCATCATTGGCTACAGCATGAGCGTAGTGAAATTTAATCCCCTCCTTTGCACTTACCCCTCTGTCTCTCCGTGCTCCAAACTTGTAAACAACCATTTCCTTCATAAACAA
>CAKRRX010000265.1 GCA_934394595.1 uncultured Blautia sp. | reverse complement strand
ATACTGCTGATGCCGGCAACCACGCAAGCGGCAGCCGCTAAACCGGGCACGGTTAAGCTGTCAAGTATCAAGGCCACTGATTATAACAAGATTAACATCAAGTGGGAAAAGACTTCCGGAGCGACAAATTATATCGTATACTACAGAGAATCCGGGGACAAGAAGTGGATTAAGGTGAAGACACTGGACAACACGAAATCCAGTTATACTCACACTTCTTCTAAAGCATACCCGATTACGGTAGGACAGAAATATACGTATACCATTAAAGCGTATAATAAAAACACGAAGAAATCAGGCAGCTATAACAAGACAGGGTTAACTACAAGAACGATTCCACAAAAGGCTACTATATATTCTTCCAGTTATGAAGAAGACCTGAATGGCGTCGAATTAATTTGGAATAAGGCCAAAGGAGCAGATAAATATGTCATTTACTGTAAGGACATGTTAAAATCTTCATGGGTGAAAGTCGATACAGTAAAAGGAAATTATTACTTAGACAAAACACCTAAAAAGAGAGTTTCTACAACATATACTGTCCGCTCATACAATTCCGCAACAAAAGTGTATGGAAAATATGACACTAATGGAATTTTTGTATGGGTTCCAGATTATGTTGATGACGACGATGACGACGAGCCAACTCCTACTCCAACAGTTAAGCCGCAACCGACTTCTACTCCAAAGCCGACAGAAAAACCGCAGCCAACAGTTAAGCCTCAACCGACAGAAGCTCCAAAGCCAACTGTAAAACCGCAACCGACAGTAACGCCAAAACCAACGGCAACGCCAACACCGAATCCTGTTCATAGAGCGGATGCAGCAGAGATTAATCAGATGGTTCAGGAAGTTATTAGGTTGACTAATATTGAGAGAGCGAAAGTTGGTTCTGCTCCGCTTCAATATCATGAAGGACTCGGAAGAGCAGCAATGATAAGAGCAAAAGAAATTAATATTTCATTCTCTCATACAAGACCAGATGGCCGAAGTTCAAGCACAGCACTTTCTGACGCTGGAGTTGGAGGAAGCGCCAGTGAAAACATTGCCATGGGATATAAAACACCAGCCGATGCAATTGAAGGATGGATGAACAGCAGTGGGCATAGAGCAGCAATGTTAACAAACACAGCTAACTATATAGGCGTCGGTATTTATCAAAACGATTATGGCACATACTTTTGGGTACAAGAATTTTCAGAAGGAAACCTTGACAAAAAATGTACTTTAACGGCTGATGCTAATGGTGGAGTATTTCCTGATGGAAATAATGTTTATTCTGCACAATTTCCTTATCAATCACATATAACCTTTTCAAGAGATATCCCACAACCAACACGAGACGGATATAAATTTATAGGGTGGTCATGGTATGGAGATAATATACCTGGCATGGGTATTACTATAAATACAAAAATATCAGCAATATGGGAACCCATTAGTTAACATAGAAAAGCAGAGCAGCCTCCCCGCATTCGCGGGCAGGCTGCTCTTTTGTTTTTTATTGTTTATTTTCTATACTTACACTTTCTGGTCTTTTTGTTTCTTGTTTCATAAACAAGCCATACAGAAGCGAGAGCTGCTGTCATTCCTAAACCAATAAATCCATATTTCCATTTACCATCATCACCAGTCATCGGCATTTTGAATGTCGCGTTGTTGGTTACTTCATATAGACAATCATAGAAATACCATTTATTTGTGTATCCTACGTCCTCTTTTGCAGAAGAGAAATCTACGTTTTGATATTCCTGGGCTTCCTGCATCGTCATTGTAAACGGTAATGTAAATACAATTGGTTCTTTTAGCAATGCATTTCCGTCTTTTGTCTTGATTTCAGTAATTTGATATGTTCCCTGGTCAAGGTTATCAAAGAATACTTTACCTTCGGCGTCGGTATGTCTTACCGTAGACTCTCCTTCTTTAAGTAATCTCTTAAAGGGTTCTTTCCGTTATTGGTTGAAATTAATGTATTGAAGTTATATAATATATTCAAAATATATTTACTAGGAAGGTTATCTGTATGGACGAATTTATTAAGTTACTTGACCCAGCCTATGAACTAATACAATATCGCATAAAAGA
>CAKRRX010000264.1 GCA_934394595.1 uncultured Blautia sp. | reverse complement strand
CGGCGATTGACGACAACGCCGCAGATGAAAAATCAGACAAGTCAATATAGCAGTTACTTAATATTCGCTGTACTAGCTTCTGCCCTCCTCAAATACATTGGCAGCCATGGCAACAATAATATATGATCTAACTCATATATTTTTCCATGTCAAGTTTATTTTCTGATTTTGCAACGATCAATGATGCTGTTACATCTCCCAGGCTGTTACTCATCGCACGCATCATACCAAGCAGGGAATCCAGTCCCATAACCAGTCCAATTCCTGCGATCGGCACATTTAACTGTGTCAGAAGTACAGATAAACATACAAGTCCGGCTCCCGGAACTCCCGGTGCACCTACCGAAAGAACAAATACTGAGAAAAACATAGACAGCATCATTCCTCCACTGATATCAACACCAAAAACTCTTGCCAGTGCCATGCCAAATATCACCAGATATATACAGGTTCCATCCATATTTACCGTTGCTCCCAAAGGAATGGATAAAGAATAAATCTTCTTTGATATACCTAATTTCTCCTCACAGGCCTTCATATTTACAATAATCGCAGCATTACTGGACGCCATACCAAACACCTGAAGCATTGTGGGACTGTATTTTTTTAAAAATGGCATCGGGTTTAAATGACTGATCACAACAAGCAACAGGCAATATACCCCCATCATCGCCACAATTCCCACTGCAAAAGTCCCAAGCATTGCCAGCATGGATAAGAGCACATCAGGTCCGGTCTTTAATACAACTGATAATATAGAAGAAAAGGTTGCAATCGGAATGAATCTCACCAACATCACAGTAATCTTGAGAAACAGGTTATTGCATGCCTCAAATATATCTTTTAACAGTCTGGAATGATCTCCTATCTTTTCTAATGCGATTCCGATCAGAACAGCCAGAAAAATCAGCTGCATCATGTTTGAATCCAAAAATGGTTTTACAAAGTTTGCCGGTACAATCCCCACTATCGTATCCTTAATCGAAATGCTTACATCCGAAACTGCTACTGCTGTCGCATCTTCAGCCAGTTTTACCGCAAGCTCCGGATTGCCCGGTTTCAACAGTTCAAATATACCTGTCGCCACAAGAATTGCCAGAACCGTTGTGAGCAGATAAAATCCCATAACCTTCCCGCCAATACGTCCGGCCTCTTTCAGATCTCCAAATTGCGAAATACAACACGCAATAGAGAAAAATACCACCGGACCAACTATCATTTTCAATGCATTCAGAAACATTGTGCTGATAGATGTAAATACAGTATCATTCAGTGCTTCATTCACTCCCGAAGGCACAAATACTTTCATTAATACACCGATTATGATTGCAGCTATCAGAGCCAGCATCGTATGTAATACCATGGCATGGGGATTCTTCTGCACCGTAATCTCTACCATATTCATGCTGTTCTTGTTCTTATAGCGCAGTTTTTCTTCATTTGCTTTAAGAAGAATATCTCTGATTATGTTTTCTTCCTTCTCCTGTGCTGTCTGAAGATCATCATTTTCCTGATCAAGCACCTCTTCTATTGTATGACCATAAATGAATTGGAACTTTTCACCTCTGAGCGAAATATCCACATATACTCTGCCAAATCTTTTATTTAAGATAATGCATATTTTTTCATCTGGATCTTTCACATGTTCCATTAATCTTACCAATACTTCTTCTGCTAAAAGCATTGTCTTTGTGGTCTGCTTTTTCTCCAGTCCAAACTCTTCCAGACCTTCCTTGATAAATTTCATTCCTGTTTCTGTGTGTTTCTGCTCTACTATTATTGTCTTCCTCATAGCTTCACTGTCCTCCTTCCTGCGGATATGAAAAAACGTTGCTGATTTCGCAGTCAAACGTTATTTACAGTATATCATTTCTGCAAAAAGTATTCTACAAATTCCTCAAAAGATTTCCATCGTTAAAGCCGTATATAGCTCTGACTTTCCTGTTTCCGTCAGTTCTTTTTCCTGGAAAATTTGATAAGCCAGTTATTATATATAGAACAGCTATGACAATTCCATAAAATAATACAGGAAATAAATCAGGTAACATCCTGCTATCAGTCTGAAAATATCATCTTCTATCTCTTTTTCGCTGCTGTTTAAA
>CAKRRX010000263.1 GCA_934394595.1 uncultured Blautia sp. | reverse complement strand
GGAAAACAGAAGTGACAGTAAAAGATAAAAACCAGACAGTAGCAGCTTTGGATGGGGGTAGTATCTCCTCCGGGCAGCAGGTGGTCATCTGGTCTGATAGGGAACTGAAGGATGGCAGCAGGGTAAGGCTGCAGGAGAATTAGCGTGGGAAAGAACAGAAGAAAATTATTAAGATATGCAAAAAGGATCTGTCTTGGAATTCTTTCTCTTCTGCTGTTTTATTTTGGACTGAAAAATTATGCAGCTATGGGAACGGAAGCTGTGGCAGCTGTGGAACTGTATGGAGCATATCCTTCGGCAGACAAAGCCAGGCAGATACTGGATGACTGTAAAAAGGGGGAGACTATTACAGAAGCCTGTTTTATGTGGAATGGTGGAATTGAGACTCTGGAAGAACCAGAGTTTGCCCGCAGCACAGATGCAAGGGTAACAGGAATTCTGGGAGCTGGGGAATTATATGACAGTGTATGTGCGGCTCTGGGAGAGAACGATAAAAATGGCTGTATCCTTGACAGGGAATCAGCGGTAGAGCTTTTTGGCAGCGAAAGCTGTGTGGGCGATCAGCTGCGGCTGGGAGAAAAAATATACGAGGTAAGAGCTGTGGCAGCCTGGAAACAGCACCAGGTTCTGATCAGAATAGCACAAAAGGAAAACTTCTGTACCCAGGTACTGATCCGCAGGGCGCAGGAGCAGAGTCTGGAAAGTACAGCTTCCGGGTTCCTGATGCGATACGGATTAAGTGGTACCCTGATAGATGACCGCTGGCTGAAAATGTTTGTTTCCTGGGCGCCTGTTGTTTATATTTTTTCTGTCATGCTATTGGCAAAAAGGATTTTGAAACCAAAAGCGGAATCGGCCGGGGACAGATGGACCAGGCTGGTGCTGACTGCTGTTTTGTGGGGCATGGGGCTGTATTTGATCTCTCGTTTTCTTTATATATCAAAGGACTGGCTTCCGGATAAATGGTCTGATTTTTCTTTCTGGCCTGAAAAAATAAAAAAAGAGTGGGAGCTGATCCGGTGGTATATGATGTTTCCCAAGACTATGGCGCAGACAGAGAGGCTGTTTGCAGGAATTGGCTGTATCATAAAATGTGGAGCAGCGACTTTTCTGGTAAATCAGTTGTGCAGTGGGAGACTGACGGGGAAAGTGTGATATGATGGGGGATATTTGTGAAAAATAAAATGCAGGGTGCTGTGCCGGCGAGTACACTCCTGTCTGGACGGTGGGGGAAAATAATGCTATAATAAACCACCATAGAGGTCAGGAGGCAAAAAGCAGATGTATAAGGCAATTTTATTTGATCTGGATGGAACACTCACTGATTCCGGAGAGGGAATCACCAGATCTGTACAATATGCTCTGGAAAAAATAGGAAAACCAGAGCCGGATCGACAGAAACTGAGTATCTTTGTAGGTCCGCCATTATTGGAGCAGTTTCAGAAATATGCCGGAATAGATGAAGAGACAGCGAGGAAAGCAGTAGAATATTACAGGGAACGGTATGCTCCTGTGGGAATCTATGAAAATGAGCTGTATCCGGGAATTTTGGAAATGCTTGCAGGATTAAAGGCAAGGGGCTATCGTCTGGGTGTGGCTTCCTCCAAGCCGGAGATTTTTGTAAATACGGTATTGGAATATTTCCATATGGAAGCTTATTTTGAAGAGATTGTGGGAAGTGAACCGGAAGGAGGAAGAACCGATAAGACGGCGGTGATTGAGGAAGCTCTTTTGCGTATGGGACTGGAAAAGCACAGGGAGCAGGTGCTTATGGTGGGAGATAAAGAACATGATGTGCTTGGAGCAAGAAAAGCAGGACTTGACTGTATTGCAGTTTCTTATGGATATGGCACCATGGAAGAGCTGGAAAATGCCCATCCACTTAAAATTGTAAATTCCCCGGAGGAACTACTGGATTTTTTCGACTGAGCCCCAGAAGAAAGCAACCGCGGCTTGCACTGGGGTGGAAATGTCTGTATCCCATAGGAATTCACTTTGGTATTTCCCAGATCTTATCCTATCTGGGACTTTATCTTCTGGTGCGGCGAACAGGAGCGGATATGAATGCCTACTATCAGCATGTGCTGATGCTTACTGGTCTGACCGGAATTCTGGCTGCAATTCC
>CAKRRX010000262.1 GCA_934394595.1 uncultured Blautia sp. | reverse complement strand
GAATAAAAAATTAGAAACTGAGGAAAACATGTCGAATGGTAGACGTTAAGAATCGCATATGATATACTTCAAATAGAAGCGAAAACTACAATAGAAGCATGAAAAACAGTACATTTACTGCTGTTTTATGCTTCTATTCAGATGTATCAAAACATCTGAGCTTTGAAGATTGGGAGGGGGAAGAACATGAAGAAAACAAAATTGCGACTGTTGCTAATATTGCTTTTTCTTGGAGGACTTATTATCCTTCCACAGAAAGCCAAAGCTGCTGAGATTATTCCGGTAAATATTTCCGTAAAATACGGACAGACGGAAGCTCGAGAGATTCTTGATATGATTAATGAGGCACGAACAAACAGTGAGTATGCATGGTATTGGAATATGGATGATACTACAAAAACTTATTGTACGGATTTAAAAGAACTTAAGTATGATTATGACCTTGAACGAGTAGCTATGAAACGTGCCGCAGAAATTGCATTATCTTATGCTCATGAACGTCCAATGGGAGGGTATGCCTGGGATACTTATCCGCAAGAAAATATTAGATGCAATTTTGTTGGTGAAAATATAGCTACCGGCCAAAATACGGCTTCTCAAGTAAATTTTGTTTGGAGAGAAGATGATGAGCCTTATGGTGGGCAGGGGCATCGTAGAAATATGCTTTCTTCTAAATTTAATTGTGTCGGAATTGGTCACGTTTATTATAATGGAGTACATTACTGGGTAGAAGAATTTGCATGCAGACCTGAGATAAATACAACTGAAGTCCCGGCAAACGATAGTACAAAAACGGTTTCGATTTCTGTAGATAAAACTAAAATCGAAAAGGTCGATGTAAGATTTGACCAAGAGACTTACTCTTTACGCATAGGAGAGAATACAACACCAGCGATTAAAGAAATCAGAATAGATGTTACTAATTTTTGGTCAGGTGGAAGAGGCCTGGCACCTGTTCTGGATACCCCAGTTATCGCTGTGGCTGATTCTTCGATAGCAGCCTATAACAATGATCAGCTTTCCGGTTTAAAGGAGGGTACAACAAATCTGACTGCAACCCTTTATGGTATGACTGCATCTGGTTCATCGACAGTAGCTGTCCACGATTGTAAGAATCATTGGGATAATGGAAGGGTTACTAAAAAGCCAACATGTACAGCCCCCGGAGAAAAAACTTTTACCTGCAGTATATGTAAAAGTACCAAAAAAGAAAGCGTTTCTGCAACTGGCCATAATTATGCGCCAGCCTGGACTATAGATATAGCTCCGACTTGTGAAAAAACAGGTACAGAAAGCCGTCATTGTAAAAACGAAAACTGTACAGCAACAACAGATCAAAGAAGTATTGCTGCCTTGGGGCATAGCTGGAAAGATAATAAAGATGAAACAGCAATGTGTAATCGAGCTGGATGTAATGCAAAGCATACTCATGAATGGGATGCGGGAACAATAACTGCAGAGCCAACTTGTACGACGGATGGAGAACGAATATATCATTGTAACTATGACGAAAATGGAACTTGTACAGCCACAAAAACAGAAGCTATACTAAAACTTAAGCATAAGTATATCTTGACCAAAAGAGATGCACCAACTTGTGAAAGCGATGGCGTTCTCCACGGTAAATGTAAGTACTGTTCAAAAACAATAACTAAGCAAGATACCAAAAATCCAGCGTTGGGACATTCTTGGACAGACAATGGAGATGGAACAGCAACCTGTAGCAGGGTAGGTTGTGGAAAGAAGCATATCCATAATTTTGATTCAGGAACAATATCAATACCTCCAACTTGTACAACAAACGGAGAAAAAGAATATTGCTGCACTGATACAAACTGTCCTTATAAAAAAACGGAACCTTTAAAAGCAACCGGTCATAAGAACAAAGAAACCAGAAATGCAAAAAAACCAACCTGCAAAGAAGAGGGTTATACCGGAGACGTCTATTGCAAAGACTGCGGAACACAACTTTCTTCCGGAAAAGTAACTAAGAAATTTGAGCATGACTGGAATAGTGGTACAGTTACAAAAGAGGCAACCTGTATGGAAGAAGGAATCGTGACCTACACATGTGAAAGCTGTGGTGATACCGAAACAATTAACATTCCAAGGACTGCACATAATTAC
>CAKRRX010000261.1 GCA_934394595.1 uncultured Blautia sp. | reverse complement strand
TTCTTTCAAAACATGTATGCCTTCTGAAAATGGCATCATCATAACCTGCGTCAACGGTCATTACATACCTGGAAAATGTAGAATTTCAGGTAATAAGATTCATCTGCGGACCACAGGATCGGATGATCCGGAGCCTGTGTCCTGTATTCCACCTGGCGCAGACGTTTATGCACATTCTTTGCCGCCTGTCCGATGGTCTGGGTAAACAATTCATAATCCATAAAATGGGAGCAGGAGCAGGTGGCAAGAAAACCGCCATCCTTCACCAGCTTCATCGCCCTTAGATTGATCTCCCGATAGCCCTTTACCGCATTCTTCACTGAATTTCTGGATTTGGTAAAAG
Source organism: uncultured Blautia sp. (assembly GCA_934394595.1). Classification (GTDB taxonomy): domain Bacteria; phylum Bacillota; class Clostridia; order Lachnospirales; family Lachnospiraceae; genus Blautia_A. Next base: position 1,790 of record CAKRRX010000261.1, on the reverse strand, counting down.
CCGGAGGATCCAGGATCACCACGTCAAATTTCTCTCCCTTTTCCTCAAGCTCAGGAAGAAGGTCAAACACATCCTCACAGATAAATTTTACAGAGTCAGACAATCCGTTAAGAGCAGCATTTGCCGTAGCCTGATCTACTGCAAGCTGGGAAGCATCCACTCCTGTGACACTTTTTGCCCCGGCATATCCTGCATTCAAGGCAAAAGAACCGGTGTGGGTAAAGCAGTCCAGCACCCTTGCGCCCTTACAGAGCTTCTGGATGGCAAGACGGTTGTACTTCTGATCCAGGAAAAATCCTGTCTTCTGACCATCCTTAACATCAACCTGATACTTCACTCCATTCTCCTGTATTTCCACAAGAGTAGGGAATTCCTCCCCGATAAAGCCCTTGTACGGCTCCATGCCTTCCTGTCTGCGGACCTTCACATCACTTCGCTCATAAACGCCACGGATGACAATTCCATCCTCTGCCAGAACCTTCTTCAGAAGCTCCACCAGCATCAGCTTATAGCGGTCAATACCAAGGGCAAGAGACTGGATCACCAGCACATCCGAAAACTTGTCAGCCACAAAACCGGGAACAAAATCTGCTTCCCCGAAGATCACACGGCAGCTTGATGTATCTGTCACCTTCTTACGGTATTCCCAGGCATCTCTCACTCTCTTCTCAAAAAACTGCTCATCAATGACAGTATTCTCATCCCGGGTCAGAAGACGTACCACAATTTTGGAATTGGTATTGATAAAACCTCTTCCCAAAGGGTATCCATCGAAATCATGAACCAGAACAATATCGCCATTTACAAAGCTTCCCATAATGGAAGCCACTTCATTATCAAAAATCCACATTCCGCCGGACTTTAAAAGTCTTCCCTCTCCCTTTTTCAGGGTCACTACTGCCAGACTCATAGCTTTTCTCCTTTGCTTTTGCGATTTATCCCTCATTGTAACACAATGTGTCGCTTTTTACCAGAGTTTCCCTCACTCTACACAGAAAAGTCACAAAAAAACTCCGAACCTCCATCAGGAAATTCGAAGTTTTTGTTTTTTAACAGGCATATCTGACTTGCACAGCAATCGTTCTTTCCAATCAGATTTCATTCTTTGCAACATGCACCTCGATCAGATTTGACTTGATCAGTGCCGGACGGACTGCATTGTAGATCAGTACAACCAAAATGGTAGATACAATGGCATTTACAAAAGTCGCTACTGCACTCATCTTTGCCAGGGCATCTGCAATGGCCTGAGGCTGTCCCAAAATGTACTGTTTATAGAAATATCCCACAATAGGATCTGCCACTACGTTAAATGCAAGTCCTGCGATAGAAGCGATCAGACTCCATTTGAACACATATTTTTTGTCAGTGGACTCATTGATCTTTGCATACTTGTGGGCAACAAGACCTGTGATCAGACCGATGCAAAGCTTCAGCACAAAGGTCTTCGGAGCGCCTGTGATGTAAACCGGATCCATAAGATCTGCAATAGTCATACCAATAGAACCGGCAAGTCCACCGTACCAGCCTCCCAGAAGCAAGGCTCCAAGTACACAAAAGGTATTTCCAATATGAAGGGACGTGGCATCTCCCCCAGGTACCGGAATCTTGATCTGTAAAAATGTAAAGGACACGTAGCAAAGTGCTGCAAGAAGTGCAGTCTCTGCAAGTTTCATTACTGTAGTATTCTGTTTGTTCATAAGCTTCTCTCTGCCTTTCCCGGAACATTTCTTTGTTCCTGCTTTAAGGCCTATGATACTCACATACTGTTATCTCTACAATGTCCAATT
>CAKRRX010000260.1 GCA_934394595.1 uncultured Blautia sp. | reverse complement strand
GGATATGAGCAAAATTGGTTTTATCAGCGACCTGATCCGTGGAATCAAAAAGGTTGTAGATACAGAGGAGAAAACACAGATAGGAACCACTGTGGTACAGCAGAACATTGTGAATTCCACCGGAAATATGGATGCCATTTTCAAGCGTGGCAAAATGGCTCTGGAGGATCACGAATGGAAAAAAGCAGACGACTTTTTCGAAGAAGTACTGAACCAGAATGCCGAGTGTGCAGAGGCCTATCTTGGAAAATTACTTGCAAAATATCAGTGCGAAAATTACGAGAAACTGATTACGAATCTTATTGCTTCAGATGAAAATGGGCAGAAAAACAGCTTCCAGGCAGGAGAGCCAGATACGGAACACATTGCCCAAATGGTAGAGAAAAATGCACTGGGTTCCTATCTGCCGGAAAGAAAAATCAAAGAAAGATATGAGGGATTTTCCTTTTCCTATGATTCTGTCCTTACTTCCAGGAAAAAGCAGAAGGAGAAAATGCTTGCTAAAATAAATGTAGAAACGCTTTGGACCAGGGCAAAGCGGTATGCAGATCCAAAGCTGAAACAGCAGATCCAGGAGGGACTGGAGAAACTGAATCAGGCATTGGACGACCGTATTGCGCAGGCAGAAAAAGAGGATGCCGCTGCAATTGCAAGGATCCAGGAGGCGTACCGGGAGTTTTTGAAGGATGCTGACAGCCGGGTAGAACAAAGTCATAGCGATGCTCTGGCAAAGATAGAAAAAGAGTATCAGGAAATTGTTGCGGCTATGAATAAGGCAGAAAGTGACTGGGATTACAGCACAGTGCAGACCAGGCTGCTGGGCTTGGAAACCTATAAGGACTGCAAAGAACTGTATAAAAAATGCGACGATGAGATATACAGAATCAGAATCGAAGCAGCAGAAAAAAAGAAACGTCAGGCGAAAAAGAGAAAAACACGGGCAATCACAGCAACTGTTGTGGTAATTGTCCTGGCAGTGGGGGCTGCAGTGACATGGAAGAACTACCTTGAGCCCAAAATGCAGTATAAAGAGGCCATAGAACTGCTGGAAGCAGAAAAATTCGACGATGCCTATGAGATCCTTGCTGCTCTTGGAAAGGAAGATGAGATAAAAGAAAACAAAGAAAAGCGTGCAGAGGAATATCTGGAAACAGAAGATTTTGACCAGGCATATACTTTGCTGGAGGATCTTGGAAAAACGGATGAAATCCAGGCAAGCAAGGAAGAACGTGCCAAGGTGTATTTTGAGAATGGGGAATATACTCAGGCCTATCCTTTATTTAAGGAGCTGGGAGACGAGGAAAATGCCAGGGAATCCATATATCAGGAGGGGCTTAGCTCCATGGAAGAGGAACAATACGCAGCGGCTTATACCTGTTTCGCAGATCAGCAGGATTACAAAGACAGTGCCCAGAGGATGGTATCCGCAGAGCTGGAGAAAATAAAAGCGACCGGATATGAAAAGGGTTCTACGGTAAGCTTTGGCTCTTATCAGCAGCAAAAAGAGGGAGGAAAAGATCCAATTGAGTGGACCGTTCTTTCCAAAGAGGGTGATAAGATATTGTTGCTCAGTAACAAAGTTCTGGCAGAAGAACCTTATATGGATATAGATACGCAGGTGAACTGGCAGACCTGCAGTTTGCGCAGCTGGTTAAACAGGGATTTTTATAACGATGCTTTTACGGAGGAAGAACAGAAAGGGATTGTAAAGAGCCCATTGGTAACGGAAATCTATGAGTATACCCGGGATGGTTATGTGGCAAATCTTGAGAAGGGTGTTAAGACTGAGGACAACGTTTTTATTTTAAGCGCCTTGGAGGTAGAGAAGTATTTTAACACAGAGGAAGAATTGCTGCGGATGCCTACAGAAGCATCAGGTATATATACAGGGGATACCGCATATGATTGGTGGTGGCTGAGAACCCACGGTACGAATACAGTAGATAATTATATTATGTGTACAGGAGAGGGAGAAGATGAGGAATCTATGATTAATCAGTATGGGCATTGTGCAATTTTTGAAGAGGGTGTCTGCCCGGCAATCTGGCTGGATTTAAGCGCTCTGGGAGATTGATTTTGAGCCGCCTTTCCAGTGGAATTTTCAGTTGATTTTCGCACTCGCATTGCTATAATTAAAGTTAACAAAA
>CAKRRX010000259.1 GCA_934394595.1 uncultured Blautia sp. | reverse complement strand
AAGCCACAGAACTCTCCGACTCCCGGCAGAAAGTTCTGCTTTTCCTGTAACGGCTTTTATTATACACTTACGAAAAACCATCCTGTAAATCCGGTTTTTCAGATGCCTCTCTGTACTCACAGCGCACGGTAACCCTGTTCTGGCTGTCCAGCGTACAGGTAAACAGAGTGAGCGGCCACTCCCCGCTCGTCATATCCGCCACACTCCACGGAGTCAGTGCCTCCGTCACAGCCACATAATAGGAAAATCTGTTTCCCGCCGCATCTGTAAAAAACACTTCGCTTCCCGGTGTAAGCGTCCGGAGTCCTCCAAAATGAGACTGATAATTATGAGCTGCAATCACCAGATCTCCCTTGTACGCACTCCCGGAATAACGACAGGGTGCCAGCTTCAGAGCCGGGTAACTCCATCTGCTGATGACCGGTAATTTCAGATCAAGAGCCGGGATCTCCAGAATCCCGATGCATGATATATCACCAAGACTGCTCAGCGTAAACTCCGGCATCTCCATATCCGGGTCCAGCAGATAGTCCGGTATGTCCTGACTGTCCGCCGCTTCCCCGTCAGGATCCGATGGAACCTCTGAAGCTTTTTTGTTTTCCGACAGATATTCTGCCAGGAGCTCCTCCTGACTCTCCTCTGCACGACGGCTGTCCCACAGATTATACATCAGAAGCAGCACAGCCGCTGCCACCAGGATCAGCCCTGCCCCTGTAAAAAATCTTCCAAGTCGATTCTTTCCCTTATCTCGCATCTTTTTTCTTCTTTTCATCTCCGGATCTTCGCAGTACCTTACCTGCCAGCAGACACATCACACCCGCCAGCATGAGAAGCGGAACCGGCCACCAGAGCTGTCCTGTCTGCGGAAGCTTCTGCCCTGTGTTTCCTGAATTATTTCCACTGTCTCCGGATTCTCCCTGCTCCTTTGCCGTATTGGTCAGCACAACAGTATTTCCCTGCCGGCTGGTACTTACCGTATAGCCGGACGGCACTTTTTGCTCTGTCACACTCCAGCGCACCTGCGATGAGAGATCTTCCCAGGTATAAGACCACTGATTCTCCGAATTCAGGATCTGCCTGTCAACAACCGTTGTCTTTCCCTTTGAATCTGTCCGAAGAAGCTCCACCTGCACAGAAGCCGGGCGGTTTTCCTCCCTGTCCTGCTTCCATACCTTCAGCACATGAACCCTCGTCCTGGAACCTTCCGGCTTTTCCCTGCCATCATATTTCAGAAAAACTTCTATGTTATATGGGTCTTCCTGTGTGGAATCCGGAAGTGCGACCAGAGAAACCTGCGGAGTGTAAATCCTGGTCTTTCCGTTCTCCTGCACTTCAATCTCCTTCGCACTCACAAGATAAAGCCCTCTCGAAAGATTCTCAAAACGTGCACTCCTGTCACTTCCTGACTTCGTCACCGCATCTGCCTCGATCCCGTCACGTCCGATATAGTCCGCAAGAGTACGCGCCACTCCCTTCCAGCCATCCTGATCCTTCTGATCCAGGGAAACCTGGTAATTCTGAAATTTTTCTGTCAGCGTAAAACTGTCTTCATAGTCTGCCACACGGTACAGAGAAAGCTCCATCCCCTCTGCCGGACACTCAAGCGAAATACTGCCTCTCGTCTGATCCGCCGCCAGAACCGACACCCTCGTTATCATCCCGACAAGGACAGCGGCAAAAGCTAGCATAAATATTATGTTTTTGACCTGTCTGCGACCGTTTTTCTTCCTTCGATACTCCATCTTCTTCTCCCACTGATCTGGCTGTTTCTATTTCGTACGGTTACTTTTTTTCTTTCTCTTCTTTCTGGAACGCCGGGTCGACATATCCACTGCAATAAAACTGATGACAAGCAGCGGAATGGCGATACCTGTTGCGACAACCACTGTATTCATCTTTGCGGCATCTGAGGTGATCCTGGAATCATCACCTGCGCGGTTCGCAATTCTCTGACCCCGCACCAGCAGTCTCTGCGTGTTGATTCCGTACGGCGTACAGGTAAGAAGCGTACACAGATCTTTATCCTCTTCGATCTCAAGCGGACCATAATCCTCCGGCTCCACGATACGAATCTGATCGATTTCATATGTAAAAACCTGATCATAGATATGAAGGAGAAAAACATCTCCCTTCTGCAGTTTATCAAG
>CAKRRX010000258.1 GCA_934394595.1 uncultured Blautia sp. | reverse complement strand
CTTAATTTTCGTTGTACTAGTATTTTTTTCAGTGGATATCATCCCGCCAAAATGCTATAATCAGGATACGTACAGAAGTTTGTGAATATCAGGTTATAGCAAAGCCGGGAGCGTGAATCTATATGAGCAAGGTAATCAGTATCGGAAAACAGGATTATGCGTCACTGAGAGAGGAAGATTATTTTTTTGTAGATAAAACAAATTTCATAAAGAAATGGTGGGAAGCAGGGGATGAGATCACACTGATTGCCAGGCCAAGGCGCTTTGGCAAGACCTTAAATATGAGTATGCTGAACTGTTTTTTTTCCAATCAATATGCTGACAGGTCCGATCTTTTTCAGGGGCTGTCTATTTGGAAAGAGGAAAAATACCAGAAGCTTCAGGGAACCTATCCTGTTATTTTTCTGAGCTTTGCAGATGTAAAGCAGACCAATTATAAAGATGCGATCTGCAAGATCAAAAGAATAATAGCCACCGTATATCAGCAATATATAAAAATTGCAGAGTCCGATCAGCTGTCCTCCCTGCAGAAAATGCAGTTTCTGGCGGTGACCCCGGATATGGATGACGTAACCGCTCAAAGTGCATTACAGGATCTGTCCTGTTATCTGTCTCTTTATTATGGGAAAAAAGTGATCCTTCTTCTGGATGAATACGATACCCCTATGCAGGAGGCATACATCCATGGATATTGGAAGGAATTCACGTCTTTTATCAGAGGGCTTTTTAATTCTACCTTTAAAACAAACCCATATCTGGAACGGGCAATGATGACAGGGATTACCCGTGTATCCAAGGAATCTATTTTTTCGGATCTGAATAATCTGATTGTGATCACCACGACATCAGAACGCTATTCAGATTGTTTTGGTTTTACGGAAAAAGAGGTTTTCCAGGCTCTGGATCTGTTCGGTGCAGAAAATGAGAAAGAGAATGTAAAGACCTGGTATGATGGTTTTACCTTTGGAACAAGGAGAGATATTTACAATCCCTGGTCTATAACAAACTTTTTAAAAGAGAGAAAACTGCGCCCCTATTGGGCAGATACTAGAGCGTGTTTGAAAAAGCATTCCCACAATCTGCGCGCCCCACTTTGCGGGAGATTTTGCCCGAATTCAGTTGCCGTAGCCCGCTACGGCGCCTTCATCCGGGTAAAATCTCCCACAAATTGTGACGCACATCTTGCAGAAAGCCTTTTTCAAACACGCTCTAGCTCCAATGGACTGGTAAATACCATGCTTCAGAAGGCTTCCGCAACAGTGAAATCAGACATGGAAGTACTGCTGAGGGGAGATGAGATCATCACTAATTTTGACGAACAGATCGTATTTGAGCAGCTGGGAAGGGACGAAAATGCAATCTGGAGCCTGCTTTTGGCAAGCGGTTATTTGAAGGTGGAACGTGTAGAATATCGGGGAATTACACTGGATCCCTGGTATCATCTTCGGATCACAAATCTGGAAACAACCAGCATGTTTTCCAATTTGTTTAAGAACTGGTTCAGGGAAAGCCAGTCCGAATATAATGGGTTTATCCGTGCGCTTTTGCAGGCTGATGTGGAAGCAATGAATCATTATATGAATGAGGTGGCGTTGACCACTTTCAGTTATTTTGATTCGGGAAAAAAGAATTCGGATGAAATGGCGCCGGAGCGGTTTTATCATGGATTTGTGCTGGGACTGATTGTGGATCAGCGTGAGAATTATCTTATTCGATCCAACCGGGAAAGTGGGTTTGGGCGTTATGATATTATGATGATTCCAAGAGGAGAGAAAAGAAACTCCTACCCGGCAATTATTCTGGAGTTTAAGATTTATAATCCCAAAAAAGAAAAAAGCCTTGAGGATACTGTAAAGGCAGCTCTGAAGCAAATTCAGGAAAAAGACTACGACGCTGAGCTTACGGAACTTGGTTTTGGAAAAGATCAGATCAGGCATTATGGTTTTGCTTTTTCAGGAAAAAAGGTGTTGATCGGAAGTGAGGGAGAGACTCTGTGAAGAAAATCAAGCTTGGCAGGATTTTGCTATATAATGGCAGAAAACATATATTTGAAACCATCGAAATGCATTATAATACTATCTGGGAGAATGAAATAACAGGGGATCGCAGCGACAGCTGCAATTTCGTTCTCCCTGCCTCTCTGAGCG
>CAKRRX010000257.1 GCA_934394595.1 uncultured Blautia sp. | reverse complement strand
TTAAAAAAGTCGTTCCACCATTTTCTATGGGGAGCGACTTTTTTCTTATTCTGTCTTTAATTTTTCCACTTCTGCAAGAATGCTGTTCATTTCATAACGCTTCAGCTGATGAATCAGTTCTTTTTCTTTAATATTAAGCCGCAAATCTTCCAGTTCCTCTTCTATTACAATGTCACGTTTCATGGTGGCAAGCTGCTCGCTTAAATACACCATTTCTTTATAAGTTTTCAGCGCTTTTAACGGGCTTCTTCCAATGCCAAGATTTTCTTTCCAGAATGCAGTGAGTTCTTTTTCTTTCTTTGCCACTCCTTCGCATCCTTCTATAGCCTCATAAATACGGTCCAAAGTATGGTACTCTTCTACCAGAGGTGCAGCCGCAGAGGACACTCCTTTGCACCCTGGAATACCATCTCCCGGGTCTCCTGTAATTGCCAGAAGCGCCGGAATCTGCTCCGGATAAACGCCTTCCTCTGAATACACGATCTGCGGGGTATATTCAAATACATTGGGCGGCAGCGCCTCATAAGCATCCATTCCATACAGTCCGTAAGCGTCTTTCAAAGCTTCCAGCTTATCTTTGGTCACCACACGCCACATACGGGTATATTCGCTGACCAGCTGAAAATAATCGTGATCCTTAGTCAGGACATAGGTCTGAAGCTCTGGTCCCTGAAATTTTTCCACCAGAGAAGCAGCATAATCGTCGGCCTCATAATCCATACTCATAAAGACCGGACAGCCAATCTCCTTCAGGAATTCTTCCATCTGGACAAACTGCTCCTTCAGAGGCTGTGCAGTTTCTTTTCGGTTCGCCTTATAAAAATCAGCCCCCAGCTGGGTGCGGCGGAAGGTGTCCCTTGTCATATCAAAAGTAAAAGCAATATATTCCGGCTTTACTTTTTTATATACTGCCAGCAAGGTACGGAGCATGGTAAACATGGCATTGGTATATTTTCCATCAGAGGTGTGTAGGATTTCCGGATAATGTCTCTCTTTTTCCTCTTCTGTTTTTGCAAATAAAATAGATTTCGGAAGGTTCCCGTAATAGGATGTGGAAAGCATCGAGGAACCATCAATGATAAGTAATTTCGGCATTTGAGATTCTCCTGTATTAATATTCTCTTAAATGGACATGTCTGCTAACGCAGGCACTCTCCCATCTGTAGGCTTCGCAAGCATCTACAAACGATCACTGAGCTTTCAATCCTTTAAATAGTAGCTGAAAATCAGGGAATAGTCAACCAGTTAAAGGACTATGCCTGCTTTCTTTTAAAAATTTACAAATTCTGTGTTATTTCGTCCCGTTCTCTGCGTTTATATAGTAAAGGGAGCAAGGAAACCAAAAAAATTCCATGGAATCCCATTTCTACGTAGCAATGAGGAGGTTTCAAATGAAAAAAGTCTTTCTAGTGATGTTCGGTATCTTTTTTGTGCTGTTCACTGGAGGTTCGCTGCTGATCTGTCTGATTTCCGGTATTCCGTCATTGGATCAGCCTGCAGCATCTGTTTATCTGATCAAGTCCATCGTTTTTGCCTTTGGGCTTCCTTTGGTGGCATTCGGATTTTTTGCTCATAACTTTCATTTACGCCATCTGTTAGAGCAAAAAGATCAGAAGATCCGTGAATTTCAGGAAAAGGTTCTGGAGCATCAGGCATTTGCCCGCAACAATTCCAATGCCAGATATTCTCAGGAATTCAAGAATTCTCTCAATTATCTTTTCTGTGCATTTGCTGAGGACACCAAGCTTACAGAACAGGAAAGAAAAGAGCTTATCAAATTTATTGACGAATTGTAAAGGGGAATCTCAAATGCTTTTAATCTGTATGTCCATAGCAGGATCTGTACCTCTGGTACTATGCATCCTTCTGTGGATGATCAAAAGGAAGAATTTTTCATACTGGCTTGGACGCGATCTGGTTCTGCTCAGTCTTGCAGGATACCTGATTCCGTTTCAGCTGGTGAAGTATTTGTTACCAACAGATTTTCTTAAACACACAAAAACCGTCACAGATATCAGATATTTTTCTGAATTCAGTACAGAAGAACCTTTATCTTATCAGGGATTTTCTTTATGGATACCTCACGAGATTTTCCTTCTGGTGCTAATCTGGTTTGCCGCAGTTATTCTGTTCAGTGTTTATGAAATTATAAAATACCGACATCTTACCAAACATTTGAAGCAAAATTCTGCGCCAAAAGAAGTCGGGATTAGTAC
>CAKRRX010000256.1 GCA_934394595.1 uncultured Blautia sp. | reverse complement strand
TGTAAACCAGGCCACTTATTTGATGGTAACGGAATCACCGGACCGGATTAGGGCCACTCAGAGGTAGTTTTCAACTGCTTCCTGATAAGGCATTTCCAGCTGCCTGCCTCTCTCTGAAACATTCCACAGTCTACTCTTCTCTTCAACGTGTTTTCTTATCACTATGCCTCATTATAGACTCGGGTTTTTGTTTTGTCAATAAGGTTATCAAGCTTTTTCATAAATCATAACACCATCCTTTTCTATCTCTTCTTTTAATTCAGCTGAAATTGGTGAATCAGCCTGTACAAAAGAAGATTTAAACGGCTCTCCTGAAAACAGAAGTTTTGATTGATTTTAGCTATTATCCAAAGAGCATCTCTTTTACAAGTGCTGCCACTTCCCTGACCACATAGTGTACCTGCATAATAGGATCTGAGGAGGCTGCAATCCCATATGGATGTTCGTATCCCAACTTCCTGGCCAGCTCCACAGCCCGATATACATGGAAATTGTTGGATAAAATTCCGGTATTCTTTTTCCCACAGCCGGTGAGGTCATCGGAGAACTTCAAATTTTCCTTGGTCCTGGTGGATTTTTCTTCCAGCACTAGCCGGGCTTCTGGTATTCCATGAGCAGTCAGATAGTTTTCCATACATTTGGCTTCTGTGATGTCTTCTCCTGATCCCTGTCCACCGGAAAGGATCAAAGTGGTATCTTCATTTTCCCGGGCGTATTTCAGGGCTGCTTTCAGACGAAGCTCCAGTGCTTTGGACGGCACGTCTCCTTTTACGTGGGCTCCCAGGACCACCACATAATCCAGGTTCTTTTTCCCGGGAGACTTCATTCCCGAGATCACGTGGCTGCAGATCACACAAAAGCAGACAATTCCAGCCAGAACCACAGCTGTCACCCCATATTTCAGCCATCCCGGGAAAAATCCGGGGTGCTTTCTGCCATATCGCATCAGCACTGCGCATCCTTCCAAAAGTACTGCAGCTACAGCCCAGATCCAGGCAAAATCCGCTGTGATTCCTGCATAAACTACGATCAGCAGATAATAGGCAAGGCACAGGATTCCTGTGCAAAAACATAGTAAACTCAATTTTATATCTCACTTTCCTACATTAAAACTGAACTGGAATTTCAATGCTCCCTACTGCTTTGCGAGCATCGTTTTCCAAACAGCCTCTATTCTTTCAAACCCTTGTTGTACAGGGCTTTCGCCATATATACAAAACGGATTGCACGGCAGTTATGCACCGCGCAATCCGTTCTCCACACCGAAAATCCACAGGATTCCGGCCACTATTCACAATAAATTATTTATTTCTACCGCAGCAGAATTTGTATTTCTTTCCGCTACCGCATGGGCATGGATCGTTACGTCCGATCTTGTGTGCCTTCACAACGGTGCCGGATTTCTTCTGCTCAAGGTAAAGCTCTTTGCGCTTCTCTGGTGTAAAGATCTTGTCCCACTGTGGAAGATTGTAAAGCCAGTCAGCCTTGGCATCTACCATGTTCTTGTAAAGAAGCTCTTTGTCAAAGCAAAGGCTTACGGTAGTATTCTCATCCATGGTCTCGATCGGGTTCTGGACCTTAAGGCTGTCATTGATTCCATCAAGGAAACCAACCATGGTAAGAACTTCCTGGTTATATTTCTCAGCCAGCTCTTTGACTGTGCCGGTCACTACTTCGTCCGGATTCTCAAGAAGCTGTGCATAAATGTTCTTCTCAATGTTAAAATATCTTGCCCAGAACTGCTGGAGCTTATTACGGTCTGCCTGCTGGTCATAGGCAATGGCACGCCACTGCTCCAAAATGGTCTTATCGCTCATTTCTTATTCCTCTTTTCAACAAAATTTCGTAATTACGCCGTTTTACAGCTGACTAATATTATACCATCTTTTGTCCAAAAACACAAATCCTATTTTTCATGGAACTTTTCTTCTGGATTTTATATAAATTTTCTCATATTTTTCTGTGACATATGTATAAAAAAAGCATAGCTGGCCCATACTAAGAATGTTCACATAGTGAACAACACTTTCATTGAACCCCCTTCAATGAAATGATATCAGGTTAGAGGCAAATATCTTTTGCCTCTAACATCATAGTATTTTACTAAAGAAAAATTATGAGATAACTTATATCCTCCCCGAGAAGCCTGGAACCTGGTATAAACCGCTGGTTCCAGGCGCTTTTATTTCACTCCCAGCTTTTCAAGTTCCCCAGCTGCCTGCTTCAGATCATGGAATTCGATGGCATGGATGCCCAG
>CAKRRX010000255.1 GCA_934394595.1 uncultured Blautia sp. | reverse complement strand
GACTGAAAACAGTGGAGGAAAAACTTCCCCGAAGGGTTAATTCCTGTCTTGACAAGGGTGTTTGATTTCGCTATAATGGTGAAACTGTGAATATCCTAGTGAATCTGTACCCTTTTTAGAGTGTATTTTTTAAACACGCTCTTGGGAGGATTAATATCCGTTCAGATCTGGAATTTTTTGTAAAGAAGTTCCAGAGGGAATTTTCCGGGAAAAACAGCATATAAGAAGTGTATGACCCGGGGCGATGGGCGCCGCCGGTAATGAAAGGGAGTAAGGCTAAAATGGAAGAAAAGAAGAACTTACTAACCTATGCAGGACTTAAAAAACTGGAAGAAGAGCTGCATGATTTAAAGGTAGTAAAAAGAAAAGAAGTAGCAGGTAAGATCAAAGAGGCAAGAGAGCAGGGAGACCTGTCTGAGAATGCAGAGTACGATGCAGCTAAAGATGAGCAGAGAGATATCGAGGCACGTATTGAAGAGATCGAGAAGATCCTGAAAAATGCAGAAGTTGTAGTTGAGGACGAGGTTGACCTTGATAAGATCAGCGTAGGCTGCAAGGTGAGAGTACATGACTTCGAATTCGAAGAAGATATAGAACTGAAGCTGGTTGGCTCTACAGAGGCAAACAGCCTGGAAGGCAAGATTTCCAATGAATCTCCTGTAGGAAAGGCTCTTATGGGCGCACATACAGGTGATATCGTAGAAGTGGAACTGCCATCCGGTATCATGAAGTACAAGGTGCTGGAAATCCAGCGTAATATTTAAGGGAGGCACAAAAGTGGCAGAGCAGAAGAATCAGGATCTGAATCAGCTGCTGAAAATCCGCCGTGATAAACTGGCAGAGCTTCAGGCGAATGGCAAGGATCCATTTCAGATAACAAAATTTAACCAGACCCATCATTCACAGGAAGTAAAGGACCTTTATGAAGCTCATGAGGCAGAGCTTCTCAAAGACCGTACAGAGCCGGATGTAGCAGGACTTGACGAAGAGCAGGCAAAGGAAGCTCTGAAGAAGGACTATGAAGAGAGAAGAGCTATCATGGATGCAGATCCGATCCACGTGACCATTGCCGGACGTATGATGTTCAAGAGAGTCATGGGAAAAGCTTCTTTTTGCAATATCCAGGATTTACAGGGGAATATCCAGGTGTACGTGGCAAGAGATGCTATCGGAGCAGATGCCTATGCAGACTTCAAGAAATCTGATATCGGCGATATCTTTGGTTTGGAAGGCTTCGCATTCAGAACAAGAACCGGTGAGATTTCTATTCATGCGGAGAATATGACTCTTCTTTCCAAGAGTTTACAGATCCTTCCGGAGAAGTTCCACGGACTGACAGATACAGATATGCGTTATCGTCAGAGATATGTAGACCTGATCATGAATCAGGAAAGCAAGAATGTATTTATCAAACGTTCCAAGATCCTCAAAGAGATCCGTAACTTCCTTGACGGCCGTGATTTCATGGAAGTGGAAACTCCAATGCTGGTTTCCAATGCCGGTGGTGCAGCTGCGAGACCTTTTGAGACCCATTACAATGCACTGAATGAAGATGTTAAGCTTCGTATTTCTCTGGAACTTTATCTGAAACGACTGATCGTTGGTGGACTTGAAAGAGTCTATGAGATTGGCCGTGTATTCCGTAATGAGGGTGTTGACACCCGTCACAATCCGGAATTCACACTGATGGAGCTTTACCAGGCATATACAGATTATGAGGGAATGATGGAACTGACAGAGTCCATGTTCCGTTATCTGGCAGAGAAGGTTTGCGGTTCTACCAAGATTTCTTACAATGGCATCGAGATTGACCTTGGAAAGCCCTTTGCGCGTCTGACCATGAATGATGCGATCAAGAAATATGCAGGAATTGATTTTGATGAGGTAGCAGATGATGAAGCAGCAAAGAAGCTTGCTGCTGAGCATCATATCGAGTATGAGGAACGTCACAAGAAGGGTGATATCATCAATCTCTTCTTTGAGGAATACTGTGAGAAAGAGCTGATCCAGCCAACATTCATCATGGATCATCCAATCGAGATTTCTCCGCTGACCAAGAAGAAACCTTCTGATCCGAGTAAGGTAGAGCGTTTCGAGTTGTTTATCAACACATGGGAAATGTGTAACGCATACTCCGAGCTGAACGACCCTATTGATCAGCGTGAGCGTTTCAAAGCACAGGATGCTCTTGCCGATGCTGGTGATGAGGAAGCTAATCACACAGATGAAGACTTCCTGAATGCATTGGAGATTGGTATGCCTCCAACTGGTGGTATTGG
>CAKRRX010000254.1 GCA_934394595.1 uncultured Blautia sp. | reverse complement strand
CCGCTTTCTGCATTTTTATCTTTTACAAGAACTCTTCTTTTCCGAGGCGGAATGGTACTTTTGCTTCCCGTGGCTCTGGGGCTGGATGGAATCTGGGGCGCCATTGTGGTGGCAGAAGGACTGGGTCTGATCTGTTCCCTGACCTGTTTGGTGAGAAACCGGAAAAGATATCATTATTAGAGCTTGCTTGCATCTTGCAGAGAGTCTTTGGTAGTCATATTTCAGAGAAAAAAGCTGTCTTATGGAAAATGTGCCATATTTCTTGAAAAATTAATATTGATTCTGTACCCAAAACTGTGTCATTATATAAGGTGGATAAAAAGAAACATGTATGATAGGAGGGCAGAAGCGGAAAATACTTTTGCTTCTGTCCTCCTGTATAGATATGGAGGAAAATATGGGAAATCAAAGAGAGTGCGGAGTACTGCTTCCGATCAGTGCTTTGCCGTCAGAATACGGAATCGGGTGCTTTTCCAAAAGTGCCTATGAGTTTGTGGATCAGTTAAAAGCAGCAGGACAGGGATACTGGCAGATACTGCCTCTTGGCCCTACCAGTTATGGAGACTCTCCGTATCAGTCCTTTTCCACATTTGCAGGAAACCCTTATTTTATCAGCCTGGAAGATCTGATCAAAGAGGGTGTCCTTACCAAAAAGGAATGTGATTCAGTGGATTTTGGTTCAGCACCAGATGATATTGATTATGAGAAATTATATAAAGGCCGCTATAAGCTTCTCCGTAAAGCATATGAGAGAAGCGAGGTATACAAAAACCAGGATTTTATACGTTTTCAGCAGGAACAGGCTCACTGGCTGGGAGATTATGCGCTGTTTATGGCTGTGAAAGACCGTTTTGGCGGAATCCCGTGGAGTGAATGGGCAGAAGATATCCGTCTTCGCTGGAACAATGCCCTTGATTATTACAGAAAAGAACTGTACTATGAAATTGAATTTCAGGAGTACTTGCAGTTTAAATTCTATGAGCAGTGGGCAAAACTGAAGGCTTATGCAAACAGAAGAGGAATCCGTATTATCGGGGATATTCCCATCTATGTGGCAATGGACAGCGCAGATACCTGGGCGAATCCGGGACTTTTCAAGCTGGATGAGAACAATCAGCCCACACAGGTTGCCGGCTGTCCGCCAGATGGATTTGCTGCAACAGGCCAGCTCTGGGGTAACCCGCTGTACAGATGGGATGTGCATAAAAATACAGGCTTTGCATGGTGGCTGAAACGTCTGGAGCATTGCTTTAATATGTATGATGTAGTCCGGATCGACCATTTCCGCGGGTTTGACGAATATTATGCCATTCCTTACGGAGATACCACTGCAGAGAACGGCTGGTGGGAGAAAGGTCCGGGAATGGATCTTTTCAATACAGTTACCTACCGCCTTGGACAGAAAGATATTATTGCAGAGGATCTTGGATTTATGACAGACTCTGTAAAGCGTTTGGTAGAAGAGAGCGGATATCCGAATATGAAAGTTATTGAATTTGCTTTTGACCAGAGGGATACCGGAAATGCCAGTGATTATCTGCCGCATAATTATACTAATAATTGTGTGGTTTATACAGGAACCCATGACAATGAAACTCTTCTTGGATGGTTTTATGGTATTACACCGGAGGAACGCCATATGGTGCGTGAATATCTCTGGAATTTCCAGGATGATGAGAAAGGAATCTGCCGGAATATGATCCGTCTGGTGATGGGAAGCGTGGCTGGCAGATGTATCATTCCGATCCAGGATTATCTGCAGCTGGATAACCGTGCCCGTATCAATCAGCCTTCTACTTTGGGAATCAACTGGAAATGGCGCCTGAAAAAAGGTCAGTTTACTAAAGAACTGCAAAAAGAAATGCTGGTTCTGGCAACCCGGTTTGGCAGAAGAAACTGGACACCGGATCCGGTAGAAGAAAAGGAAGAATGATCGTGGAAATTGAGAGAAAATTTCTGGTAAAAAAAGAAAATCTGCCCGGGAACCTGAAGCAATATCCGAGAAAAGTGATCCAGCAGGGATATCTGTGTACCGATCCGGTGGTGCGGATCAGACAGTCAAACGACAGCTATTATCTGACTTACAAGTCAAAAGGCTTACTTGCAAGAGAAGAGTATAATCTTCCCCTGACAAAAGAAGCTTATGAACATCTGAAGCCAAAGGCTGACGGAATTGTGATTTCCAAGACACGTTATGTGATTCCGGAAAAGAATGGCCTGTCTATCGAACTGGATATTTTTGATGCACCTTATGAGGGACTGCTTTTGGCAGAGGTAGAATT
>CAKRRX010000253.1 GCA_934394595.1 uncultured Blautia sp. | reverse complement strand
ACATCATAATGTCCATTTTCAGGTAATTTTCTTCCGATAAACCAGTACAGCAAAAGTGCAATGCACACTGCACACACAATATATGCTGGTGCGTAAACCGGTGTTCTATGAACTGGCCGAAACAAAATCAGATATGCACAATAGCTGATATGCTGTACTGCATAGGCACATGTAACGCTATACAAAGCCTCTTTCCAGGAAATTTCGTATGCAAAATAACTGCTGAATACAAACAAGGTAAACTGCATGATGTATGTAAAAATCCCATGAGAAAAGGGCGTAGAACAACATACGGATATCAGAAAACCAAGGACAATTCTCCATGCAAAGTGTTTTCTTTTCTGAATGCCAATTGAAAATAACAGTATGATTGGGAACACGTTGATTGAAAAAAATGCGTGTCCTATGTATGTGGGAAGTTTTGATAAAATTTCTGATAACATCATCGCAGCCCTCCTTTATAATAATCAAGTAATGCCTGTTTTACCTCTTTTTTCTTCGATCGGCTGACTTTTAATTCTGTTTTATCATTCAAGGTTATAATATCCTTTTGAAAATCCGTGACATATTTCATGTTAATGCAAAAGGAACTGCTGCAGCAGATAAAATGATAGTCCGCCAATTTTGCTGCAAATTCTTTCATGGTAGAAAGAAGCTGATATTCTTCATCTACCGTAAAAATATGTAGCCAGTGATCACGGATCTCCGCATAAACGATCTCATCGGAGGACACTTTTTTCATCCCGTCTTTGTATTCCAACAAAATATTAACAGACTCCTGACCTTTCACAGACTTCAGGGCTTTTTCCAGCTTCATGGAAAAAGAAAAGTACTTTATGGGCTTCAGAACAAAATCCAATGCCCCCACTTCGTAACCATTAATCGCATACTGCGCCATGTTGGTTATAAAAATAATCAGCACTCTTTGATCCCTTTTTCGGATTTCTCTGGCAGCATCCATACCATTCATTTTCGGCATTTCAATGTCCAGTAAAAGAACATCATATATAGGCTCATATTTAAATACCAATTCACTTCCATCTTGAAAAAAAGACGCCTGGATATCTACATTTTTTTCTTTTTTGTAACGCTCAATATATTCGGAAATTGTCTTCTGGAACGAGGGATCATCCTCTGCTATTCCAATTCTGAACATCCTGTTGTTCTCCTTTTCCCTGATATAAGTAATTCTAAAAACAGCAATATTCACTCAAACTGCTTCAGATATTCCCCCACCGACCGTGTCATCTCTTTTGAAAAATCAGAATTATATTTTCTTTTGCAGAAGGCTTTGCACCAGTCTTCGAAGGTGGAATTTTTGTATTGGTGGCTCAACATTTCGCGAAGTTCAGTGCCGTCCATACTGCGGTAGGTGTTCTCATGGACAATATGTTCCAGTGCACATCTTTGGGGTTTAGGGCGATTCTTCTGCTGCTGGGTGGGCCAGCCAAATACCAGCATAACAGCTGGAAAAACATAATCAGGCAAGTTCAGAAGTCTTCTTTGTTCCTCATAATTTTCCATAATATCACCAATATAGCAGGAACCGATACCAAAACTCTCAGCTGCCACAACTGCATTTTGTGCGGCAATTGCCGTGTCTGTCACCGCAAGCATAAGATCTCCTATACCTGGTTTTCTTGGCTCACAGCCAGCTTCCAGATATGCATCATACCACTTCTTGCAGTCAGCACAGAATACCAGTACCATAGGTGCTTTCGCAATAAATGGCTGGTGGTCGCAGGTCTCAGATAAAGTCTTTTTCAATTCTTCATCTGTGATGTCCAAAATAGTATAAAGTTGCTGACAGCCTGCTGTAGGCGCCTGGGCTACGGCTTCAAAGATGACCTTCTTCATCTCCTGCGGAATGGACTTTTCTTCGTATACGCGCATGGATTTTCTATCATATAAGCTTTTTATAATTTTATTCATTTTAAATTTCTCCCATTTCCTCTAAACAGCTATCATCGAATGACATAACCGTATAAAAATTATCTTTCTTCGATTTTTCTCACAAAAAAACAGATATTCCCAATAATAATACCGAGAAATATCTGTTTTTTCAAGTCAATATAGTCCCAACCATACAGCCAGTAGTGGTTACTGCTCGCGACCAGATCAGTAACCTACAATATTTCCAACTTTTTCGCAATCTAATAGCTTCTGCCCCAATATTGCCTTTAAATTGCGGTCTGTGCGCTGCCTTTCATCATCCTGTAATAGCAAGGAATCAACAAGGAGCACGCACCGAACCATGCCAGTGGACTGGCAATACAGACAGCCGTATAGCCAAGGATTCCTGCCATTCCAACAGTAGCAAT
>CAKRRX010000252.1 GCA_934394595.1 uncultured Blautia sp. | reverse complement strand
TTTCTCTCACAAAAACTCCTTCAGCCTCTCCACATTCCCTTCCTCAAATTCCTGCAGCCGCTCCATCAGTTTTTTGATGTCTTTTTCCACATCGTTTTCGTACTGGTGAAGTTTTTTTACGGCTTCGGTGATGCCCATGCTGCTGCCCTGGATGAGCATTTTGGCGATGTGAGAGGTGGAGTCATCGGCCATGGTCTGCAGGTTCACCATCAGATAGGTACGGATTTTTTCAAAGGTGCCCAGACCTTTTTCATCGTAACCGTTGCGGTGCAAGATTTCCTGGGCTTCCTTATGGAATTTCCGGTAGCCTTCCAGCTGTTTTTCCAGCTGTGCCTGGAGCTTTTCGTCCTCCGTGATGTCCATCAGCTGCTCCAGGGTGTCCACACCCATCTGGGAATTCTGGTAAATATAGTTCAAAAATTCTACATTGGCATTCATAAAGCTGTCTCCTTTTCTGAAAATCTTTTTCCTTATAAAATGGACAAGTCGCCTGTCGGCGACATCGCCATATATGAAAGTCTCCCTTTTCTCTTAGAATGCCCGTTTTCCCCGTTTTTTATTCCACAATTAGCAGTCTCATTCATATTTCACGATCTCTTTTTTCAGCCGCTTCATGATCCTTTTCTCCAACCGGGATATATAGGACTGGGAAATTCCCAGTAGATCTGCCACTTCTTTTTGGGTTTTCTCCCTGCCCTCCCGGCGTCCAAGGCCAAAACGCAGTTTGATGATAGTCTGCTCTCTGGGAGACAGCTTGGAAATGGCTCTTCCCAGCAGCCTGATTTCCACCTCATCCTCCAGATGACGAGAAATCACATCATCCTCTGTTCCAAGGATGTCTGAAAGCAGCAGTTCATTTCCGTCCCAATCTACATTCAATGGCTCATCTATGGACACCTCCATCTTGGTCTTACTGTTCCGGCGAAGGTACATGAGGATCTCATTTTCAATACACCGGGAAGCGTAGGTAGCCAGCTTGATATTTTTTACCGGATTAAAGGTATTGATGGCCTTGATCAGGCCGATGGTTCCGATGGAGATCAGATCTTCCACACTGACTCCTGTGTTGTCAAATTTTTTTGCAATATACACCACAAGGCGCAGATTATGTTCAATGAGAATGGATTTGGCTTCTTTTTCTTCCTCTGTTCCAAGCTTTGCCAGCGCTGCGGCTTCTCTTGGGCCTTCCAGAGGCGGCGGCAGAATATCATTGCCTCCAATATAATAAACATCTCCCTGTCTTCCAAACAGGAATCTTGGTATCATCTGAAATGGATAATAAGTTGCACTTGCTGCTGATCTGTTCATAGACCTGTCCCCCTCTATAGCATGATTCTGGAATTCAACAGTACCTGGTACTCTTTTCCCAAAGCGGAGGGTTCCATAGCCAGCGCCAATACCGGATCTGCAGCATGAATCACCTCTCTGGGAGTGTGAATACAAAGGTCATCCACTGTAACTGCCAGCATGACGCCTTCCCTGCCAACGGTTTTGTATGGCAGAAAATGCGGGTGCAGGCTGCTAAGCTGTATATCTTCCAGCTCCCCTGGATTCTCCTGCAGGTATCTCAGTCTGTCTGCTTCTTCTCCTGGCAGAATTGCTTCCAGGACTTCCGGTTTTACAATAAAAACCGCCTCATTTGTCAGGGGATCCACAAGCAGGTTTCCTGTGTCAAAAAATCCCGTGAACTGCTGTACATTTCCCCTGTAGGACAGGGTGACCGGATAAATGTTTTTCCATCTTGCCCGAAAAGAATCGGACAGATAAATAAGAGCGCTTAGTCCCAGATAAGCCCCGCAGGCTACGATCACAAACCGAAGAGGTGTGAGCTTTTTTACTGGCAAAGCCTGCATAAGGCCTCCTATGAGAAATGCCATCAGGTAAATGGCCACCACTGCTTTTAACAGCAGCCCGTTTTTTCTCAGATTCAGCCCAAACACCAGCATCAGCCATGCGCAGCCTCCGTGAAGAAGGATCTTTGCAGGAAAAACCACATCCGGCGGTACATAAAGGATCAGGCAGGAAAACAGGGCGCCAATGGCTGCCCCAAGGAGAATACGCACACGGCTTCCCCTGCGTAAAAAAAGCTTTCCCACAATGCGCAGAAGAATATAATCCATTAAGAGATTTGTCACAAAGACAAGATCTATGTATACGTCATAATACATAAAAACCCCCTGTGGCCTGTCATTCCTTCACTTTGGTAAGTGAACTCATTATACGGTCACAGGGGGTGCGGATTTTGTCAAAAAGGGACGGGAAATCCTTAGAATTTCTCGTCCCATTTCGACATGGAAGACTGTATAAAAGCAACGCTTCTGGTTTCTGCTTTTGCCAGCCTGTATTCGTGTTAAATTTTCTGCTACGACAACTCAGC
>CAKRRX010000251.1 GCA_934394595.1 uncultured Blautia sp. | reverse complement strand
GAGCAGATACTTAACAAATTATCTGAAATCGAGCTTACAGCCCAACGCATCATGGAAGACTGCGACCGACAAAAGCAGGTGCTTTCAGAGGAAACAGAAAAGAGATGTAAAGATTATGACACTCTGCTGGAATCCCGGACATCTGAGCAGATACAGACGATCCGTCAGCAGCTTGAAAAGGAAAAGGATTCCCGCTTAGCACAGCTTCGGGCAGATACAGATGCAACTTTTTCTTCTCTTGACATACGTTACGAACAGGAACACACCAGGCTTTCCAGGGAACTGTTCGAAAAAATCTTATCCATGTAACAGAGAAATTGCAACTATAGGAAAGGAAGTGAGCAATCATGGGAGGCGTACTCTCCTACAGCGGACTTTCCACGAAAATCCGCGCAATGCAGAGCAGGCTTACTACCATGGAACAGTTTGAAGAGATTCTTCAGTTATCCAGTGTTCCACAGGTGGCTGCCTATCTGAAGCGAATGCCTGAATACTCTTCCAAATGGGATGCACTGGATGAAAACACACTGCACAGAGGTCAAATTGAGAAGCTTCTGAAAAAATCTATTTTCCAGAATTTTTCCAGAATTTATCATTTTGCAAACCCTGAACAGCGTAAATTTCTGGATCTGTATTCCAAACGATATGAAATTCGTGTGCTGAAAGAAGTCATGACAAATATCTTTGACCACCGCAATACGGATCCTGTAGATGTATCTCCGTACAGAGAATTTTTCCGGCTGCATTCCAACATTGACGTAGACCGGATTACTGCATGTTCCACTATGGAAGAACTGATCTCCTGCCTTAAGGGAAACGAATTTTATATTCCGCTTTCCAGGATTCAGGAACACGAGAAGGCACTTCTTTTCGACTATGGAATGGCACTGGATCTGTATTATTTCACACAGATCTGGAATGTTCGAAAGAAGCTTTTCAAAGGTCGGGATCTGGAAGAGATCACCCGCACGTACGGTGAGAAATTTGATATGCTGAACCTGCAGTTTATCCAGCGTTCCCAACGGTACTTCGGCATGAACCCGGCAGATATTTATGCACTGCTTATCCCTGTGAATTATAAATTAAAAAAGGAAGAAATTACGGCTCTGGTGGAGGCACCCACACATGAGGATGCCAGAAGGATTTTTCAGAAAACCTGGTACGGTGCCAGATATGAACAGATTGCAGCAGCCAATCTGGAAGAATTTTATAATCATATCCACCGAACAATCCTTGAGAAAGAAGCACACCGGAATCCATATTCTGTAGCAGTAATTTATTCCTATTTATATCATAAGGAACATGAAGTAAACCGTCTGACCATCGCCATTGAATGCGTCCGATACGGTGTTCAGCATGATGAAGCGATGCGTTATATATGTAATAACTAAATCAACTAATGTACTCTCGGCATCTTTTTGTACTTGATTTTGTGAGAAAATTTTCTGTTAGATATACCCCAATTTTTGAAGCGTATGCAGTGTGTACGTTGATAAAATTCGGTGTAACTATAGCAATCAGCCTCAAAAGCAAGTGCTCCAGAGTGTACATACTAACAACCAGGAGGTGAATTTATGATTGAGAAAATGAAGTTCCTGAGCATTACCGGACCCAAAGCTGATATTGACCGGGTGGTAAATACCTACCTCTCCAAATACGAAATCCATCTGGAAAATGCCCTTTCCGAGCTGACAACAGTAGAGAGTCTCTCCCCTTTTATGGAGATTAATCCATATAAGGAGGCGCTCTCTACTGCTAACAGCTTTTATGAAGAACTGGCAGATCCGGATAAAGTTTCCGTCAGATCAATGACTACTGAGGAGGCATTAAACACCATCCGCCGGATTCAGGCTGATTACCAGGAACTGAACCATACCCGGACTGATCTGGAAAGTCAGCTCGCGGCACTGGATGAGTCCCTGCGTGTGATCCGTCCATTCAGGAACCTCAACTACGACCTTTCTTCAATCCTCAGATTCCAGTTTATCCATTTCCGTTTCGGAAGGATTGAGAAGGAATATTATCAGAAATTTGAGAAATATATTTATGAAAATCTGGACACGATTTTTATCAAATGTGATGAAGATGATCAATATATCTGGGGAGTTTATTTTGTCCCGGAACATGAGGCACAGAAGGTAAAAGCAGTCTACTCTTCCATGCATTTTGAGCGGATCTATATGCCAGATACTTATGAGGGAACTGCCAAAGCAGCTTTCGAGCAACTGAATCAGAAGCGTAATCGAACATCTGCAGATCTTGCATCAGCAGACCAGAAAAAGGCAAATTTTATTCTGAGAAACCAGGAAGATATCGTTGCCTCCCGCAATGCTATCGCACAGCTTTCCGGTAACTTTGATGTGCGCAGACTTGCAGCATGTAC
>CAKRRX010000250.1 GCA_934394595.1 uncultured Blautia sp. | reverse complement strand
ATGATAAAAATTTGGGGAGGGTGTGACTCAGTATGAGTCACACCCTCCCTCTCTTAAAACTGTCTATTTCCCGACAGCCCCTCTCTTAAAACTGTCTATTTCCCGACAGCCCCTTTCTTTTTTACAGCACAATGCTATTATGATTCTTTAAGAAATTTCTCAAAGGAGAAAATGGATTTTATCCTTCTCCATATATAGTTTCCAGTATATACAATAAGCAATGGAATCACCACACCGCCAATATAGCAAATAGGCCACGTATTCTCAAAAGAATGTGGGTAACGTTCCAACACATCATTTCCAATATTCCAAATCTTACATATTACAAAGTCAATTCCCTTAAAAGTAATAAAATGAAGTGCCATAATGTGATAACTATTTTTTCCTGCCGCACAGAATAATTTGCAGATATTTTTTAATTTACCAATTCCATTTGCCAGACAGATACAAAAAGTAATTCCTACAACTGTAATTGGATAAAACAAGAGCGGATGAAGAATCATATTCGCTGATAACTCAACAATTCCAATGTTGAGACTTAATACTTTCCAAATAACAAACCCAAGAACAGGCGTCAGCCACCAGTGCACATATCTCTGTATCTGTAATCTGTGACGTTGAAATAAATAGCCCAGATAAATAACCGGAATTCCCAGAACAGAAGTCTGCATATGGTATTGAAGCCCAATCCCTTTATAATTCAAAATGATTCCTATAACAGCTGTGCCAATACAGATCAGAACATGTCCGATTTTAGAGCATTTCAGTTTATCTACGCTGTAAAACAGCAACATAAACATACTCATTCCAATAAAAAACATGGGAATAAACCAAAATGCTCCAAGCATACTTTCCGATGTTCTCAACACACATGCATTAAAAATCGCACTTATAATATCTTTTTTGGAAAATACCGCAGTATCGCTTTTAAGTATATGAATTTTCAAAAAGAAATTATGCAGTAAAATGAATATCACACTATATTTTATGTAAATCGGAAGCAATCCCCCAAGCCGTTTTCCAATTTGCATATATGGTGTTAAATCCCAACGTGGTTTAAAGCACATTCCTGCAACAAAGAAGAAAATCATTATATGATAGGTGTAAACAAATGGCCCCATAGGAAATCCAATTCCAGGCAATATCCAACTGGAGTGGCCTATAACAATTGAGATAATACCAATTCCCTTTAATAAATCAATTAAAGTGTCTCGTTGCTTTTCCATTTCTCTTATAGGATAATCAACAGATGATTATCACAAGCTTCCTTTCTTTTTCGCAATCTCCACCAGCTCCCGTGCCCGCGCTTCAAAGGAATACTTCTCCTTGATCATCGGCCACTGGGCGTCTACTCTGGCTTTGATGGCATCGTAATCGTTTTCCAGCTGTGCCACACATTTCTGGAATTCCTCTTTATTGCTATAATACAAAACGGCATCTGGGAAAATATCCCGAAGTTCATCACAGCAGTCGGAGATCACAGGCAGGCCACAGGCCAGTGCATCAAAAATCCGGTTGTTTACAAACTGATAATCCAGCATATCTTTCCAGTGATCGTTCAGGGTAACCCGGGCACTGCGATAAAGTGCCGGGATATCGCTGTTCTCGATAAATACATCCTGAACCATGGTCTTATCCGGTCCCAACATGGCTTTCCAGCCTGCTCCCCAGATTTTCAGCGGAAGCTTGTCCTTGGCAGCCCACAAAACGCAGGGACGTGCCACATTCCGGGAATTGCCGATAAACAGGTAGTCCTTTCCTCTATGCTTTTCTGCCTCCTGGTCTGGATAAAACAGCTCCGTGTCTGTACACTGAAGCAGTGGAACTACCGGCACTGTGATCTTCTTCTGAAGCTTTTTTGCATAATGAAGAGAGCCTACGCAGATCACATCATAAAGCTGATATTCTTCCTCTGTGACCATTTCCGGATGGCTGATATTCCACATAATATAAAGGCACTTCTCATTTCTTCTGTCAGGGCGGTAAAATTCCCTGCCGCGAAGCACCAGTACTACATCTGCATCTTCCTCACAGTTCCAATCCTCGTAAAGATCGATCACTGTGTATTTTCCCATTCGATCCAGATAGCGCTTCAGAGCCACTGCATAGGCATAGTCCCCCCAGCGCACCTTCTTTTCGCTGTCCGGTGCCGGGCATTTGATCACCCAGATCGGGCGATTTTTCGCCAGCTTGCGGTTCTCTGCAGGACGTTTTTTCCAGTCATCTCTTCTTTGAAATTCCCTGTTGATCTGCTCTTGCAGATTCTGCAGGGCCTGGCTGTTTTCCTGAAGCAGCTTGCTCTGCTTTTTATTTTCCTTTTCCAGTTCCTTCAGCTTGTTGTCCATATAGGTACGGCTTACCGGAACCAGACTGCGTAATTTATTTTTTAATATAGATAAAAGACTCATAGC
>CAKRRX010000249.1 GCA_934394595.1 uncultured Blautia sp. | reverse complement strand
AAGAGAGACCACTCCTTTAAGGAGATTATCCCACAAAGTTGAGGAGATGAAAAACCGGGAGGTTATTCATCGCTTACTTTTGTCCCGTTTTATTGCCTTGACAGATAAGAACAAATGTTCTAATATATAGATAAGAACAAACGTTCTGAAACGAATCTCCGCAAGAAGAGGTGATAAAATGATAATAGAAGAGGGACTTACCCTGGAGAGGAAGCTGCAGATTCTTTCCGATGCGGCGAAATATGATGTAGCCTGTACCTCCAGTGGGGTGGATCGGTCAGGAGACGGGACGGGAATGGGCAACAGTATTGCGGCAGGGATTTGTCACAGTTTTTCACAAGATGGACGCTGTATCAGCCTGCTGAAGGTTTTGTATACCAATGAATGTGTATTTGACTGCAAGTACTGTGCGAATCGTGCCTCCAATGATACTTTGCGTACCAGTTTTACTCCGGAGGAAATCTGCACCCTTACCATGGAATTTTACAGAAGAAATTATATTGAGGGATTGTTTTTAAGCTCTGGGGTGAAGCGAAGTCCGGATCATACGATGGAAGAGCTTCTCTGTGTAGTAAGGCTTCTAAGGCAGAAATATCGTTTTCAGGGCTATATTCATCTGAAGGCAATTCCAGGAGCTTCGTCAGAGCTGATCCATCAGGCTGGATATTTTGCGGACAGAATGAGTGTGAATCTGGAGCTTCCCACAGCGGAGGGGTTGAAGAAACTGGCTCCTCATAAGAGCCGTGAGACAATTCTTCGTCCTATGAAGCAGATTCAGCTGCAGAGAGAGGAGAATAAAGAAGAACTGGTGCTGTATCGCAACGCTCCTAAATTTGTGCCTGCAGGGCAGAGTACGCAGATGATCATTGGGGCCACAGGGGAAAGTGACTTTGAAATTATATCTGTGGCAGAAGCTCTGTATCAGAAATTTTCTCTTAAGAGAGTCTTTTATTCTGCGTTTGTATCTGTAAATCAGGATCGAGATCTTCCTATACTTCCTGCAGGACCGCCACTTTTAAGGGAACATCGTCTGTATCAGGCAGACTGGCTGATGCGGTACTATGGCTTTCAGGCTTCGGAGTTACTGTCAGGGAAGCATCCGAATTTCAATCTGCTTTTAGATCCCAAAGCTGACTGGGCTGTGGCCCATCTGGAGAATTTCCCTGTGGAAGTCAATACCGCAGATTACTATGTACTTCTCAGAGTACCGGGCATTGGATATCAATCTGCACGCAGAATCGTGCAGGCAAGGCGGACCCATTCCCTGGATTTTGCGGATCTGAAGAGAATCGGTGTAGTGCTGAAGAGGGCTTTGTATTTTATTACCTGCAATGGCAGGATGCTGTATCCTACCAGGATAGAAGCGGGATATATTATCCGGAACCTTCTGGATGACGGTAGCCACAGGCAAAGAAAAGACAAAAGCTTCTATCAGCAGTTGTCTTTGTTTGAATGATTTTGGGCCAATTTTAAAGGAGAAATAAATGGATCAGGAGAAAAAAATACTGCTTTGTGAGGATTCTCCGGAGGGAATCTTTACAGCTGTTTACGATGGATGGAAAGATGGAGGGAGAGGATACCGGATTGGAATACGTACCAGAATGCCTGACAATTACGAACTGTTTACCTCCTTTTCTGAAATCAAGACGGACAGTGTGAAGGCCGGCAAGGTGATGCGTACGGTTCTGATGAAGCTTGGCAGCAAGCCTTATGAAAGCATCTGTCTTGCAGCTTCAGCATCGGATCCTGACAGAGGAACCGCAATTTACCATGTGCTTCGCATGGCGCTTGGTTATGGAAGGTGCAATACCAGAATCATGGAAGAACTGGCAGATCCTTTTGTGTCAAAGGTTTTTAAGATGAGTATTCAGGTAGGGAGAGAATATCATCATTTTATGGGATTTGTGCGTTTTCGGGAAATCGGAAATCTGTTTCTGTTTTCCAAGATACGTCCGGAGCATGATATTTTGCCGTTATTAGGCCCTCATTTTGCAGATCGGTATCCCGGTGAGAACTGGATGATATATGATGAAGGCAGGGAGAAAGCAATCTACCATATACGTGGCAGGAGAGAGTGCATCATCAGATCCAGAATTAAATTAAAGCTGGAGGGCTATGCGCTGGATGGCAGCGAACAGTATGAGAACCTTTGGAAAACTTTTTGCACCAGCATTTCCATAGAAGCGCGCGCAAATGAAAATCTGCAAAGACAGATGATGCCGTTGAAGTTTCGGCAAAATATGACTGAATTTTTCTGAAACCTGTGTTATACTGTGCAAATCAGGAAGTTGTGTATGACACAGACAGGGATGAAAAAACAATGGAAAAACCGACGATACGGATATCTGTCAGGAATCTTGTGGAATTTATATTGAGAAGTGGAGATCTTGACAGTCGAAGAGGAAATATAGATAAAGAAGCGATGCTAAA
>CAKRRX010000248.1 GCA_934394595.1 uncultured Blautia sp. | reverse complement strand
AAAGAAATGTCTGACAAAGAGAGTGTACAGGTAAGTGTAAAGGTAAAGAATACTGGAAATCGTGCAGGTAAAACAGTCATTCAGCTTTATGTAGAAGCACCGGAGACAGAGGTAATTCGTCCTGTCAGAGAACTTAAAGGATTCGAAAAAATCTTCCTGGAAGCAGGTGAGAAGAAAACAGTTACTTTTACACTTGATGAACGTGCATTTGCTTACTGGAATACAACGATCCATGACTGGTATGCCGAAGAAGGAACTTATAAAGTGATGATCGGTGAAAATGCAGATCAGATGTGTGCAGGTGAAGAAATCACAGTACATCCTACAAAAGAAATTCCAAAGACTTATTCATTAAATACCTGTCTTGGAGAGCTGATGCGCGATCCAAAAGCCCAGGCTGTGATGGGACCTTTCATGCAGGGAATGGCACAGAATGAGGCAGCAAAAGATATGGCAGAAGCACAGGAAAACGATACATCAGGAGCTGTAAACCAGGAAATGATGGCTGCAATGATGGAAGGCATGCCCCTTCGCCAGCTGTTAAGTTTTGTACCAGGAATTACAAGAGAAATGCTGGAACAGATGGTGAATACTTTAAACGCTTAAGGAGAGAAAAATGGGAAAGACAAAGAAGAAACTTGGCCTGGATTCCATGGGAATTCAGAAGACAATGAGACTTACAGATTATCTTGGTGATGGTATCGGACAGTTACCACTGAATATCATGAGCAGTCTGGTAGGCCAGCTGACTTACTTTTACACGGAAAAAGTGGGGCTTGCAGCAGGAATGGTTGCAACCATGCTTCTGATCGCAAAGATTTTTGATGCACTTTCAGATCTTGCAATGGGAAAAATCATGGATGCAGGCAAATCTCCAAAGGGAAAATGTCGTCCCTGGTTTTCCAGAATGGCAATTCCTTCGCTTGTATCCATTATTTTACTGTTCACCGTACCGAAGAATATGGGTAGTGGCTTACAGGCTGCGTATGTGCTGATCACAAATATTCTGATCACAGCAATCGTATATACTGCAGTGGCAATCCCTTATGGTGCCCTGATGGCTATTCGAACAGAAAGCTCCGACGAACGTGGAAAAATGGGAATCTTCCGTACAGCCTTCGGATACATTGCAGGAATGGTAATTGCAATCCTTCTGATTCCTATTACAAATATGCTTGGCGGAACACAAAGTGCATGGATCAAAGTAGCCGTAGTCTTTGGCCTGATCTCACTCCTTTCATTATTTATTCTTTATAAAGTAACAAGAGAAAACGTACAGATCACAGAAAATAGCGAAGATGATGATGTACCGTTTATGGAAGGTATCAAAATTCTTTTCAAGAACAAATACTGGGTTATCATGCTTGTGCTTCAGTTTTTGATAAATATTTCTTACAGCTTAACTACCTCCGGTGGAACATACTATGCGAAATATATTCTTGGAAATGATAATATAGTTGCACTTCTTGGAGCAGTGGGACTGGTTCCTACCTTTCTTGGATTTATCCTCACAGGACCTTTGGTATCCAAGCTTGGAATGACAAAAACATGCATGGTTTCCTGTGTGATGGGGGCTGCTGCCTGCCTGGTAAGAGTATTTACACCTTACAGCATTGCAACCTGTATTGCAGGCGGAGTTGTAACTACTTTTGCCAATATCCCTATGATGTGTCTGTTTGGAGCAATGGTAAATAACTGTGTTGAGTACAATGATTACAAGTTCGGAAAACGTATCGTTGGTATGACAAATAGTGCAAACTCTTTTGGAATGAAAATTGGATCCGGTATCGGAGCATCCCTGATCGGATGGCTTCTGGCAGCTGCAGGATATAAGGCATCTCTGGCAACGCAGCCAGGCTCCGTTGATATGGCGATCTTTGCATTTTCCATTTATATTCCCCTTGCAATCTTTGTGATCATGTTTATCTGTCTGAGGAAGAATGACCTTGAGAAGAGATATCCTGAGATCATGGCAGAGCTGCAGAAAAGAGAAGAAGCAAAATAAATACTGAGACAAAGGACGGGGCTTACAAGATGGTTCTGTCCTTTTGTGGATTCATGAATGGAGGAAATAAAATGAGATTATACGATCTTAGAACAGAATACAGAGAAAACCCAATTGGACTTACAGATAAGGCACCAAGATTTTCATGGAAAATGGAGTCACAGGAGAAGGATACTTTACAGACTGCATATGAAATTCATGTGACAGATGAAAATGGAAAGCTTGTATGGAACAGTGGAAAAAAAGTAACAGACCAGTCTGTTCTGGTTTCTTATGAAGGTGAAGCACTGACTTCAGAAACATTGTACACTGTGCAGGTATCTGTGGCAGATAATCATGGAAATACAGGATCTGTTGAAGGTACATTTGAGACAGGAATTTTTGATAATACAGAGTTTCAAGCACAGATGATCACAAGTGATTTCCCGGAAGAGGAGACAGCATG
>CAKRRX010000247.1 GCA_934394595.1 uncultured Blautia sp. | reverse complement strand
ATCTGTCCGGAAAAACCAATCCCTGCTATGTCCCGGCCCTGAATTCCGGCCTCCTGCAAAGCTTTTTTAATGGACTTTTTAACAGCCTCCCACCATTCCAGCGGATCCTGCTCCGCATAAGAAATCTGCGGGATCTGTATCCCGTAACTGGCATTTCCGATCCCTGCTGTTTTTCCATTTTCCTCCATGATCAGTGTTTTTGTACTGGATGTTCCCAGATCAATACCCATGAAATAGCTCATAATTCATCTCCTATTTTTTTATTATTTCTATTTCAACACCGTTGGGATCTAAAATAAGCATTGTACTGCAGGAAAGCTTTTCTACATAGGATGGAGATTTACGAATCGAAACTCCACTTTCCTTACAGATATGCTCCAATTCCACAAGGTCATCTGTCTCCAGACAGAAATGACGGTACGTACCGATATCCGTTTCCTGATGTTCTTTTTGCGGGTCTTTCTGCATATAATCAATCAGTTCCAGTCTAACATTCTGTGGAAGGTCAAAATAAGTCAGGGTATGATCTCCCATATCGATAAATCCACTCTGCTGTAAACCAAGAACTGTTTTGTAAAAAATAACCGATGTTTCCAAATCCACTACATTAATCGTTATGTGATTCAATCCTGTAATTTTCATGATTTATCCCTTACTTTTTATTAAAAGTAACCTTTCCTTCAAGAAATTCAAATACCTTTTTACTTGTCATCACTTCCCGTAATTCTTCCGGATCCATCTTCACCGCAGACTTATATTCATCTACATCTGAAAATCCTGCTGCCTCTGCCTGGGTCTTGATCCGCTCCTGCAGTTCTTCATCTGTGACAGCCAGATTTTCCGCATCTGCTACTGCCTGCATGGCAACTAACTTTTTACTGTAATCAGATCCTAGTTTTTGAATATACTCTTCGTAAGTGTCTTCCGTCAGACTTGAATCATAATATTTCATAAAATCTGCCAGAGACATCTTATAAGTGTCTGCATAATTCTGCAGTTCATCCTTTAAAGTAGACGTATTCCGATTCACAAAAGGGCTGGGAAGCTCTTTAACAAATGTACTGTTCTTCAGCAGATAATCTCCTATGTCATTCTCAATCCCGCTGGTATCCCCTTCATTGGCATCCACTGGAATGGAACTGTAATCTGCCAGTTCCACATATGTGCCTGCATTAAATTGTGACAGATAGGTTGCTTTTGAATCTGAGCCATCCAGCTGTTCTTCCTGACCTTCTTCCGCCTTCCCTGCTGCCGAAACCTGCACGGTTCCAAATAATGAAACTGTCATAGCGCAAATGATACAAAAACGAACTATTTTCTTCATTGTAATTCCTCCGATGTCTCAAAATCAAAAGTATTTTTTATGTTGCTCCAGAAATAAAGTGAGCAGGAGAAAACAATTTCTCCTGCTCTTTCAAGAAAATTATTTTACAATAATATCTCTGCCTTTTGTATCTGAATTCAGATATACGGCTACGATCAGGATGACACCAATAATAATATCTTTCCAGAGAGGATCCACTCCCATCATGTTAAGTCCTGATGTAATTGCGGTAATGGTAATAACACCAATTGTCGTACGGAGTACACTTCCACGACCTCCTGCCATAGAAGTTCCGCCAAGTGCTATGGAAGCAATAGCTGAAAGTGTAAGGGCGTCACCGATAGTAGGCACCGCTGATTTCTGTTTGTATGCATAAAGCGCACCTGCAAGGGAGCTGCATGCACCACTGACTACAAAGGCCATAATCTGTGCTTTATCTGTATCCACACCTGCAAGCCTGGTAGAACGGATGTTAGCACCTACTGCAAAAATTGCTCTTCCTGATGGTGTATACTGCTGGAAAATATAGAGAAGGATCACAACAACTACCGCAAAGAAGAAAATAACCGGGATCCCTGCAACCTTACTTGTCATCCAGCTGATTTCTTTTCTGTATTCCATTCCTACTGCCACAGAACCATTGGGACAAAAATACAAAGCAATAAATGCCCATAAGTTCTGAGTACAAAGAGTTACGATAAAGGACGGTATCTTCAATTTTGTTACGATCACTCCATTTAAAAGCCCAAGTCCCACACCGATCACCACCATGATAGGAATGATCCAGTTACCAAAACGGCTTACATAAAGACCTGAAATAACACATGTAGCAGATACCATGGCACCTGCTCCCAGATCAATACCACCAGTAAAGATAATAAAAGACAGGCCGCCTGCCAGCAGAATCAGCGGAGAAACCTCAACCAGAAGGTTCTGAAGACTGTATGCACTAATAAAGGTAGGATTTAAAATTGTAAATATTAGAAATACCAGCACAATACTGATAACTACCATGTACTGTGATAAATTAGATAAACTGAATTTTTTCTGCTTCATTTCTCTTCTGCCCTCCTACATCATAAAATGTACAACTTCCTGTTGGGAAGGTTTGAAGTCAACAGGGCAGTCAAAGGATCCGCTGATCAGACCGTCTCTGAAAACAATAACATTACTGGATAAACCAAGACATTCATCCAGAGTATCACCAATTACAATGATCGCATGGCCGGCAGCTGTCATCTCACGTACCAGACG
>CAKRRX010000246.1 GCA_934394595.1 uncultured Blautia sp. | reverse complement strand
ATTCCATTGAGTGTGTGTAAAAAAGGTTTAATCCATTATATCTAAATATGAATACCTGAATAAGTCCATGAGTTTTTAATGCGTTACTCGTGGGCTTATTTTAGTGTTCATTTTGGATACGAATATATTGTAGTTGGGGATATTTTTGCTCCTCCTGCGTCTAATAAATGTAAAGAAAAAATGCTGGCCGGCAAAAAAGGAAGAGGTGATGCTTAAGTGACAAAAGAACAACTGGGGAATCTGATCCTGGATTCCGAGAGACAACTATATTCCACAGCGAAAACAATCCTGTTTTGCGACCAGGACTGCGCAGATGCCATTCAGGAAACCATAGTAAAGGCATTTTCCAAAATAGATACATTAAAAAATGACAAATATGCCAGAACTTGGCTGATTCGGATCTTGTTAAATGAATGCTATAACCTGGTCCGCAGGTCCAGCAAATTTATTTCCCTGGAAAATCTGGAGGACAGGCAGGAAATGAACGCGGAAGAAGCAAAAGATTACAGTGAACTATATGCAGCAGTAAATTCCCTGAAAGAAGAACTGCGGCTGCCCGTTATTTTGTATTACATAGAGGATTTCAGTGTAAGAGAAATCGCCCAGATCCTGGAAATATCGGAAGGGGCGGTGCAGAAACGACTTGCAAGGGCAAGAGGAAAATTAAGACAGGAATTGCAGGAGGTGCTGGTATGAGATTAGAAGATATGAAAAAGGATATCCCCGAAACACCGGATTTTATCCATAAAATGATCCAAAATGAAGTTGCAAAGCAGATGCAGGATACAAAGGTAGTGGATTTGCGAAGAAGAAAACGATGGACGGTTCCAAAAGTTCCAAAAGTTGCAGTAGTGGCAGCAGCGTGTACACTGGCAGTTTCCACGGCAGTATTTGCAGGGGTAAATCTGTATCACTGGTTTCTGGAAAAACAGGGCTCTTATGGCGTTGCAGTTAAAATTGATGCCGATGGCACTGCAAAAGAGAGGGTGCTTCCAGACGAAATCCCGGATGTGGATCTGTCAGCTGGATATATTCCGGAGGGTATGAGCTGGACAGACGAGTACCATCTCGAAGATACGGAGCAGGACCAGGCTGGCGGTTTTAGTTTTGCATTTGATCTGTTGGATAATAAT
Organism: uncultured Blautia sp.; assembly: GCA_934394595.1. Classification (GTDB taxonomy): domain Bacteria; phylum Bacillota; class Clostridia; order Lachnospirales; family Lachnospiraceae; genus Blautia_A. The sequence continues at coordinate 1,462 of CAKRRX010000246.1, read as the reverse complement.
GATCTGGGACAGGTGGTACAGGATCAGAATGTTATCGATAGTGAAGCACGCACTTTTGGGAAATACCAGGGGGTATATTTAAAGTATAACAGCATTACCGAAAGTGGCTCTTTTAATCAGAGAATTTATCTTGCCTGCCCGGATTTGTATCGTGTACTTATAATCTACATCGGAGATGACGTGTCAAAGGAGGACGCCATAAAGGTTGCTGAGAATCTGGTGATATCAGAGAACACGACTATGGTAAAAACTGCCGGATTGCCTACCTGGAGCGAGGATATGACCACAGAAAGGACAGAGGAAAATAATGACGAAATACTTACTTCTGTAGATGAGAAGAAATTGCCGATTTACCAGGTTGGTGATACTTTTAAACTTGATGTGACCGGAGAAGACACAAACGGGGAATATCTGACCGGAACAATTTCTGCAAAGGTAGATTCCCTCCAGATCGCAGATGACCTTCAGCTCCTTGATCCAGACAAGATACCGGAAAAATGGACAGAAGCCGTTGGCTCTGACGGAAAGCTGCTTACAAACACATTGAATTATGTGAAAGCTGGTGATGGCATCAATTCCCTGGATGAAATCGTGAAATCAGAGGAAGTGAAGCAGAAACTGGTTTATGCTACAGTGACTTATACCAATGATTCAGATGAGGAAATCGACCATATGCTTTACCTTGGATCTTTACTGACCATGACCAGGGAAAATGGAAAAGCCCAGATCTACGTTTCAACGGAGCAGGCAGGCGATGGCTATGACCGCATCACCTGGGATGGCGCAGCAAGGACTGGAGAAATGGTTTATTACAGTGTCTCTGAAAATTATGGCAATGGCGGAAACTATATTTCCTCTATAAAACCAGGCGAAAGCGTGCAGCTGAACATGGCATGGATCATAAATGAAGATGACCTGGAAAACCTGTATCTGAATGTAACCGGCGATGGAGCCTCGTATGAGATTTCAGAAGATATACTGAAAAATGGGCTGGTGGAGATCTGCAAATAAGATACATGTTTATTTTATAAAGAGGGCATATCTCAGGCAATTGCGTGATTTCCCTGCTACACAACGATGCCGCTGGCTCTGTCATAAGTACAAAGCCAGCGGCATTTTCTTTTTCTCAAATTCATTGTCTTAGATTGGTTTTATTTAGAAAAACCTAAATTAAGTTTGCTCCTCTTTTTATTTCATCCCCAAAACCAGTCATGTTTTCAACCTCCTTTTCAAATGGTTTTGACCATTCAATATGGAAATATTCTCCGATTCGCTTTATATCACTGGAAAAAAGCCCGGCGAGATAATCAAATATTCCTTCTTCATCAGGTTCTCTTCCTCTTCGGATTATAATCACAGACATTAAATCATAATACGAAGAAGGTTCATTTGCTGTTCCTATAATATCCTTTCGCATAAAAGAATATTCCGTCATGGTATTTTGCAGTTTCTTTGGTATATC
>CAKRRX010000245.1 GCA_934394595.1 uncultured Blautia sp. | reverse complement strand
TTCACCGGAGCTTCTTCGCCTGTCCAGAGGGTGAAATTCAGAGCTGCCTGCTGCACCAGCATTCCAAGGCCGGTAAGAGTTTTGGCACCATTGGCAGCTGCTGCCTGAAGGAACCGTGTGTGTTCCGGATAAAAGACAACGTCACATGCACACATTTTATCTGTAACCGTAGTGTAATCCACATCTGGTCTGTCATTTACATTTGGTGAAAAGCCAATAGATGTACCATTGATCAGGATATCCGTATCAACCGGAATCCTGATATTCGCATCCCAGTTCAGATACCGGGCATCACTGGAGGTTTTACTTCTGATCAAAGCAGCCAATTCTTCCCCTCTCCCAGGGTTTCTGTTGATTATATTGATCTGCGCAGCTCCGTTTAATGCACATTCTACTGCAATGGCTCTGGCGGCTCCACCGGCTCCCAGCATCGTCACGGTTTTTCCTTCCAGAATCTCACCAGAATTTTTCAGTGCTGTGACAAAACCTTTTCCATCTGTATTTTCTCCAATTAATTTTCCGTCTTTGTGGACAACTGTATTCACTGCGCCAATAATTTTTGCTGCCGTACTCAGTTCATCCAGATATGGAATTACATTGATCTTATGTGGCATGGTAAGGTTGATTCCCTTCATACCAAATATTCTCACACTGTCCATGGCTTTCCCCAGATTTTCTGGAAGCACCCGGATCGTCAGATAACGATAATTCAGGTTCTTTGCTGCAAATGCAGCCTCCTCAACCACACAGGTGGGATTGTCATCCACCGGATCTCCAAAAACACCTGTAAGCTCTGCTCGGTAGTTCTTCATGTCAATTCACCCTTTCGCTGTATTAGTAAAAATCACTCTGCAATCTGGCTAAGCAGAATCTTTTCAGCATATTCACAGGCACGCTGAACTGAACCAGCTTCAAATGGATTTGCCAGATTCGCATAGCGCAATGTTTCCAGATAGCTGCGGCTTCCACCGGTTTTGCAGAGTTTCAGATAATCCTGCCATGCTGCTTCCTTGTCCTTAGCATACTTCTCTTTAAATTCCATTGCCCCCATGGTGGTAAGCGTATAACTGATGTAATAGAAAGGATAAAGATAAATGTGCAGTTTATGATACCAGTAACCACCGCGTTCCATGAAAGCATCGTTTTCATAACGGCGCCATGGCATATACTTTTCCTCAAGCAGATGCCACTGATATGTCCGCTCCTTAGGTGTCATTTCAGGATTTCTATAACAGATATGCTGGAACTCATCCACTGCTACGCCGAAAGGTACAAAAGTCAACGCCTCTTGCAAATGTGCGAAACGGAACTTGTCTGCCTGATCTCCAAAAAACCACTCTGCATAAGAATACGCAAACTGTTCCATGGACATAGAATGAATTTCTGCAATATCAGTGGTTTCTTCATAATAGTCAGAAATTGGCTGACTACGCATGGCCATATAACTTGCGAAAGCATGTCCCAGCTCATGTGTCAACACCCGCATATCAAAAATCGTATGGTTGAAGCAGGAGAATACAAAAGGCGCCTTTAAACTTGGCAGGCTTGTCATATAACCAGTGGAAGCCTTACCAGGTTTATTCTGCAGATCCAGCAGTCCATGATCGATCATAAAATCTATAAATTCTCCAGTCTCCGGACTGATTTCATGGTACATCTTCTGTGCAGTCTTAACCATAAATGCATCATCACCTGCGGGCTCAGCATTGCCATCCGGGAATACCATGTTTTCATCATACCACATGACATGATCAATACCCAGACGCTGAGCCTGTGCATCATAGAGTTTTTGACATAACGGCACAAGAACAGTACGCACCTGTTCACGGAAAGATTCCACCTCTTTTTCACCGTAATCCATGCGGCCCTGTTCTAGATAACCCACAGGAACATAATTATCATATCCCAGGTTTTTCCCCATCTGATTGCGGATACAGATCAGTTCGTCCCAAATCTCCTCCAGACGCTGTTCGTTGTCCTCATAAAATTGAGAGTATGCTTTGACAGCAGCAGCGCGCATGGTGCGATCAGGGTGCTCAAAATACTTCTGCACACCATAAAGGTTCAATGTTTTACCATCAAACGGAATTTCAGCTGTTGCCATAATCTTCTGATACTCATTTGTCAGACGGCTTTCCTGCTGACGCAATGGAATATTGGCCTCGCAAAACAATTTCTTTTGCAAATCCATAGATACAAAATACTGTTTTCCAAACTCCTTCTCCATTTCCAAATGGAAAGAACTGGCTGCGATAGCCTCACTGAGCGAAACCTCCTCACTGCCAAGTGTAGGCAACATATTCTGCCAATAGGTAATTTCCGCTTCATAAAATTCATCTCGCGTATCCAGAGTGTGACGGATGTACGCAATAGAATACTGTGTATGCAATGCACTTTTTTCGCAGTCAATCTCAAATATCAGCTTACGCAATTCTTGGTAGTTCTTAGCGCTCTCTACCTCATTTTTCCACGCAATAAGTTTTGTGCGGTAAGCCTCCAGATCGGGGCGTTTATACTCCAGCATTGCAAAGTTGAAATTTTCCATAGGTTTTCTAGTTCCTCCTTACATTTTATAGCATCGTAGTGTAGTAGTTTTTTTCATCCCTCTCCAAGGATATCCCCATATCCCTATG
>CAKRRX010000244.1 GCA_934394595.1 uncultured Blautia sp. | reverse complement strand
TCTCATCTTTGCTAAAAGCACCAGCAAAAGGCTGTCTGTCCCGCCGTGTCCGTCTTTCCACTTCTGGGTGTTGGCTGGGGGAGAAAATTGAGAGTTGATTGGATGTTGCTTCAAATAAAGTAGCTGAAAAAGCATAAAAAGTGCTGTATGTTATCTTCTGCAATACTCAGGATTTTCTTTTTCTACAAAATATCATTTTCAATGTCTTTTATTTTTTTAGCCGGAACACCGCCTATCACACAGTTATCCGGCACATCTTTTGTCACGACTGCTCCGGCTGCAATAACCACATTATTACCCACTGTCACTCCTGGCAGAATGGTCACATTTCCACCGATCCATACATCATTTCCAATGGTAACCGGTTTTCCTATGCCAAGATGCTCTCTGCGTCCTTTTGGTGTAATCGGATGATTTACAGTCGTAATTAAAGTATTGGGTCCAATCATGACATAGTCCCCAATATGAACCGGCATAATGTCAAGAATGGTAACATTATAGTTCGCTAAAAACTGATCGCCCACATGAATATTTTTACCGTTGTCACACATGAAGCCAGGGCACAGACATACATCCTTTCCTGCGAATCCAAAATATTTCCGGATCAATACCGCCTGTTCCTCCTCCGTAGCATCCGCATCCTGCATCTTTCGAAGCTCCCTGCAGAATCTGACAGCATTCAGTTTTCTTGCGTTTACTCCGGCATCCCAGAAATCATAGTAAAGTCCTGCGTCTAATTTTTCTTCTTCTGTCATAAGAAATACCTCCTCGTTCTTCTGATATTTTTTTATTTGTTTGATTTTTTTACCAAATTCTGCTACTACGATTGGTACACAGATAAGCCATGTAATCGGTTCCGTCAGGCAGATTCCCAGATATCCGATCATCTGAGAAAGCAGAAGCGCACCGGCAAATTTTCCAATGAGTTCTACCAGGCTCGCAATCACAGGAAGCATCTTATTTCCCAAAGCCTGCAGACTGTTTCTCATGATCAGAAGAATATTCAGTACCGCATAAAACGGAACATTCCAGTATAAATATTTCATGGATGTTCCAATAACTGCTGCGTCTGTGGATCCGGTAAGTGCATGAATCATTTTCTGACCGGCGAGCAGTACAACCAGCAGCACCAGGACACTCCAGACAGTTCCCAGAAAAAGACTGGATCTGATCCCCTGTTTTATGCGTTCTCTTTTTCCGGCCCCATAATTCTGGCTGACAAAGGTTGCTGCAGATGTACATATCGTGCCAAGCGGAAGCATACACAGATCATGGAATTTTCTTGCAGCCGTATGTCCGGTAATCGTCGTAGTCCCGAAAGAATTAATACTTCCCTGCAGTACAACGGTGCCAATATTCGTAAGAACCAGCATCATCGCCATGGAAAAACCTGTAGTTAAAAGTTCCAGTGCTATCGTCCGTTCAAAAGCAAATTTACGGATCCTGATATGCAGTAGCGGACAGTATTTCGCTATATATATAAGCAAAAAAACTACGGAAAATCCCTGCGCGATTACTGTTGCAAAGGCAGCTCCTCTTACTCCCATCGCAAGCGTTTTTACAAAAAAAAGATCCAGAATCACATTTAAAACCGATGCGATCATCAATGCATACAGAGGAACCGTGCTGTTTCCAATAGCCCGCAGCATGGAAGATAAAAGGTTGTATGCAACAGTGACACAGCAAAACAGCATGATGACGGAAATATAACTCTGCGACAGATCTAAAATATCAGCCGGCGTATGTAACAGATGAAGTAATGGTTTTAGAAATAGCAGTGATGCAATGGTCAGGATAAGCGTTGTTATAAGGGACAGAAGAATCGAAATTCTCACCGATTTCTGAAAGTCATCCTGCTCATTCGCACCAAAATATCTTGCAATGATGATGCAGAAACCGTTTGACATGCCGTTGATAAATCCGATGACCAGACTGTAAACCGAAGAGGTTGCTCCAACTGCTGCGAGTGCATTGTCTCCTAAAATATGTCCGATCACAGCAACATCCACAACATTATAAAACTGTTGAAACAGATTGCTGATAAAAATGGGAATCGTAAACAGCAAAAGCACCCGTATTACACGTCCTTCTGTCATATCAATCGTCGTTTTTTTCTTCATATTCTCTCCTCTTTCCATGTAATTGTACGGTACCTTTTTACGATACCACCTGCTAAATAATTACTTTCATTTTAAATACACTTTGTATCGTAGTCACTGTTTTTTCTTAATAATTTTAGTGGTATTTTCTAATATCTTGTTATATAATCGTTGCAGAAAAACTCTGAGACTCCATCATATAAAAAGAGGTATTCTAAACTATGAAAAATAAATATATCAATCTCGCTATTCATAAACTGGGAATTGCTTTTGCTTCCCTGGATCTGACATTTCATCAGATGCATACCGGCAATCCCGGTGATGTCACTTCCTACTGGCCCGGATCGAACGATGAAGACGTACTGATATGCGTTTTCAAAGGAAAACAGATCCAGGAACCATTTCACAGACAGGATTTTTTCTTTATCAACTATGCTTATCAGAACAGTTATCAGGCATTATCGGAAAAATATAATAACCTGATCACGATACATGAGGATGAATGTTATATCGGACAGCCTTACAGCGGATATGCCCTGCGTGCGGACAGCCCA
>CAKRRX010000243.1 GCA_934394595.1 uncultured Blautia sp. | reverse complement strand
ATTCCGTTCAGTCCAAGGGCTGTACCACACAGGAGCATAGCCAGTGGAATTCGCATGACAGTCATGATAATGCTGATGATACTGCAAAGCTTTGTGCGTCCCAGTCCGGAAAGGGCACCGATGGTCAGCATTTCCACGCTGAGCAGGATCTCGCTGAAGCCAATGATCTGGAGGTAATCAATGGAGAGACGGATCACTTCGTCCTCATGGAAAAACAATGAGGAAATCGGTCCAGGGAAAAACAGGAACGCAATGGTGATGACTGTTGTCCAGGCTACCATCAGCCGGAGGGAAATGCGGTACCCTTCCCTGATGCGGCCTGTCTTTTTTGCCCCATAGTTCTGTCCCATAAAAGCATTAAGTGCAGAGCCAAATCCGTCTGCCATATTCCAGGAGAGGGCTTCAATCTGTCCACCTACACGCTGGACTGCAATGGCACCGGCACCAAAACTGGATACCATCCTGGTGAGAACCATGGAAATGATACAGTAAATGCTTCCCTGAAGGGCTGTGGGAATTCCAATCTGAAATACTTTTTTCAGGTGGGAGAGTTCGGGGCTGGCTATAAGACGGACTCGCCGGAGGATATTGGATTCCCCATGGTCACGGACGATCTCGGTGACGAGGGTCAGAAGAACCACGATCTGAGCAGTGACGGTAGCCACAGCTGCACCGGTCACTTCCAGTCTGGGAAAAGGCCCCACACCGAGAATGAGAAGTGGATCCAGTATCATATTCAGCACAAGGCCGAAAAAATTTGCCTTCAGCGGTGTCTTGGAATCCCCCTGTGCAGTGAAAAGTCCAGTGAGAACCTGCGTAAAAAAAGAAAAAATAATCAGGCCGCAGGTAATCTGCATATAGATCCTGGCGCTGTCATAGGTTCTGGTATCTGTAAGTGTGAAAAAGCGAAGCAACGGATCTGTAAAAATAAGGCTGATGGCAGCAACCAGCAGCGAGAAAACCAGAGTAAGCTGTAAGGCTACCTGGGCAAAAAGGGCAGCAGATTTTTGTTCCCCTTTTCCAAGGGACTGTGCCATATTTACCTGTCCGCCCATTCTGGCAAGAGAGGAAAAGCCCTGGGAAAGCCACACATACATGCCGCCTACGCCCACGCCGGCCACGGCTTTGGATCCAAGCATTCCGATCCAGGCCATATCTGTGATATTGTAGGCAGTGGAAAGAAACGACGAAGCCATAATAGGAAGTGCAAGCTCGGCCAGAGTCCGTAAAATTGGACCATTGGTAAGATTTAATTGTTTGTTTTTCATAGTGTATCCTTATGTGTAAAAAGTCCGGAAAACCCGGCTCCTTATTATAACACAGGAAATACATTTTAAGAAGCGGTTTTTGCTCTGCAATATTCCAGATTTGGATGTAAGGGTTACTGCTCACTCCATGACCAGTAACCGCTCTGCTGGAATGTTACCGGTAAACAGTAACATGTAAGGTTCATTCCATGTACACTGCTCGCTTTGGCTATTGACGAAAGTAATTTGCCATAGTATACTATCAGATGTGCATCGGAGGGTTAATTGTTTGACAGAGAAACAATAGCTGGATAAGATGGCGGTCGTAAATGGCTGCGTCTTGTCCGGCTTTTTTTGTGGAGATTTATGAAAAAAAGGAGAGGACTTTATGGAAAAAAGTAACCATTCAACGTTTACCCAGGGCAAGATCCTGAAGCCTTTGATTATGTTTGCATTTCCGGTCCTGTGTGCCTTGTTTTTGCAGGCAATGTACGGAGCTGTGGATCTTCTGATCGTGGGAAAATTTGCATCTTCTGCGGATGTTTCCGCAGTGTCTACCGGCTCTCAGATTATGATGACCATCACCAATCTGGTGAGCAGCTTTGCAATGGGAACCACCATCCTTCTGGGGCAGCAGATTGGATGTGGGGAAAGAAAGAACGGCGGCAGGACAGTAGGTACTGGCATTGTGATGTTTACTGTGATCGCAGTGATCATGACAGTTCTTCTGGTGATATTTGCGCCGCAGGTAAGCAGTCTTATGAATGCTCCAAAAGAGGCATTTGAGAAAACCGTAGGATATGTGCGGATCTGTGGAGGCGGAATGCTTGTGATCATTGCATACAATCTGATCGGATGCATTTTCAGGGGGCTGGGAGATTCCAGAACACCGCTTTTGACAGTTGCCATAGCCTGTGTATGCAACATTGCAGGGGATCTTTTGTTGTGCGCCGTTTTTCATATGGGAACCGAAGGGGCTGCAATCGCCACTGTTTTTGCACAGGTAGTCAGCGTGGTGATTTCTTTTTGCGTGATACGAAAAATAGAGCTGCCATTTGAACTGAAAAAAACAGATATCCGCATTCACGGCTACACATTGAAAAAAATGGCTGGCCTTGGGGCGCCCATTGCATTGCAGGATCTGTTGGTAAACATTTCCTTCCTGATCATTTTGGCAATCGTAAACTCTATGGGAGTGATCGCATCTGCAGGCGTAGGGGTGGCAGAAAAGGTGTGTGCTTTTATTATGCTGATTTCCTCCGCTTTTATGCAGTCGATGTCTGCGTTTGTGGCTCAGAATTACGGGGCTGGGCGCATGGATCGTGCAAAAAAGGCACTATATTATGGTGCTGGAGTTTCTTTTATCATCGGTGTGGGGATGTTTTTTCTCTCCTATTTCCATGGAGATATTCTGGCAGGAATTTTTTCCTCAGCACCGGATGTAATCCAGGCAGCTGCAGATTATCTGAA
>CAKRRX010000242.1 GCA_934394595.1 uncultured Blautia sp. | reverse complement strand
GGACATCCGGCACTTGGACTTGACCCGATGATGTAATTCATTTGGCAGCTCCTGCTGCAAAGTGGAGATAGTACCCTGGAGCCTGTCCCTTTCAGACGGGCTCCGGGATTCACTATTTCTGGCAGGAATACTGATTTACAGTTTCGCTGCGGAGGGCGAACAAAGCAGAGCATTTTTATTGCGGAATGAAATGCTCTGTATCTGATAATTTATTTAGCAGCAAATCCACAAGGAGGAGGCAGATCCTTATGTGGTTTGTGATAGAAGATTAACAGAAAAGGAGATGCAGAAAATTGTTAATTAACAGAATTTTCAGCGGAAATGATGCAGTATACGGTCTGACAGAAAAAGCCGTAAACGATGCTGTACAGCAGCATGGCGCAGATAAGGCAGTGGGATTTCCCCATACCGCATATTGTCTGCCATGCTATTATGCAGTAACCGGTGTGAAGATCAAAACACTTGGAGATCTGCAGGCAGCCCTTGGCGTCGTAAAATCTCTTATGACAAGAGAGCATGCTCTGGATGATGCTCTTATGTCTGGTGTAGCAACAGCCCTCTGTGCGGAATTTATTGAAGCACTGAAATATCTTGATGGGGCAGAGCCTTATCAGGAGCCTTGCTATGGTCATCTTCCGGATTCTATTATCCGTGAGCTTGGTGTACCGCTTGTAACAGGAGATATCCCCGGCGTGGCTGTTATTCTTGGCAGCGCACCTACTGCACAGGAAGGTGTAGACCTGATCAAGAGTTATCAGGCACAGGGTATTCTTGTAACACTGGTTGGCGGCATCATTGACCAGGCACAGGAACTTGGCCTTAAGATGGGCTATAATTTACGAATTGTTCCTTTGGGAAAAGACGTGACAAGTGTTATCCACGTTGTATCTGTTGCACTTCGTGCAGCACTGATCTTCGGCAATGTAACACCTGGCGATGCAGCAAGTCTTCTTACATACACCAAAGACAGGGTACCGGCATTTGTAAATGCTTTCAAGCCTGTTGATGATGTGGTTCTTGCAGCTGGTGCAGGTGCCATCAAACTTGGCTTCCCGGTTATCTCCAATGAGGATGAGAATATTGTGGAAGTACCAGGTGCCCTGATCCCATGCCCGAACGTTGCTGATTTTAATAAGGTTTCTCTGGAGGCAAGAGGAATCAAGATCAAAATCACAAAAGTGGATATTCCGGTAGCGTTTGCGTCTGCCTTTGAAGGTGAGATCATTCGTCGTAAAGATATGCGTGTGGAATTTGACGGTTCCCGTGTGGACTGCGTAGAGCTTGTGCAGACTAAGGAAATGAACGAGGTCGAGGATCACAAGATCACTGTCGTTGGTCCGGAAGTCGATAGCTTTGAGCCTGGAAGCAAGCACAGCCTTGCCTATGTGGTAGAAGTAGCAGGCAAAAAGATGCAGCCGGATTTTGAACCGGTTATCGAGCGTAAATTCCACAATTATATAAACTGCATTGAAGGTGTATACCACACAGGACAGAGGGATATGTTCCGTATCCGTATCAGCAATGACGCTTTTGCAGCAGGTTTCAGAGCAAAGCACTTCGGTGAAGTTCTTTACACTCAGGTAAAAAATGAGTTTGAAGCTGTTGTGGACAAGTGCCAGGTAACTGTCTATACAGATCCTGCTGAGTGTACCAGAATCCGTCATGAAGTAGCAATCCCTACTTTTGAGAAACGTGATGCACGTCTGGAGACATTGACAGATGAGTCTGTAGATGTTTATTACAGCTGTATCCTGTGTCAGGCATTTTCTCCGTCACATGTCTGCGTTGTTACACCGGAAAGACTTGGACTATGCGGAGCCGTTTCTTGGCTGGATGCAAAAGCCACCAATGAGCTGGATCCAAACGGACCATGCCAGATCATCACAAAAGAACGTCCAATTGATGAAGAACTTGGTTCTTATGAGGACGTGGATGAAGCAGTGAAAAAATATTCCCAGGGTGCTCTGGAGCATGTAACTCTGTACTCCATCATGCAGGATCCTATGACTTCCTGCGGATGCTTCGAGTGTATCTGCGGTATTGAACCATTCTCCAATGGTGTAGTTATCGCAAACCGTGAGTATGCAGGCATGACACCTCTTGGAATGACGTTCTCCGAGATGGCTTCCATGACCGGCGGCGGTGTTCAGACACCTGGCTTTATGGGACATGGAAAACACTTTATTTCTTCCAAGAAATTCATGAAAGCAGAGGGCGGAATTGAGCGTATCGTATGGATGCCAAAGGAATTAAAAGAGACCGTGGCGGAGCGACTCAATAAGACTGCAAAAGAACTCTATGGCATTGATAATTTCACTGACATGATCGGTGATGAAACAGTAGCCACAGATCCGGAAGTTCTTGTTGCATTTTTAACAGAACATAATCATCCTGCATTGTCAATGGATCCGATGATGTAGTATAATAGTTCTGTATATTATTTACAATTTTTTAAGGAGGCTTTAAGAAATGCCATTTAATCAGAAACTACAGAAGTTCAACGCAAAGATCAACACTGTTACGGTTGGAACTGGCGATAAAGCGATTACTATTGGAGGAAATTCCACATTTCCTTTTTACACATTCGACGCTCCAACTGAGAACCGTCCGAAAATCGGTGTAGAGATCACTGATATGGGACTTGATGAATTTGCACCAGGAATCAAAGCTTACTATGAAGGATGCACCACTATGGCTGATATTGCTAAGAAAGCAGCAGCTATGGA
>CAKRRX010000241.1 GCA_934394595.1 uncultured Blautia sp. | reverse complement strand
AGTACTTTTATCATTCTTTCTCTCCTTCATTTGCCTCTTCCAATGTAACACACTCCTGCACCTGGGTGTCTGCATATTGTACACGCAAAATTGCCTGGGGCCAGTTTATGCTGACCATTGCGTTTTTCTCTTTTTCCATACCTGCTTTGCGGATAAGTTCCAGCAATTCTCTCAATATTTCTTTTGTCAGATAACCGCCTCGCCAGTGAAAAACAAGCACTTTTCCTTTTTTTGCTGCTTGCTGGGAACGCTTGTAGACATCCTCTTTTTTGGTAAAGGATAACTTCTTCTCTTTATAATAAAAATGGTCATGATCTGTACAATGAGGCGCCGGTGCAATAAGGGGTTCGTGGTCGCGGAAAATCTGTTGATCGTCCAGGTTAAAATAATCATATCGGATTTCAGTATTTTCGTGATCTTTTCCGAGACTGTTGTCAAAAGTGACATCCAAATGATAATAGGTACCATTTATTTTTACAATATTCCAAGTGTGTCGGTATTTGATTCCTTTCTCTGGATTATTGCTGCAAATTGCGATTACGCACCACACGCCCAGCGCATCCAGAAGAACCTTCACCGCCTTTGCAATACCCTCACAGACACCGACACCCTGTCCAAGAGGACCAATGATCTCATGGGAGTATGCTTTTTTCAATTTATCATAACGTACATTTTCGCAGATAAAATCATGTACATATTTCTCTTTTTCCCACTCAGACAGCTTCTGCGCCGGACGAACAAGCTTCTCTACCCTGGCAGCCATAGCTTTCTGATGCTCCCGGATCTTATTTTTTTCAAAAAGATATTCCGGTATAAAGATCAGGTTTGGGGAATCTTTATAATAGCGATATTTGAAGCTGGTCACCCAGAATATCTCCGGGTGATCCAGCCTCATCTGAAAAAAGACATTATAAAGTTCCTCAGCCAAAAGAACCGGCACCTGAATTTCGTCTGCAAAATTTTTCACACCAGCAAGGATACTGTGATAGGCAGCCTGCTGGGGCTTGTTCATATGATTGTAGTAGTATTGTTCCATTTTTATCTCCAGGTTGAATAAAATCCCCTATTTCTTTTATGCATTTTTTTGATAACACCTGCGAAACAAAGCACTCTCAGGCACTTGTTTTCCGACAAAATCTTCTAAAAATCATACCGGACTACTGCACAGTTTTTTACTCCATATGCAGCATATTCCTCATTAGTCATGTCCGTAAAATAGGACTGTACTACTCTGGCAATTCCGTTGTGGGCAACCAAAATATAGGTCTTTTTATCAGCCTCTTCTTTTATTTCATCAAGAAGATTATAGATTCTTTGTGCCAGCCTAAGTGTGGATTCTCCTCCTTCATGGCTGCATGCAAAAAATTCCTTCGCTTTCTTGAAATCCTTTCCATCTCGTGGAGTAGACTCCCATTTGCCAAAATTCTGCTCAATCAGCCTTGGTTCCACCCGGTATGGGATTCCTGTCATTTCCGAAATCAGCTGGGCAGTATCTGCTGCACGGCTAAGGGGAGAGCAGAGGATTTCATCTGCTTTGATTCCCTCTGCGAGAATCTTGCTCCCTGTCTCCCTGGCCTGCTCACGTCCATACTCTGTAAGCGGACTGTCTGTAGCTCCGCAAATTTTATTTTCAACATTCCACTCAGTCTGTCCGTGTCGGACGAAATAAAAATGTCCCATTGTAGTTTCCTCCATAAATTACTCTTTTCTAAATTCATCTATCACTGTACATACACCTTTCCCCATAGCTATCACGCCCTGACCAAAAAGCTCATAGCACTCTCTGTTTCCTTATAATAACATACGAAAAAGAGATTGTATATTCTTTCCTTCTGTCCTCATATAACGAAACGCTTAGAGGATAAAATACAGTGGACAAATGCAAAATATTCTAACCTTTTAATTTACGATAATAAAAATAAAACATCGGCGCCGTAGTGCACACTGCAATAGTGTCTGCGATTGGTTCAGCCAAATATACCCCCATTACTGCATGAGGCATAAAATGAGGTAAAACGAAAATCAAGGGTATAAGTATAATAATTTTACGCCAGATAGTAAGAAAGATTGCCTTTGATGCCTGATCCAATGCTACAAAACTATACTGACACGCAACCTGTACTCCATAGATGAAAACCGTTTCCCTGATAATCAGGATGAACAAGCACGTAATGTATCTGTGCTAACATCTCCGTATCATCCAGTACTCTTATCAGACCAACAAGTTTTTCATCATCCCAGACGGTGAGTACAGTTGAGGAATTCATAAGAGCCTTATACAGCCGATCCGGATAATTCCCGGATATCCAATGAACCGATAGAAATAACTGCTGAACCTGTTCTTTCGTAAACTTTTTTTCTTCTGTATATATAAGCATAATCTGTTTCTCCCTATCTATTATGATCACATCTCTGGCATTGAAGCATTTCATTTTCAACATCATCTTTATAGAAAATACCTGACCATTGACAAATATTCTGTAAAATGGGCACAACTGATTTCCCTTTTTGTGTCAGCATATACTCTACCCTTGGCGGAATTTCATCATAGGATTTTCTTTCAACAATTCCGTCTTCTATCAGATCTTTTAATGTAGTGGTAAGTACCGCATCCGTAATATTACACATTTCTCTGCGAAGTTCGCTATATCGAAGTTTTCCGGCTGCAGATAGCACACATATTATGCGGGATTTCCATTTTCCACCAAATATTGCCAGTCCATATTCAAGAGGACAACGTATATCATCATCTAATTTCTTCTTATATTTCGCCATTAAAAAT
>CAKRRX010000240.1 GCA_934394595.1 uncultured Blautia sp. | reverse complement strand
AACCCCGGCAAAATTCGTGAAAAAAATATAAAAAAACAAAATTAGTGGTTGATTAATTCAAGAAAAAAATATATGATATATCTATATGCAACTTGGTATATATTCGCTGAAATTAAAGATAAAGGATATAAGGTAGAAATAAAGGAGGAAGTACATTGTTAGAGATAATGTCAAATGAGGCAGAATCATCTGCAAAGATTATTGTTATCGGAGTAGGTGGTGCCGGAAATAACGCAGTCAACAGAATGGTGGAAGAAGCCATCGGTGGAGTAGAGTTTGTAGGAGTGAATACAGATAAGCAGGCTCTGACTCTGTGCAAAGCTCCAACTGTACTTCAGATTGGTGAGAAGATTACCAAGGGCCTTGGTGCAGGAGCACAGCCTGAGGTTGGCCAGAAGGCAGCAGAAGAAAGTATTGAAGAAGTGAAGAAGATCATCGAGGGCGCTGACATGGTATTTGTTACCTGTGGTATGGGCGGCGGTACCGGTACAGGTGCAGCTCCGGTTATCGCAGGTGCAGCCAAGGAGATGGGTATCCTCACTGTTGGTGTAGTTACCAAGCCATTCCGCTTTGAGGCAAAGACCCGTATGAACAATGCTCTTGCAGGTATTGAGAATCTGAAGAAAGCAGTGGATACCCTGATCGTGATCCCAAATGACAAGTTACTGGAGATCGTAGACCGTCGTACCACTATGCCGGAAGCACTGAGAAAGGCTGACGAGGTTCTGCAGCAGGCAGTTCAGGGTATCACAGACCTGATCAATCTGCCGGCACTGATCAACCTTGACTTTGCTGATGTACAGACTGTTATGACAGATAAGGGAATTGCCCATATCGGTATCGGTGAGGCAAGAGGAGATGACAAGGCTATGGAGGCTGTTCAGCAGGCAGTATCTTCTCCGCTGCTTGAGACTACCATCAAGGGTGCTACACATGTTATCATCAATATTTCCGGTGATATTTCCCTTATGGATGCAAATGATGCAGCAAGCTATGTACAGGAGCTTACTGGTGAGGATGCAAATATCATCTTCGGTGCTATGTATGACGATTCCGTTGCTGATTATGCAAGGATCACAGTGATCGCTACTGGCCTTTCTGACAATGCACAGGCTTCCAATCCATTTGGAAATAAGGCAAGCAATTCTGTATTTGCTAATAAGAGACCGGCTTCTACTACCACTACAGCTGGCGGTATGAACCTGAACATGCCAAGCTTCAGCATGCCGACTATGAATGCTACTCCATTCACAGCTAAGACACCATCCAGCACAGTTCAGAAGAAGGATATCCAGATTCCGGATTTCTTAAGAAATAGATAATTTGATACATGATCAGGCGCGGCAGACTGCCGCGCCTTTTTTGCATATAGGCTGTTGCTTCGTAATGTTCCTATGAACTGTATCGTGTGGATCAGCACTGGCACTCAAAGGTGTTGCATTTTGTTTCGGAACAGGCTTTGGCATCACTGCCGTCTACGTCGATGGAGGCTGCGGTACATTTACAGTGATTGTTGTAGGTGCAGTTGTGTGCTTTGCAGTCGATCTGGATCGTGTCGCAGCCACAGCCATTTGTGAAGCTGTTCATGGCACTGCTGCCACGCTCACGGAAGCTGCCGCAGCTGGTTTCATCTGCACTGGTGGCACTTTCCCCCATGACGTTGATCTCGCCTTTGGAGCAGAGCTGGTTTTCGTTGTAAAGACAGGTTGTTGCGGAACATCTTAAATTTGTCATGATTTTACCTCCTGATTGAAAACTTCTTAAGGAAACAGTTTTAGTGTTTCCAGAGGGCGGGAAAATTATGCAGATGGAAATTTTTTTCAAAGGGAGGGACACCAAGGGGACGAGTGGCTTCCCGGGCAGACAGGGGATTTTCCTGCGCTTTCCTGCGCCGCCTGTTGCCAGCTGCCCCGGACAAACTCGCCCTTTGGGCTCAGACAGTGTCCGTGCCATCTGGCGCTATGCTCAGAAAACGCCGGAAAATCCCCAATGCCTGCCCGGGAAGCCCCTCGACCCCTCGGTTGTACCTCGGCTGTTCAAAAGAAGTCGCAAACGAAAGAGACCGGAAACGCTTTTGAAAGGGACGGGACGAGCTGGCACCGCTCATGGAAGTTGGGAGAAACATTATCCAGAACAGGATTCACTGCATCTGCAGTGAATCCGTTTTCGTCCGGAGATCCAAGAAAAACGAGTTTGAACTGTTCTGGGGGAACGAAACAGGAGGAGGTGGGAAGGTGGGGCGGGACGTCAGCGAGGCTTTCGGATTTCTTTCGCGTTAGCTGCCTGGAGGGAGGCACTGTCTGAGCCCGGAGGGCGAGTTTGCCGGACTCCAGGCTAATAAGCGCGCGAAAGAAATCCGGAAACGCAGCGTGTCCCGCCCCACCTTCCCACCTCCTCCGTCCGTTTGCCACAATCATTCAAAATTTTTTTCTCCCTCCGCCCGAAAAAACACAAAAAACCTCTTGACTTTCCCAAAAAAACATGATAATTTATAACAGTACGTGATGAAAAGAAAGCAGAGTTCCACTCTCACCTCAGCGCATATCGGATGCGGCTCGGGTTCATATTGCACAGCAGCGCGTGACTTAGTTCGCGAGTGTAATAGGAGAAGTGTGGATTCTGTCCGCACTTTTTTTATGTTGGTGCAGGATGCACCACAGATCAGCATCAGGTACGACGGCAGGGATTTCCTGCAAAGGGGAATTGAGAGTTCAAGGTAGTTACTGTATACAGTAACAGATCATCTATCAGGTATGGAGGTGCACAACAATTAGCAATTTAATGATCAACGAACAAATCAGAGACAAAGA
>CAKRRX010000239.1 GCA_934394595.1 uncultured Blautia sp. | reverse complement strand
TTTATGCATTTAATCCAAGTTTTGATAATCCTTGTAAGGCAAACTGCAATACGGAGAGCAATTGATATATTTTCAGATAAAAAAGCATAAAAGGTACTTTTTTAAGGAGGCACCTGTAAAACAGCGTGCCTCTCTGCCAAAATACTGATTTCTTCCAGCCAAAAGATCCACATGTGCCATATGACCTTTTAGAATTGAATGTCAGAATCCGCTGATTTACATGTGAAAAAGAGCCCTGCAAAGCTTTATCAACTTCACAGGGCTCAGTCCCTCCCAAACTTCTTCTATTTTAACAATTCAAAAAAATCTGTCAGATCGTCGGTTTCGCACTCGCCTTTTTCCATCCAGAAATCTGCCATTTTCTGGCTGATCGCATAGATAGAATCTTCGTTGCTTTCATCGTTCAGTTTTTCATTATCTGCTTTGTCAAAGAATTTCAAGCCGGTTACATCGCTTGCTACATCTTCTGCACTTACCTCTTCAAATCCGCTTGCCATCATTTCATAGGCCTGATCCGGGTTTTCATTCAGAAAATCTACTGCTTTGTACCAGGCTTCTTCCACTGCTTCTACCACTTCTGGGTTTTCTTTTGCATAATCCGCATTGACTACCAGGGAATCCAGGATCGTATCCGGATAATCTGCGCTGGTAACCAGTGCATGAGCTCCCTCCACACTTTCCAATGCTTCGGAAAGCTCAGGCTCCCACATGATCGCTGCATCTACAGAACCGCTCATAAATGCCAGACCTGCTTCTGTGGTATCTCCCATATCAATCACATTAATATCCTCTTCTGTCAGACTGCTTTCCTTTTCCAGTGCAGTAAGGAAAAAATAGTATGAGGAAGCCGATTTATCCAGAGCGACTTTTTTCCCGGCCAGATCATCCAGTGACTGGATGTCTTCTGTAGCAACCAGACCATCAGCACCTTCTGAAGCATCCATTGTAAGAACAAAACGGCTTGTGGCACCATTCGCATACATCTTGATATTCGGATCCTGAGCAGTAGCCAGAAACTGTATGCTTCCTTTTGTGATCAGTGCCGCATAAGTAGATTCGTCTTCAATTACCTGAATATCCACATTCAGTCCCGCATCTTCAAAATATCCCTCCTGCTGGGCAATAAACATTGGAGAATAACCTGTCCAGGTACAAAATGCCATTGTCACCTCTTTTGTGTCTCCTGCCATAACAGTCATTGGGCTTACCAGTAACGCCATAGGCAGTGCCATCATCGCTTTCCATTTTTTCATAATCTTTTTCCTCCTCAAAATCTGATTTTATTTATCCAATGCTGCATCCTGACTTTCCTGCCAGAGCATGTCCATGATTCGTTTCTTGGTTTCCAGAAATTCCGGTAAAACCAGAGAATTGTGATTTCTTTCACCAGGAATATCCACTGTGATTGCCTCCCGCACAGTTCCGGGTCTGCGGCTCATAACGTAGATCCTTTCACCCAAAAGGACAGCTTCATCAATGTCGTGAGTGATAAACAAAATAGTTGTACCAGTTCTGCGGCTGATGTCGGCAAGAAGCTCCTGCATCACAACCCTGGTCTGCGCATCCAGTGCGCCAAAAGGTTCGTCCATCAAAAGAACTTCCGGCTCATTTGCCAGGGTTCTGGCTATTGCTACACGCTGCTTCATTCCACCGGATAGCTGTCTTGGAAGGGCATCTTCAAATCCTTCCAGTCCCACCAGACGGATATATTTTTGGGCCTGTTCAGTTCTTTTAGCTGCCGGTAATTTTTTCATTTTCAATCCAAATTCCACGTTTTTCTGTACACTTAACCATGGGAAAAGGCTATATCCCTGAAATACCATTCCACGGTCAGCTCCAGGTCCATTCACTGTTTTTCCATCCAGAAGCACTTCTCCTGAGGTTGCCTCATCCAATCCTCCGATAATATTGATGAGAGACGTTTTTCCACAACCGGATGGGCCTACGATCATCACGAATTCAGATTCCTTTACTTCCAGATTGACGTCCTTAAGTGCTGTTACTTCCCGTTCTTTATCTCTATATATTTTTGAAAGATTTCGCACCTGCAATTTGATTTTTCCGTCCATAACTGTCTCCTTCTACTTTTTGTCTCCCAATCTCTCCTGCCATGGAGCTACGATTCTGGTCAGAATCCGAAAAATCCAATCTGTAATTAATCCGATCAGGCCGATGAGAATCAGACCTGCAAAAATAGTATCTGTTGCCAGGTATCTCTGAGATTTCAGGATTATGTAGCCCAGTCCATTACTTGCAGCTACCATTTCCGCAACTACAAGATAAGTCCAGGCCCATCCGATAGTCAGTCTGAAATCATCCATCAGTCCCGGAAGTGCTGCTGGAAAAATAACTTCTTTGTATACCTGCCATTTATTTGATCCTAAGGTTTTCGCTGCATTGATCATGTTCTGATCCACACCGGATACAGTATCGCAAATCATCAGTACCAGCTGAAAAAAAGTTCCCAAAAAAATAATGGTATATTTCTGTGTCTCGTCAATTCCAAGATAAAGAAGCGTCAGAGGAACCAGCGCTACTACAGGCAGATATCGGGCAAATTCAATAATCGGCTGAATAAACGCACAAAATTTCCGTGAATTAGCCATGAGCATTCCCACAGGAAGCGCCACGATCACAGACCAGATCCATCCGATCAAAACTCTGGCTGTAGACTCCCAGCAGTTTGCCCACAGGGAACCGTCTTTCGCCATATCTATGATTTTCTTTACGACCTCCGTAGGACTTGGAAGAAACAGATCACTGATCATCCCCCCA
Organism: uncultured Blautia sp.; assembly: GCA_934394595.1. GTDB lineage: Bacteria > Bacillota > Clostridia > Lachnospirales > Lachnospiraceae > Blautia_A. Next base: position 55 of record CAKRRX010000239.1, on the reverse strand, counting down.
TAAGTTGCTACACACCAGAATCCAATGATCAGTGCAAAACAGATTCCTGATAAAA
>CAKRRX010000238.1 GCA_934394595.1 uncultured Blautia sp. | reverse complement strand
ATCAAAGCGGCCGCCATAACTGCACCTGTTTTTCTCATTTTAGGAATCAGAAGAAATACTATCGTCATCACGATCCAGATAATCCCTGCATTCCCCAAACTCGTAATAAACACCATCAATTTGTCCAGAAACGGCGTGTGCAGAGTCTGGAACCAGTCCAGAATATTTAATTCAATGTTCATAACTTTTCTCCCATTCTCTAGCATATACATTATTTTACCCTATTTTTTCCTGTATGCCTACTCCAATTTAAATGTATTTATTTCTGTATTTTAGCGGAGACATTCCGTATGTTTTTTTGAAGCTTCTGATAAAATAGCTTACATTTTGATAGCCACTTTGCATTGCTACCTCTGTAACAGGAATATCGGTGTCCTGTAACAGCTGTTTTGCATGCTCTAACCGTAAATACGTCACATATTGTGAAATCGTAATATGAAAATGTTCCTTAAAGTATCGTGATATATATTTTTCCGAAAGGTGAAACTGCTTCCCAAATTCCTTTAACAATATCTTCCCTGTGAAATTCTGCTGTATATAAGAAACCATCTCTTTTTCTACCGTATTTTTACCACTTGTATCATTTTCTACTATAAATCCCTTCTTCCATAGTTTAAGAATAAATTGTAAAAGAATTATTTTTGTCTTTATCTGAGCAGTTATTTTTGACTGGCTTTCCTCTTTTTTTGCCCCATATATCTCAACCAACTGTTCGCACTGTTCTTTTACCGTATCTTCTATTTCCGGACTTATCATCAGATGACCACTGTTTAATGGTTCAAGTAATTTATCATCTAATATGTCATCTGTACGAAAAGATATATATTTTAAAGGAAAAAGGAAAGTAAAATAGTCCACATTTCCAGTCTGTGAACCCATAAAATGCAAATTGCCCGGTGACACTACAAAAGCATCCCCGGGTTTCCCAATATAGTTCTCTCCTGATATACTTACAGTCAGGAAGCCACTTTTTACATATATAATTTCAAATTCATCATGCCAATGTACTGGTATCTGAAATGATCGCTTCACATTCGCTATATGATATATACTAAATGGATCATCCTTTGTACCATGTGGTTTATTTTCTTTTAATTCAAAGTACATAATCTCTCCTATAATTCTACAAGACTTTTTCTTTTCCATTGTCCACTTTTCCATCTAAGTACCATTCCAACGGCTCTCGCACATTCATCACCTGCCATGGCAATATATGCCCCTACTGCCAGAAATCCCATATGTATCCCAAGAAAATAGGTCCCGCCAACTGCAAACAGATACATAAATATTGCACCCATTATAACTGGAAAAAGCGCATCTCCACTGGTTTTCAACGCCTGGCTATATACAAGATTTGTCACTCTGCCAAATTCAAGGAATATATCTATGGTTAACAGCTTTACCACAAGACTTATCATCTGTGCATCATCCGTAAAGATATGCACTATGAAACGTCCTGACAATGCAAATGTCACAGAGAAACATGTAGCTGTTACAAGACCATATATGACAGCCTTTCTCGTACCCCTGTCACATTCTTCAAGCTCCTTTGCCCCAATTCTCCATCCTGTCATAATAGCATTTGCCTGTGCAAGTGCAGCTCCTGCACAATATGAAAAATTTGCAATCTGCATAGCATATGAGCGAGCTGTAACATTCATCCCATTGGCATCCATCTGATTCATAAAACGCACTATAAATGTCATTGCTACATTATAAAGTGCTGTTTCTAATGCAGAGGGAAAACCTATTTTAACAATCTGAGCAAGTATCTTTTGTGGTGAAATACGCTCAGGGCTCTGCTTTGCTTTTATAAGTACTGCCCCCATGATCGCTACAATAATAAGGTTTACAATCCTGGAAATAACTGTGGCAACAGCAACTCCCATTACTCCCCAGTGAAACATATATAAGAATACAGAATTAAGTATTATATTAAGAAGGTTTCCAACAATAGTCCCTATCAGAGAATGCTTTGTGTATCCAAACACTCTCAAATAGCTGGAAAAAATTGGAATAAGTGCATTTAAAAAACAGGTACCTCCAACAATTTTAAGGTATGTTTCAGCTGGCTCAAACAGAGCCGGAGCAATACTTACCATTCTAAGTATTCCACTGGAAAAAACAGCAAGAACGACAGACATCAGGATACCTATGACCGCATTAAATATCATTCCAAGCTGCCTGGCCTGATATGCAATTCCAGGTCTTCCCGCTCCAATATTTTGTGACATCACAGCCACCATACCCGATGATATTATTCCAAACATAACGATAAAAACACCTATATATGTGTTTGCTGTTCCCACTGCTCCCACAGCCTGGTCACTTACAGACGACAACATAAGAGTGTCGACCATACCTGAAAGCATATAAAATAAAGTTTCCAGACATATTGGCACAGATAATTGCGCTAATGTTTTTCTTTCAACTGCCATATTTTTCTCCTCACATAGAAATATAACATATATTGTCAATAACAATAATACGATATATTTCTATGTATTTCTTGTATAATATCATGAGAAAATTGCACTATTTCTACTATTTCACACAAAAACAGGCTTTCACGTGCTGCTTCTGAATAAATAATCCTATAACAGAATGTTTTAATGTATCTGAGAGCAATGAATAAGGGAATTACTTTCTGACCCTGTCAGAAGCAATTCCCTTTTTTTACTCGGTTACTATTATTTTTTTCTCACACATACGCCACTCTCAATGGCTCCCACAGGACAGGCTTTCTTGCATCTGCCACAGCGGATACATTCCGGACTGTTGGAGTTTTCCACAGGGTCTACGATCATCTGGCATGCTTTTGCACATTTTCCGCA
>CAKRRX010000237.1 GCA_934394595.1 uncultured Blautia sp. | reverse complement strand
CTATCCCAGCACCTTCTCCAATTCCCGGATCACGATTTTCAGCGCCTTGATCCTTGCATATTTCTTATCCACCGATTCCAGTATATGCCACGGCGCATAAGCTGTACTGGTCTTTGCCAGCATTTCATCAACTGCCCTTTCGTACCCATCCCATTTCTCCCGGTTGCGCCAGTCTTCCTCCGTGATCTTCCACTGCTTTTCCGGATTGTTCTGCCGTTCTGTAAAACGGGCAAGCTGAGTATCCTTGTCGATCTGAACCCAGAATTTAATGATTACTGCGCCCCAGTCAGACAGCTCCTTCTCAAACTCATTGATCTCATTATACGCACGTTTCCAGTCATTTTCACTGCAAAAGCCCTCCAGCCGTTCCACCATCACACGTCCATACCAGGTTCTGTCAAATATTGCAATATGACCATCCTTGGGCAGTCTTGTCCAGAAACGCCAGAGGTAATGGCGGGCTTTCTCATGGGGTTCCGGGCTGGCAATTGGATGCACCTCATAACCACGGGGGTCCAGAGCCTCTGTGATCCGCTTGATATTGCCCCCTTTTCCAGCTGCATCCCAGCCCTCATAGGTAATGATCACCGGTACACGCTTACGATACAGGCGGTTGTGAAGCTCTCCAAGCTTTTTCTGAAGATGCTTTAATTCTTTTTTATATTCCTCTTCCTCCATCATCTTGTCTTCCAGCTGAACTTCCGAAAGCTTCGGCATTTTCTCAAGAGGAAATACATTTGGCAAAAGAGGTGCACTGTGGGCACTGTTCTGCAATGCCACATCAATATTGTTCACCATAATTTCCAGGACCTGAAGCTCGGCAAAACCACGGTCTTTGGCATCTATCAGATACCAGGGTGCTATAGAGGTATTGGTGTCTGTGAGATACCTGTCAAAAACTTTCTGGCAATGCTTGTAATGTTCGTTCTGCCACTGGTCAAATTCATTTACGCGCCATCTGGTATCCTGCTCTTTGTAAAGCCTCTCCATACGTCTGGTCTGCTCTTTTTTGTCGATCTGCATAAAAAATTTCAGCACCAGATAGCCATTGTCCGTAAGCTGCCGCTCAAAATGCTTGATACTCTCAATTCGCTGCTGGTAAGCCTCCTCCTTCAACCCATTCAAACAGTCCTTGCAAGTCTGCTCCATCCAGCCGGAATCCAGAAAAGTAAATTTGCCAGCTTCCGGGATCTGATTAAAATAGCGGTACAAAAACGGCCTGCGCAGCTCATCCTCTGTGGGCTTTGACATGGTTGCCACCTTAAAAAAACGGGGATCAATGTATTTGATCACTCTTCCGATGGTACTTCCCTTTCCGGAAGCCCCCCAGCCTTCAAAAAGCACCAGAACCGGCAACTTATGTTCTTTTAGCTTCATCTGCTGTTGATACAGCTTTTCCCCTGCTTCTTTTATCCTCTTTTTTAATTCTTCTTTCTCCGGGATTTCCTCCGGTATCCAGGTTTTTAACATTTCACATTCCTCCTAAACGGACATGCCGCCTGTCGGCGACATCACCATACATGAAAGTCAGCTGCTTGGCGCCTATGGCGCTCTCTCAGCCCTCAGTTTTCTGTATTATATCATAGTTATTCCCATTTTGCATGAATTTTACAAATATTTAACCATATTTAGCTTGCAAATACCAGACAAGTGATTTCTGCCATTTTGCTTCTATACATAGCCGTCATTTTGTGTTATCATAGGAAAAAGTGATATATAAAAACTTTCGCCATCTGTAAATATGTGCAAACAAACCTTGCAAGGACGCAGCATTTCGTATGTTGCGCCTTTCTTTTATAAAAATATAAAGGAGGAATTTCCATGCCCTTATCTGTATTTATAGAAATGACCCTGTCTGCTATTCTCACCGTGTGGTCCCCGGGGCCGAACAACATTCTATTACTTTCTACAGCCAGCAAATACGGAGTCTCCGGAAATCTTCGGTTTATGTCAGGGATCTGGAGCGGTTCTCTTACTTTGATGTGTCTTTGTGGCCTGTTCTGCAGTACACTGGGAAAAATAATCCCCGGGATCCAGCCGGTTATGAAATACCTGGGGGCAGCTTATGTCCTTTATCTTGCCTGGCAGACCTGGCGCAGGCTTCCCCCTTCTGAAGACACACAGGAAAATAAGCCCACCTGGCTGATGGGATTTTTCCTGCAGCTGATAAATGTGAAGATCATCATCTATGGCCTGACCATGTTTTCTGCTTATATTCTCCCTTATGAAACAAAAGCTCCCATTCTTTTTTGCTTTGCTGTGTATCTTATGTTCCTGGGAGCCCTGGGAAATCTGATCTGGGCCTTTGCCGGAAATGCACTGAAACGTTTTTACACCGGGCACTACAGACTGATGAACGGAATCATGGCACTTCTGCTGGTATGGTGTTCCTTCAGGATCACCGGAATTCTATAATAATAGTTAAACACCTCCCGAAATGTGTTGGTCATTCACATCCCGGGAGGTGTTTTATCAGGGCACTATTTGATTTATCAGTCACATGCTCCAGAAGGTGTTTTCCCCTCACTGAGGCATGTATCTCTTATTACTTAAATGCGTCTACCAGTTCCTGACCATCGTCATATCCCTGGTTTTTCAGTTCATCCACAAACCATTCATCTACGCCGTCTACCGCCGTTTTAAAAGAATCAATATCCATATCCTCTTTTGCGGTAAAGGTAACGCCGTTTTTCTCTTCCCAGCGGTTCATGATCTCTGCATCACCGGAACGGTTGATGTAACGCTCATACTCAACTGCCATTCTTCCGGCTTTGTCAACCACTGCCTGCTGTTCCGGTGTCAGTCCATCGTACACATCCTGATTGATACAGAAGAACAG
>CAKRRX010000236.1 GCA_934394595.1 uncultured Blautia sp. | reverse complement strand
CTGGATGCTTACGAAAAGATGATCAGCACCATTGAGGAAAATGTGGATACCAGCGAGTATCAGGTGTTTGTAAAGCCTCACCAGATCGTATACTACCATATAAAAAACACACAGGGGATCACCGGGCAGTATATTCCGGCAACTGTGGATACCAATGAGCTGCTACGTGTCACTGACATTTTGATTTCTGATTATTCCAGTATTTATTTTGATTATCTGGTTTCCGGAAAACCAATTCTATTTTTCATTCCGGATCTTGCCAATTATCTGAACTATAGGGGTCTGTATTTTGGAATTGACAAGCTGCCAGGGCCTATCGCAGAAGATTATGAGCAGCTGGGCAGCTATTTAAGAGACCTGGAAAAGGCCATGGAGCCTTACAGGAAGGTTTATGACAGGGAAGCAAAATGGGCATGCCCAAGAGATGACGGAAAGGTGTGCCGCCGTCTTGCAGACATTGTGTTCCATGGAAAAGAGGGAGAAGACTGTATCAGCTGCAGGGAGAATGGACTGCGCAAGGTTCTTATGTATGCCGGAGACTTCTCTGAGAATGGAACTACCAGGGCATTTCTTGCCATGGCAGAGTGCCTGGATTTTCAAAAATATGATATTACATTATTGATTGATGGGAATGGAGATGAAAAAGCGGAAAAACTGATCCGTTCCCTGCCATCTGGAATCCGTGTCCTTTACAGAGGACAGCCCTTTAACGGAAGTGCAGAGGAAATTGCCAGTCATGATTGTCTGATGAAAGGAAAAAAGGCAGAAATTCCTCACCGCTTTTACAAAAGGGAAGCCAGAAGGCTTTTTGGGGATGCCGTTTTTGACTGTGCCATTGATTTTACAGGCAAAAAGAATCTGTTTTCCATGGTGGCTTCTGAAATGGAAAATACCAGGTTTTTCACATACAGGCCAAGGTTTGTGCCTGTGAACAGGATACAAAAGGAACTGCAGGAGCAGCCGGTGATCATTTCTCAGAAGGAAAGCTACTATCTTGCAGCTGTCAGTGGAGAAAATGAATCAGTTCTTACTCTGGATACCATATCCGCACCGGATATGGATAAAGTAAATTATTTCTGTATGTATCACAAGTCAGCGGGAGAGCTTCTGAATACTTTTTTCGGTTTGAAAGAAAAAAATACCTGTCTTTATATTATGGGAAAAGGCAAGGGGTATGAAGAACTGGAACAAAAAATATCACAGCTTCATCTTGAGGGAAGAGTCTTTTTAACAGGCTGGCCATCCAGGCCTTTTGTCCTTATGAAAATGTGTGACTTTTTTATTTGCCCGGAGAAAGAAGAGGAAAGTCCAGGGGCTCTTGCAGCCAAGGCTATGAACATGAAGCTTTTAAAACCAGATCTAAAAAGTGAGATCTCATACAGCTTTGATCCTGAAAAATGGAATCAGCAGCAACTTCAGGAACTGGAAAAGCAGATAGAAAATAAGAGGAATTTGCATGAGTGAGATAGAGAAAATCCTGGAACAGAATATGGAGGAATATGAAAGCGCCAGACGTCGGGCAAAAAAGCTGGTGAAAGGGTATACACAGGAAATCAGCAGAAGTTATGAATATGCTGAGGCTCTGGTGAATCTGCCGGTAAATCCAAACCAGATTTTTTTCTTATGGGAAAAGGGAACCGGAGACTGGGAGCTGATCCAGGAAATGTTTGAATATGTGAAGAAAACTTATGGAAAAGATTATATCTGTTTTGCCTGCGTAAGGGGAGGCTTTCCATTTGGAAACACCAGTAAAGTGGCAGAGAATTCTGCTGGATACTGGAGAATACTGGCATCCTCCGGAATCATTGTCAGCAGCGTGGAGCTTCCGGTTTCCTTTGTAAAAAGAGATGGCCAGATCTATCTGAATACCATGTCTGAAGTTTATGAGAAGAAGAGTCTGGAAGCAAAGGAATTTGGATTAGTGGCAGCAAGGGACATGTTGAAATCAGATTTTATCTGTGTTCCAGATCAGCAGAGGAAAGAAATCTGGGCAAAAAAACGTCCGGCAGGAGGGGTTTACCCTGGAAAAGTGCTTGCTTTTGGAGAGAATGTGAGGAATAAGGCGGCTGCTCTTGCAGCGTTTCTTCTGGAAGGAAACATTCCGGAAGGACTGGAGTGTTTTTCCCTGAGAAATCCGGAGAAAAAGAGGCTTCTCATCCTGGGAAGCAGTGAAGCAAAACCGGAGGTGACGCTGGTGGTGAAACGTATCCTGGCCAAGATCGATCCGGAAAAATATGATGTGGCATTTTTTAGTGAGAATCTTGGAAACAAGGAAAAGTGTAAGATCTTTTTCTCTCAGATGGGTAAGGTTGCAGGCTTTATGGGTGAGGGAAGAATGACAGTCAGTGAGGCTGAATATCTGAATTATCTTACTGTGGAAAAAAATCCGGAGGTATATCTGGAAAATCCTATTATCCGCAGTTATATAGATGAACTGGTAAAAAGGGAGTGGAACCGCCTTTTTGGAACTGCGTCCTGGGATGCGGTGATCGTTGCAGGAAGTTCCAAATATCTGTCCTATTATCTTGCTGCGAAAGCCAGAGCAAAGAAAAAAGTGCTGGTGGATCTTGACTTTTTGCCCTATATCCATGAGAAATATCTGGCAAGATGGCGCAAAGCCCTCACTGTATTTAACCGGATCTATGCGCCGGCGGACTGCCAGCAGCTGGGAAGCTATGGGCAGGAGAACCGCCTTCGTGTGATGCAGCTTCCTGTTCTTGTGGCAGAGAAACCAGAGGAAAACCAGGTGGAGCTGGTATCTTTCCAGGAGAAAGAATATCTGGTATGTGATAAGAAAAAAGAGGCGGACGGACATATTTTGATGAAGCTGGTGAGAAAGC
>CAKRRX010000235.1 GCA_934394595.1 uncultured Blautia sp. | reverse complement strand
AACGCGGTAATCTTCTTTTCCGGAATCTCCAGATTAATATTTTTCAAGGCATGGAAGCTGCTATAGTACAGATCCATGTTTTTTACATCTATTTTACCCATAATTCTCCTTGCTGCAGAAATTTTTAGTTCTATTGCATTTTCTAAACAAATCTGCTGAGTGTGAATTTTTATCAAGCTGACGTATCACCAGCTGGCAATATTATCATATATGAAAGTTAGTTGTTTCTCGCCTATTGCGCTGCCACAACTGCATGCATCAGCAATACCTATGGCACTTACTGCCCGTTTGTAGCTTTACTTAAGTGCTTTGCGCATAAACCGGACACTCCGTTCAGTACAAGTACGAAGATCAGCAGAATAACTGCTGTAGCATAAGCCTGATCCATGTAAAGTCCCTCACTGGAAAGTACATACATATGTACTGCCAGGGTACGTCCGGATCCCATCAGACTGGATGGAACCTTTGCCACAGAACCGGCGGTATAAATCAAAGCTGCAGTCTCACCAACAATACGTCCTGTTGCAAGTACCACACCGGAAAGGATTCCAGGAATTGCACTTGGAAGCACGACTTTAAACACAGTGCGGAGCTTTCCTGCTCCAAGACCAAAGGAAGCTTCTCTGTATGCATCCGGAACACCCATAAGTGCCTCCTCTGTAGTACGGATGACCAGTGGAAGGATCATGATTACCAGTGTCATAGCACCAGCCAGAAGGGAATATCCCCAATGGAGAGCAGTACTGAAAAACAGAAGACCGAACAGACCGAAAATAATGGATGGGATTCCCTGAAGGGTTTCTGTTGTAATGCGGATGATCTTAACCAGCTTGCTGCCCTTTTTCGCATACTCAACCAGATAAATTGCAGCAAAAATACCAAACGGCACCGCGATCACCAGGGATAACAGGGTGATGATCAAGGTATTGATCAGTGCCGGCATTAAAGAAGCATTGTCAGAATTATATTCCAGCGCAAACAAGTCTGGTGTCAGGTTTCCAACACCTTTTATCAGAATAAAACCAACAAGAAACGCCATAACTGCCACTGTAATAATTGCAGATAACCATACCAGGAGCCTCAGGATGGCAGAACCAGGATGATTTTTCCAATAGGATAATTTACTTTTACTCATCTTCTGCTCTCCTTTTCAGGGCGGATACACACAGGTTGATGATCAGGATGAATACAAAAAGTACAACACCTGTAGCAATCAGCGCTTCCCTGTGAAGATCGGTTGCATAGCCCATTTCAATTACAATATTTGCGGTCATGGTTCGAAGTCCTTTGAAAAGTCCCTGTGGCATCCAGGTCTGGTTTCCAGCTACCATGATCACTGCCATCGTCTCACCAATGGCACGTCCGATTCCAAGAACCACGCCAGCTAATACACCTGATTTTGCAGCCGGAAAAACAGTGCCAAATACACTTTTTTCGTGGGTTGCTCCAAGTGCCAGTGCCCCTTCATAATAACTTGTGGGAACACTTTTTAAGGCTGGTTCTGCAACGCCGGTTACCGTTGGAAGGATCATAATTCCAAGAAGCACTGAAGCCGTCAGCATCGTACTTCCATCATGACCGGTAAGCTGTCGAAGCAGCGGGACAAACACTGTCAAACCGAAAAATCCATATACAACAGATGGGATTCCTGCAAGGAGGTTTACCATTGCCTTTAATGGTGCATACAGCTTTTTCGGACAATAAAATGCAAGGAAGATTGCAAGCAGAAGGGCTGTTGGAACTCCCACCACAATTGCCCCGGCTGTTACATAAATACTTCCCAGAATGAATGGAAAAATTCCATACAGTCCATTGGACGGCTTCCATTTCATTCCAAACAGAAAATCTGGCAGACCAATCTTCGCCATTGCCGGGATTCCGTTTGCAAACAGGAAAATGCAGATTAATGCAACGGCTAATACGGAAGTACAGGCCGCTGCAAGGAATACAAATTTCATTCCAGTTTCTTTAATCGATTTCATATAAAATAAGTTCCTTTTTTATTCGGAAAATTTGGATCCTGCAAAGCTTTTAACCGGCTTTGCAGGATTCCTTATTTCTATTTCATGTTTCGTAACTGTAAAGGTACTTTATTTCTTTACTATTCACCGGTAACGTTCCACAAGGTGTTTTTTGTGAACAGTAATTTTATTTCTTATTATTTTGCAAGGTCTTCCCATGTAGTAATGTTGCCAGTGTAGATATCTTTTACCTGCTCGCTTGTAAGCTCTTCTACGCCACTGTCGTTGTTTACGATAACTGCAATACCATCTTTAGCAATTACAGTTGCGGTAAGACCAGCCTCAGTCTCGCTGTCTTTCAGGTCACGGGATGCCATACCAATATCGCAAAGCCCGTCAATTGCAGATGTCATACCAGTTGTAGAATCACTCTGCTGAACCTCAATATCAACTTTGTCATTTACTGCCTTGTAGCCCTCAGCAAGCTTCTCCATAACTGGTGTTACAGAAGAGGAACCAGCTACTACAACTTTTCCTTCTACGTCAGCTGCTTCATATGCAGGTTTGTCACCTACTGAAATGTATCCGTTGTCTTCAATGATCTGCTGTCCGTCTGCGCTCATGATGTATGTAATGAAATCCTGTGCAGCTTCGCTTACATCATCCTTTGTTGCAATGTTGAATGGACGAACTACTTTGTAATCTCCAGACTCAATGTTTTCTGCGGTTGCCTCTGCACCATCAATCTTTACTGCTGTTACGCTGTCATCCAGGGAACCAAGGGATACATATCCGATTGCGTTCTCGTCTTGAGCTACTGTGCTTAACATAACGGACGTGCTGTTTGTGATCTTTGCTGCTTCTGTTGTATTGTCTACTTTATTTCCATCTGCGTCTTTTTCTTCAATTCCAAA
>CAKRRX010000234.1 GCA_934394595.1 uncultured Blautia sp. | reverse complement strand
GCTGTGCAATTCCTCTTCTGAATTTATTTCTTTCCACAGAAATTACGGTAAGAGTAGGCTCAAGAATTTTCAAAATCTGAATGGCGCTGATTCCAACCATTCCAGCACCTACTACCACTACAGTTTCTTTTGCCTTTAGGGTCAGCCTGCGGATTCCTTTCAATGCCACACAGGGAAGATAGGCTAGAACTGCATCTTTATCTGATACGTTATCTGGAATTTTCACCATGTAATCGAAGGTATCATTCATGGTATAAGAATCCTTGACCGTGTATTCGGAGCCACCGCCCCAGGCAGCGCATACATCACCATACTGCCGACATTCATTGATCATAACCCGATCTCCCACCTTCAGTTTGCCATCTGTCTGTGGCCCTGCTGCCACCACGATTCCGGCGGTTTCATAGCCTGGAACCAACGGATACCAGCACTGTTCCGGATGCTGTAAGCCTTTATAGCTTCATATCTGTTCCACTGGAAATACTGCTGTACAGAGTTTTTGCTATGTACGCATCTGACCGCGGCACTGTAAGCTTTATCTCTCTGAGTCTTGCTTCATGAGGCCGTTCTATTACAATTGCACGGCTTGTCTGATAGTCTCTGTAATCTCTCTGGTTGCTCATACTCTTATCCCTCCTGATGTCTGTATAAATAGTCTATACTTTCCTGGCATCCGCGTTCCAGAATTTCCGGTTTCTCAAATTCGATCATATATCTGCCCTGCCAGTCTCCTATTCTGGAGACAAAAACATTCCAGTCAAAGACTCCCGGCCCCAGAGGTGCCGGATCCAGATGTCCTGATGGCAGTTTTATAAAATTTTTCAGATGCATATAGGCAATTCTGTCTTTCAGCAGACGGAATACGCGTAACGGATCCTTCTCACCAGCTGCTGCAAGATTCGCCGGGTCAAATACAAATAATACATTTCCCCGAATCTCTTTCAGTAATTTTTCCAGTGCTGTATAGTCGGTTGTCACAGAAGCAAAATGCACTACTCCATCTGGAAATGCATTTACCCCTCCATGAGTTTCCACAGCAGGAATCACCTGGTGTTCTTTTGCAAAATCAGCGGTCTCATTAATCGCCCGGATCATTTCTTTCCAGCGTTCTCCCGTAACTTCTCCAACAGCTGAGAATCCGGCAAAAATACGCAGATAAGAGATACCTGCTTTTTCACAGATCAGAATTACCTTTTTTATTTTTTTGATCTGCTCTTCTACCCCTTGGGCAACTGTAAAATCATTTCCTGTGGCAGCACACCATAAAGGCATTTGATATTTCTGATATAATTCACGCACTTTTTGGATTTCCTCATCTGTCGCATCCAAAGAAACGTCTTTTGGAGCATTTGCAATTCCAAGCTCAAGGCTAGAAAATCCCAGTCTCTGGCATAATTTCAACTGTTCTTCCAGATCAAGTTCCCGAAATCCCCATGCCGCTGCACCAATTTCGCATTTTTCCATTCCATCCCTCCTTTATCCTTTTACCGCACCTGCTACCAGTCCTTCTATCAGATATTTCTGGAATATCAGATAGATTAGAATAATCGGAACACATACGATCACAGCTCCGGCAAAAGCCGTAACGTAATCTGTCTGCAGGTTACCATTTACAACAGAGTACAGCCCTACAATAATGGTTCTGTTTTCTTTTTTACTGATCACGGTAAATGCCAGGATAAATTCATTCCAGACCCACATGAACTGGTACAGAAGTACCGTTGCAAGAGATGGTTTTGCTAGAGGAATTGCCACCTTACGATAGAGATCCAGTTCTGTCGCTCCATCCATTTCCGCAGCTTCATATAATTCATAGGGAATTCCGGCAAAAAAGCCCTGCATAACGAATACTGCAAAGGGAAGTCCGCCAGCAATATAGGTCAGAATCAGCCCTGCAAGACCTCCATCTAGCCCCAGCTTTCTCAATAAGATTACAATGGGAAATGTGATCATTCCGGTAGATATGGTCTGTCCCACCAGCATATACATAAGAACCAATTTTCTTGCCCGCACATGATATCTGGTAATCGCAAAGGCCACCATAGATGACAGCAAGATCATAAATACCAGCGATACTGCTGTAATGCAGATACTGTTTTTCATAAGGATCTGGAAATCTGCTTTCTCCCAGGCTTTTGTGTAATTTTCCCACTGAAAGACTTCCGGCAGGCCCCAAGGAAGCGTCATCATTTCTTTTCTTGTTTTCAACGAGGAAATCAATACCCATATGACCGGAAGTAATGTGACAATTGCCAGAACCGCAAGCACGATTCCCACAAAGGCTTTTGATGCTGCTTTTTTCATCTGTCCCCCTCCTTAGTCATAGGATTTGCTTTGAATCTTTATCTGCAGCCCGGAACACAGCATTACAAATAGGATCATAATTGCCGTAATCGCCATTCCATATCCTGCATTGGAATTGGTAAATGTAGTCTTATAGCCATATGTAAGGATCATCTCCGTATTATAATAGCCCGGTCCACCATTGGTCATTGCATACACAAGATCAAATACCCGAAATACATCAATAAATACCAGCACATAAACAATGGTAATGATCCGCTTGATTGACGGAATCGTCACATACCGGATCAGGGCCCATCTTCCTGCGCCATCCAAAATCGCTGCCTCTGTAAGTTCTTTTGGAACCGACTGCAGTCCGGCCATAAAAAGCACAAAATAAGTGGGAATGGTTTTCCACAGGGAAGTGAAAGTCACCGCATACAATGCTGTAGAGCTGTTTGTCAGCCACCCTGTAGTATATTTTCCAAGCCCGATCAGCTCCATCAGCTTGTTCAGAAGACCATATTGGGGATTGTACATCCATTTCCACAAAAGGACTGTAACGATCACAGGCAGAATGGCTGGAAGATATGCAATTGTTCTCCAAAACGTCTTTCTTCTCAGAAAAGTTT
>CAKRRX010000233.1 GCA_934394595.1 uncultured Blautia sp. | reverse complement strand
ACTAAATGTGTCAGATGCAATCTTTTTTATTATACATGATGCGGTGAGAATTGAACAGAGCTAAAATAGAGAATTTATAATAATATATGAAAAGAAGAAAATTTCCAGAGCAGAATAATTTGCATAATTTATGGAAATCTATTGACAGAATGAATTTAAATGCTATAATAAGAACAAACATATGAATAATTGTTCATATGAAAACAGAAAAACATTTTCAAAAAGGAGATCACAACCATGAAAAAAACTTACAAGATCGATGTTGACTGTGCAAACTGTGCCAATAAGATGGAGGAAGCTGCGAAGAACACCGCAGGTGTTAAGGATGCTACTGTGAACTTCATGACTCTGAAGATGATCGTAGAGTTTGAAGATGGACAGGAGCCAAAGGCTGTTATGCAGGAAGTCCTGAAGAACTGTAAGAAAGTGGAAGATGACTGCGAGATCTTCTTATAAGAAATTGCAGTGTGCAGCATCAGCTAGAAGCAGGGAAGAGATGCCATAGGCTGGTGCTGCAAAGCACCGGACAAAAGCAATTACAATCAGATGGAAAATCTGTGTGTGATAGAAGGAGGACGTGCCGTCAGGCATGGGAAAGAATATGAACAAGAAGCAGAAAAAAGTCCTGATCCGGATTCTGGTCACCATCGTGCTTCTGGTGGTACTGCATTTTATTCCAGTGGAGGGATATGCAAGAATGGCATTGTACATGATCCCATATCTGGTGATCGGATATGACATTCTGAGAAAAGCATTTAAGGGAATTATGAACCGTCAGGTATTTGATGAAAATTTCCTGATGGCAGTAGCGACAGTAGGTGCCATTGCTCTTGGTGATTATCAGGAGGGAACGGCGGTTATGCTGTTTTACCAGATCGGAGAGCTTTTCCAGAGCTATGCAGTAGGAAAGAGCAGAAGAAATATCAGTGAACTGATGGATATCCGTCCGGATTATGCCAATATAGAGCAGGATGGCAAGCTGGAAAAGGTAGACCCGGATGAAGTGGAAGTGGGTACCGTGATCGTGGTACAGCCAGGAGAGAAGATTCCCATTGACGGTATTATTGAAGAAGGTTCCTCGACTTTAAATACCAGTGCCCTTACAGGGGAAAGCCTTCCAAGAGATGCAAAGGAAGGGGAAGAGGTGATCAGCGGCTGTATCAATATGACAGGTGTGCTGAAAATCCGTACAACAAAGGAATTCGGGGAATCTACGGTATCCAAGATCCTGGATCTTGTGGAAAATTCAAGCTCCAAGAAATCAAGATCTGAGAATTTTATCTCAAGATTTGCAAAATATTATACACCTGCAGTATGCTACAGCGCCCTTGCACTGGCTGTACTGCCGCCATTGTGCAGACTGTTGTTTATGGGACTGTCTCCTCAGTGGGGGGACTGGATCTATCGTGCCCTTACCTTCCTGGTAATCAGCTGTCCGTGTGCCCTTGTGATTAGTATTCCTCTCAGCTTTTTTGCAGGAATCGGCGGAGCCAGCAATCAGGGTGTTCTGGTAAAAGGATCCAACTATCTGGAGACTCTTTCTAAGGCAAAGATCGTAGTCTTTGATAAGACCGGTACCATGACAAAAGGTGTCTTTGAAGTCAGCGGAATCCATCACAGTGATCTGGAGGAACAGAAGCTTCTGGAATATGCGGCATACGCAGAATGCTCTTCCTCTCATCCCATCAGTAAGAGCCTTCAGAAAGCATATGGCAAGCCCATTGATCGTAACCGTGTGACAGATATCGAGGAGATCGGTGGAAATGGCGTTATCGCAAGGGTAGATGGGATACAAGTAGCTGCCGGAAATGCAAAGCTGATGAACAAGCTTGGGATTTCCTATAAGGAATGCCATCATGTAGGCACTGTTGTCCATATGGCAATTGATGGAAAATATGCAGGCCATATCCTGATTTCCGATATTATCAAGCCTCATGCAAAAGAAGCCATTGATAATCTGAAAAAGGCCGGTGTCGCCAAGACTGTCATGCTTACCGGAGATGCCCGCAAGGTGGCAGATGCTGTGGCAGCAGAGCTTGGGATTGGAGAAGTGTACAGCGAGCTTCTTCCAGCTGACAAGGTTAACAAGGTAGAAGAACTTCTGGCAAAGAAATCAGAAAAGGAAAAGCTGGCATTTGTGGGAGATGGAATCAATGATGCACCGGTGCTTTCCAGGGCTGATATCGGGATTGCAATGGGTGCTCTTGGTTCAGACGCTGCAATCGAAGCTGCAGATGTGGTGCTGATGGATGATGATCCGGTGAAGATTGCCAAGGCTATCCGGATTTCCAAGAAGTGCATGAGGATTGTGTATGAGAATATTTACTTTGCTATTGGAATCAAGCTGATCTGTCTGGTGCTGGGAGCTCTTGGTATTGCCAATATGTGGGTTGCAATCTTTGCAGATGTAGGAGTTATGGTTCTTGCAGTTTTAAATGCGATCCGTACCCTCTTTGTGAAAAATCTTTAAGGATCAGGGAGAAGACAATGGCAAATAATATAGAAAAAGATGTGGAAATATGTGATTGCTGTGAGGTACATGAGAATCTTCTGGAGATTGTCAATGAGACCATTCCAGAAGAAAACGAATTGTATGATCTGGCAGAATTGTTTAAGGTATTTGGTGATTCAACCAGGATCCGTATCCTGTTTGTCCTCTTTGAAGCAGAGGTATGTGTGTGCGATCTGGCAAAAGCCCTCAATATGACACAGTCTGCTATCTCACACCAGCTTCGTATCCTGAAGCAGAATAAGCTGGTGAAAAGCCGAAGAGAGGGAAAATCCATTTTCTATTCTCTGGCAGATGAGCATGTACGCACTATCATTGATCAGGGCAGAGAGCATATAGAAGAAGATTAAAATGAAATGTATGTTATGAGAGGGGGCTGTCGGTTAATACCACATTTCGGCATCCCCAGTAGTAATTGAAAGGATCCCAGCAAGAACGAGGCTTGTT
>CAKRRX010000232.1 GCA_934394595.1 uncultured Blautia sp. | reverse complement strand
GCTATGATGCAGGGTCTTACATCCGCAATTGTTAACCCTAACGACCTTCGTCTTATGGAAACAATCAAATCCTGCGACGTATTCAAGGGCAACACCCTGTATGCTGATTCCTATCTTGAACTGTAATTTATAATGAAAGTCCTGGACGACAACTATGGATGGGTCATGCTTGCATGAACGAGTTCATGGATAACGGACGGACTGGATAGGAATGTAAGTTACAATGAGGGGCTGAGGCTTGGGCCTCAGTCCCTTTTTCTAACGGATAAGAATAAGTCTGTTTTGGTTATTGATCACGTAGTGAGCAATAATCTGTTTTGGCAGATATACCATATGAGAAAGGTGAGTGCCGGATGTTTAAGGTTACATTTTCTTTTGAAGATGGCAGTGTGGTAGAACATTTTGCCAATGCGGGGGACAATTTACTTGAATTAGCCAGAGAGGCCAATGTGGCCATCGATGCGCCGTGCTCCGGAAATGCTTCCTGCGGAAAGTGCCGGGTACAGTTAAAAAAAGGAGAACTGGACAGCAAGAAAACCTTGCATATCAGTGACGAGGAATATCAGGAAGGGTGGCGTCTTGCGTGCACGAGTAAAATCTGTGCAGACGTAACTGTGCTGGTACCTGATATTGCATCTGCCTATAAGAGCAGAATGAAGGTTGCGGATCTCAGCTCCAAAGAGGAAATTGCCATTTTCGAGAATTCCAAAAGAGACGTAGAAATGACCGGTATTGAGCTTCGAAACAGTCTTGATGTGATCGAGCTGGATATGAACGAGCCCAGTCTGGATGATACCATGCCGGACAATGAGCGCCTTACAAGAGCTTTAAAGAAATATATGAATCTGAGGCAGGTAAGGATTCCTTACGCTGTATTAAGAAAACTGCCGGATGTACTCCGGGAAAATCATTTCAAAGTAAAATGCGTAGTTCGTACTGCTCCTAATGATCTTTTTGTATATGATATTTTCGGAAAAGATGAAGAAGTAATAGTGGGCGGACTTGCAGTGGATATTGGTACCACAACTGTTTCTGCAGTCCTGATCAACATGGAGACTGGAGAGATTCTTGCCAAGGCTTCCTCTGGAAACGGACAGATCCGTTTCGGAGCAGATGTTATCAACCGTATCATCGAACAGCAGAAGCCAGGCGGAAAGAAGAAACTGCAGGATGCAGTCATTAAAGAGACAATCAATCCAATGATCGCACAGATGTGTAAAAATGCAGGTATTCCAGCCAGCCATATTTACAGAATGTCTGTGGGTGCAAATACAACAATGAATCATCTGTTTGCCGGAATCAACGCAGATCCAGTCCGTATGGAGCCGTACATTCCAGCATTCTTCAAAACCAATTCCCTTTTTGCTTCCGATGTGGGAATTGCAATCAATAAAGATGCGCATATCATCATTGCGCCAAATATCGGAAGCTATGTAGGCGGTGATATTACTGCCGGAACTTTAGTAAGTATGATTTGGAACAGACCGGAGTTCTCTTTGTTTATTGACCTTGGAACCAACGGCGAGCTTGTATTTGGTAACTCTGACTTTATGATGAGCTGCGCATGTTCCGCAGGCCCGGCTTTTGAGGGCGGTGACATCAGCTGCGGTATGCGTGCAACAGACGGTGCTATCGAGGCTTGTTCCATTGATAAAGAGACTATGGAGCCAACCTACAAGGTAGTAGGAAATCCAGGTACTAAGCCGGTTGGACTTTGCGGTTCCGGAATCATAGACGTGATCAGTGAGCTTTTCATGTGTGGAATCATCAACCCCAAGGGCAAATTTGTTCGGGAAGGAGAGAGAATCCGTCATGACAAATACGGAATGGGAAGCTATGTGATCGCATTTGAAAAAGATGCAGGCTCTGTGAAGGATATTGAGATCACAGAGGTGGATATTGACAACTTTATTCGTGCCAAGGGAGCAATCTTCTCAGCAATCAGAACAATGATAAACAGTCTTGATTTTGATGTGAGCATGATTGATGACGTATATGTTGCCGGTGGTATCGGAAGTGGAATCAATATGAGAAATGCTGTAAATATCGGAATGTTCCCGGATATCCCTCTGGAGAAGTTCCATTATATCGGCAACTCTTCCCTGACAGGTTCTTATTTGATGCTTCTTTCCACAGAGGCAGAGAAAAAGACCTATGAGCTTGCTGCGAACATGACATATATGGAGCTTTCTACAGTGCCGACATACATGGATGAATTTGTAGGAGCATGCTTTATTCCTCATACAGATACCGGAATGTTCCCTGATGTTATGAATGACTTACAGAACAGGAAGTAATTAAGAAATGCCATTTACGATTGACGACTTAAATTATGAGAAAGACAGCAAAGAGAGAATGCCCTGGGAGCATTACCTTGAGCTGTATGCAAAAGCTGATCCCAAGGAAATCGCATCCAGGCTTTCCATCCCATACGAAGAAAGTACCAGGGAATTTACTTTGACTTTTCTGGGATCCGAATATAAGGTTACATATCCGGATTTTCAGGTAAAGCATGTGGCTGATGAGAAGAACTGTTATCCTCTTGAGGATATGATCTATGCGAAGATCCTTACCATCCGTTTTCTGTTAAATGGTTCTACCTCTGTTGGAACCGGTAAATATAAAACATACCGGGAAATGCCATGGGGGGAGGTTTACCTGCGTCAGTTTGACGGACGGTGTATCAAACGTCTTGCATTTACCTATGGAAACAGACTGGATGATTTTTGCCTTGTAATGGATCATATGAAATGTACTCCGGTGAAATTCGGAGATGTAGCATATGAGCTTTCCATTTATCCGGGATATCAGATCCAGATGATCCTGTGGGAAGGGGATGATGAATTCCCACCGTCTTCCCAGATACTGTTTTCCGACAATTTCCCGGTATCCTTTGCTGCGGAAGATATGGCGGTTATGGGAGATGTGATCATTGGCTCTTTGAAGGCTTTTCTGAAAGCAGC
>CAKRRX010000231.1 GCA_934394595.1 uncultured Blautia sp. | reverse complement strand
TGCCCCTTGGAAATGGAACCATCGGGGCAATGTCTTATGGAAGATTCCAAAATGAAAAAATAGAATTAAATCTGGATTCACTCTGGTCTGGGAATGGCAGAGACAAAGAGAATCCAAACAAAAATGTCAATTGGGATTTTTTTAGAAAACAAATTTTTGCGGGACATTATCAGGAAGCTGAGAATTATTGCAAAGAAAATGTGTTAGGAGACTGGACAGAAAGCTATCTGCCTGCAGGAACGCTTTGCATTGATTCGAAAGTACCTGTACAAAAAGAAAATAGCTTTTATAAAAGAGAATTGTCTTTAACGAATGCAATTGAAAAAATAGAATATTGTCAGGATGATCTGGTATATCAAAGAGAAGTCTTTGTAAGTATGGCAGAGCCAGTGATGGCGATTCATTATCATGCTCCCAGGAACTGCAATCTTGAAATGACAATAACGTTGGAAAGTAAAATACGGCACGAATATACTTTGTATGATGAAAATGGAATTGTATTAGAAGGACAGGCACCTGTTTATGTAGCTCCGCCTTATTATTCCTGCGACATTCCTGTTATTTATGAGAATGGGCAGGGAATCCGTTTTGCAATTGGATTATATGTACAGACGGATGGGGGAAGTGTATATCAGCAAGAGGATAAGCTTTTTGTAAATACTTCAAATGATGTGTATATTTACGTATCTGGAGTGACGGATTTTAACCAAAAAGAACTCTATCCGTCAAAGAAAGCCCAGATGCTGAAAAACATCCAGCACATTTGCTACGAAAATCAAAAAAAGGCACATATAGATGTGTATGCGAACTATTTTAACCGGATGCAGCTTGATATTAACCATTCACTCGATAATGACCGTGCATTAAAAATGTTTTATTATGCCCGTTATCTGATGATCTGTTCATCTGCACCAGGTTCACAATGCACAAACCTTCAGGGGATCTGGAACCACCATATGCGGGCTCCCTGGAGCAGTAATTATACCGTGAATATTAATACGGAAATGAATTACTGGATGGCAGAAAAAGTTAATTTGGGTGATTGCCATATGCCTTTACTTGAACTGATAGAACGTACCTCAAAAAAAGGTGAAAAAACAGCGCAGAATATTTATCATCTGCCTGGCTGGGTAAGCCACCACAATCTGGATATCTGGGGACACTCAAGTCCGGTCGGACAATTTGGACAGGATGAAAATCCCTGTACGTATTCTATGTGGCCAATGAGTTCTGGTTGGTTATGCTGTCACTTATGGGAACATTACTGCTATACATTGGATGAAACCTTTTTAAAGAAGCAGGCTTTTCCGATTATACGGGGAGCTGTAGAATTTTATCTGGGCTATCTGGTACCTTATGAGGAATATTATGTAACTGCTCCTTCTACTTCGCCTGAAAATACATTCCTTGCACCGGATCAGACAACACACAGTATCACATTTGCTTCAACAATGGATATCAGCATATTAAAAGAGTTGTTTGGGCTGTATTTAAAGGCATGTGAAATTCTGAAAGTGGAAGATTTTACGGATGCTGTAAAAAATGCGATTGAGAAACTTCCGCCTTATAAAATCGGAAAAGAAGGGCAACTTCAGGAATGGTTTTATGATTATCCAGAAGCCGAAATCCATCACAGGCATGTTTCACATCTGTTTGGCTTATATCCCGGAAACCAGATCCATAAAGATGATGCACTTCTTATGGAAGCATGCAGAACATCCCTTGAAAGGCGAGGCGATGAGGGAACCGGCTGGTGTATGGCGTGGAAGGCCTGTTTGTGGGCAAGGTTAGGAGATGGAAACCATGCTCTGACGTTATTAAAAAATCAGCTTCGCATAACAAAAGAAGAAACCTGTAGCCTGGTAGGAGGCGGAATATATCCTAATATGCTTTGCGCCCATCCTCCCTTTCAGATTGATGGAAATTTTGGCTTTGCGGCTGCTATTCTGGAAATGCTGGTTCAGTATGAAGAAAAGAAAATTGTTTTTCTTCCGGCTTTACCAGATGAATGGAAAGACGGAACAGCAGAGGGCGTGAAGGCGCCTGGTAATATCTCAGTTGGGTTCAAATGGAAGGCGAAGCAGATTACAGAAATAGAGCTGAAATCCCCAATTGATACGGAACTGGTAATTTCATATAATGGCACAGAAGAAGAAATCTTTTTAAATGCTGGAGAATGTTATCGAAAAATGCTTATATAAAGAAAATGATGAGTTTTATAAAACTACTGATGAAATTTCTTCCCATATTCAGAGGGTGAGATTCCCATACATTTCTTGAATAATCGGCTAAAATACAGCTGGTCGTCAATTCCTACCATGGCAGAAATCTCTTTTAGGGAAAGATCTTGTTCCTTTATCAGTGTAGCTGCCTTTCGGATGCGAAGATTATTCAGGTAACTGGTAATGCTGGTCCCGACTTCAGACTTGAAAACACGGCACAGATAGCTGGAACTGAGATTCACATTTGCGGAAATGGAAGCTAGTGTCAGACGGTGCATGTAGTTTTCCTCTATATAGGCGATAGTCTTTGCTACATCATTTTTATAATGCCCTTCATTCTGATGAAAACTCTGATAGATTTTTCTTGCCTCTTCATAATTTTTCAGATTTTCCTGATAAGGCATGTCCGGAGCGAAGGACTGGTACATGGTAAATCGGTTGTACAGTTTCTTTACCAGCTGTTCCACTTTGATCTGGCTTACAGTCAGTTCTCTCTGGGAAAATACCACCAGGGCGCTGTAATCATTCAGTACAAGAATATAAGGCTGCAGGGCTCCCTGCACAGCGTCCAGAATCATGTCCCGCAAAAGATTTGCAGATATGGAAAAAGCATCATTTGATAAAAATTTCTCAAAGGTTACATAGCAGATGGCACAACTTTTTTCCATAAAGCCCAGTTCGGCTGCACGATTTTCCTTGATAAAAGAAGCGAGAGAGCTGTCTCCCTGGAAAAAGGAAAGCATCAGC
>CAKRRX010000230.1 GCA_934394595.1 uncultured Blautia sp. | reverse complement strand
TGTTGATTTTCCATGGAATGCCTGTTACTATAACTACAGCATCTAAAGTGTCAGAAATGCGGCAAAAGATCTTTGGCCGATCATATCTTATTTATAGAAACTGGATAAAGGAGAGTAAGAATCATGAATATTTGTGTATACGGGGCAGCAAGTGCAAAATTGGAAGAAATCTATTATAAGAAAACAGAGGAACTTGGGCATATGATTGGAAAACATGGCCATGGTCTTGTGTTTGGCGGCGGTGCAACCGGAATGATGGGAGCGGCGGCAAGAGGTGTAGCAGCAGAACATGGATATATTCTTGGAATTGCTCCAAGATTCTTTGACAAGCCTGGTGTTTTATATGAAAATTGTTCAGAATTTATCTTTACCGAAACCATGAGGGAGCGGAAAAAACTTCTGGAGGAAAAGTCAGATGCCACAGTGGTAACACCTGGAGGAATTGGAACCTATGAAGAGTTTTTTGAAATTCTCACGCTGAAAAGTCTTGGAAGACTGGACCGCCCGGTAGTCCTGTACAATATCAATGGATATTACGACAAAATGAAAGAACTGCTGGAGCATACTGCTGCTGAAAACTTTATGGAAACCTCCGTGCTGGGGATTTGTGTGTTTTTGGATAAACCAGAAGAAATTATAGAGTACATAGAAAAATATCCCAAAAAATATTAAAAAAAATTGTAAATAATATTGACAAAAGGATAGCGTAGGTGTATCTTAAGAACATAGATGTTAGCACTCCAAAACAATGAGTGCTAACAAAAGGAATTCAGGAAAGCCAGAAGAAAGAAATCAGGTTTAATCATCTGGCTGTCCGGGAAGAAAGGAGCAGATATTTCATGGATGAAGTACTAGATGAGCGCAAAAGAAAAATACTCAAAGCAATCATCAAGACTTATATGGAAACTGGCGAACCGGTTGGTTCCAGAACGATTTCCAAGTATCCGGATTTAAATGTCAGCTCTGCTACCATCCGAAATGAGATGTCCGACCTGACGGATATGGGCTACATTGTACAGCCCCACACCTCAGCCGGAAGAATTCCATCTGATAAAGGCTATCGCCTTTATGTGGATGAGCTTACCAGGGAGAAAGAAGCTGAGATCGCAGAAATCCGTGACATGATGATTGAAAAATCAGATAAGATGGATAAGGTATTGAAGCAGGTGGCAAAGGTTCTTGCAAATAATACCAATTATGCGACTATGGTTGCAGTTCCTCAGTACAAGGGAAGTACCCTGAAGTTCATTCAGCTTTCACGAGTCAATGAACGGCAGTTGATTGCCGTAGTGGTGTGTGAGGGCAATGTTATCCGGAACCAGATCATTGATATTGAAGAGGAGATGGATGACCAGACGATCCTGAAACTGAATCTTCTTCTTAACACCAATTTAAATGGTGTTCCTATCCAGGATATTAATCTTGGCATGATTGCCAGATTGAAGGAACTGGCGGGAAGCCACAGTGGTGTGATTGCAGATGTGCTGGACGCAGTTGCAGCTACCATTCATGTGGATGAAGAAGATATGAAGGTATATACATCGGGAGCAACCAACATATTTAAGTATCCAGAGCTTGCAGATACATCAAAAGCCAGTGAGTTGATTTCCACATTTGAGGACAAACAGGAACTTGCGGATATGGTTCGTGAGGAAATGGGAGATTCGGAGAATACAGGAATTCAGGTATATATCGGAGAGGAAGTTCCGGTACGAACCATGAAGGACTGCAGTGTGGTTACAGCTACCTATGAGCTTGGAGATGGAATGCGTGGAACCATTGGAATTATTGGTCCCAAGCGAATGGATTACGAGAACGTGGTGGACAGCTTGAAAAAATTAAAAGTCCAGCTTGATGAAATGGTAAATAAGAAAACCTAGAAAGGCGGTTGAAAGCGTGTCAGAAGAAATGAATAAAGAAGCCGAAGTACAGGAAGAAGCAGTTGATATTCCGGTAACTGACGGAAATGAGGATGAGGCAGCAGATACAGCCCAGACAGCAGAAGAGGAAACTTCCGAGAAGACAGTCAAAGCAGATGAAGCCAAGGAGTCTCAGGAGGAAGCGGAATCTCAGAAAGAACCGGAAAGCAAGACAAAAGCTTCTTTCTTCGGCAAGAAGAAAAAAGAAAAAGATAAATTTGAACAGCAGATTGAAGACCTTACAGACAGATTGAAGCGTAGCATGGCTGAGTTTGACAATTACCGTAAAAGAACGGAAAAAGAAAAATCCAGCATGTACATCATCGGTGCAAAGGATATCGTTGAGAAAATGCTTCCTATTGTGGATAATTTCGAAAGAGGCCTTGCACAGGCACCGGAGGATGATCCCTTTGCAGAAGGCATGAAGATGATCTACAAGCAGATGATGACCGCTTTTGATGAGATGGGTGTAAAAGCTATCGAAGCCGTAGGCAAGGAATTTGATCCGAATCTGCACAATGCAGTGATGCATGTGGAGGATGAGTCAGTTGGTGAAAATGTTGTTGTGGAAGAATTCCAGAAGGGATATACGTACAAGGATTTCGTTGTAAGACACAGCATGGTAAAGGTAGCAAATTGACCGAAAGCAACTTAGTGAAGGCGAGCAGAATGCAAAGCCTGAACTTCCTTTCCCAATAAAGCTTTTTACAAAATTTTAGAGCATAGATTTAAATTAAACAGGAGGAAAATTATCATGGGAAAAATCATTGGTATTGATTTAGGTACAACAAACAGCTGTGTAGCTGTTATGGAAGGTGGACAGCCGACCGTTATCGCAAATACAGAAGGATCCAGAACAACCCCATCTGTCGTAGCATTTACAAAGACAGGTGAGCGTCTGGTAGGTGAGCCTGCAAAACGTCAGGCAGTCACAAATGCAGAGAAAACAATCTCCTCCATCAAGAGAGAGATGGGTACAGATTATCGTGTAACAATCGACGACAAGAAATATTCCCCACAGGAAATTTCCGCTATGATCCTTCAGAAACTGAAAAAAGATGC
>CAKRRX010000229.1 GCA_934394595.1 uncultured Blautia sp. | reverse complement strand
ACCATAAGACATAATAAGACTACGACTCCTACAATACTGTTCTCATTTCCAAGCAGAATGCTGAAAATAGTAACAAACAAAAAACAAAACGCCATTGTGACCGCTACCTTCACCATATATACAAACATATGATATATTTTTTCTTTTGCGGTCTCACTTTTTTTCAGCAGGTCTTTTGAGCCCGCCTGGTTCAACTGAAGTTCCTGATAAAATGTCATATAGCACCTCCGCTTTTTATGTAAATAGGCATTTTATCACAAACAGGAAGGTAATTCAAGAATGATTTTTAAGAAAATAATTACCTGACCAGACTGCTGCTTTCGATCCTGATCATGCGATATCCAATTCCAATATGAGTTTGGATATATTGTGTCCCATTTTTTCCCTGTTCCAGTTTTTTTCGCAATGTTGCCATAAATACCCGCAGAGAAGCAACATCATTTTCAGAACACTGTCCCCAGATCTGCTGGGTAATATATGTATGTGTCAATACTTTTCCC
Organism: uncultured Blautia sp.; assembly: GCA_934394595.1. Taxonomy (GTDB): domain Bacteria; phylum Bacillota; class Clostridia; order Lachnospirales; family Lachnospiraceae; genus Blautia_A. Next base: position 2,484 of record CAKRRX010000229.1, on the reverse strand, counting down.
ACATTACGGGATAAAAGGCAGAGCAGCTTATACTCAATAGGCGTCAGATGTAACTCTTCTCCCTTCAGATATGCACAGCCAGCCGTATAATCTATTTTTAATTCACCATTTTCAAAGACCGAGGTTTCCAGAAGTTCACCGTTCTGAGTCACTGCAATCCTCCTTTGCGTAACACGAATACGTGCAAGTAATTCTTCTACAGAAAATGGCTTTGTAATATAATCATCTGCACCAGCGTCCAGTGCTTCAATTTTATCTGTATCCTCACTTCTGGCACTGATCACAATAATCGGCATATTCGACCAGGTACGGATTTTCTTTATTACCTCTACTCCTTCCATATCAGGAAGGCCCAGATCCAAAAGAACAATATCCGGATGATGAGATGAAGCTTCCAGAATGGCCGAAGAGCCGTTTTCTGCTGCCAGATATTTATAGTCATGCGTCTTTAGTGTAGTGATAATCAGGTTACGTATGGGTCTGTCATCCTCGACTACCAGAATTACTGTTTTATTCATTTAATGTCACCTCACTTAATGGTAAAGTAAAAGTAAAATTACATCCATGGGGGGCATGGTCCTTCAGAATCAGATTTCCGTCATGGGCTTCTATGATAGAATGGCAAAGTGCCAGACCAAGCCCCAGACTTCTGTGACTATCCGTAACAGTTGTTTTTCCGGTATAAAACATCTGGAAAATATGCGGCTTCATTTCTTCCGAAATTCCAGGTCCATTATCTTCCACGCTTATCTGAGCTTTTCCATCTGTTTTGATTCCCCGAATGTTGATCACAGAACCTGGTGGGGTATATTTTATGGCATTGTCAATTAAATTTACCAGAACCTGTATAATAAGGCGGACATCCATACGTGCAAGAACAAGTTCTTCACAGTCGGTTACGATTTTATAATCGTCATGCTTCCGGCTGATATGCCGCAGGGCTTCTGCAATCACCTCATCTAACAGCTGATCTGTAAATTTGAATTTCAGTCTTCCATCATTTAGCCTGGTAATGGAAAGCAGATTCTCCACAACTCCGATCAGCCATTCAGAATCATCATAAATGTCCGTATAGATCTGATGCTTTGTAGCTTCATCCAACCGTTCACTGTTGCTAAGAAGCATGTCTGCATTGCCTGAAATGGAGCAAAGGGGAGTTCGAAGATCATGGGAAATTGCCCGAAGAAGATCTGCCCGCAGCTGTTCATTTTTGGCTATCACTGCATTTTTCTCTTTTTCCATGGCATTTTGTGCGTTTTCTATTGCAAGCGCACATTCATTTATCACGGACAGCAGGATACTGTATTCAAAAGAGTCCAGTGTTTCTTTCTGTAGCGGTATTCCTATTACACCATAAACATTGTTCCCGCTCCGGATTGCCAGATATAAGCCTTTGGCCTTTGGAAAATGATGTGTGGATGCACCGGCACGCTGTCTGTTTTCATAAGTCCATCTGGCTATTTTCTGTTCTTCAGGTGTTAAAAAATCTTCTGCATCCTCTCTTTCCTCACCTGAAAAAAGCTTTCCCTCTGATAAAGCCCCATTTTCTACTACATATGCTGTAATACTGCGGTTTAACAGGCGAAGGAGCTGTGTACAGGTAACATCAAGAATTTCTATCTCGCCTTTAGCTTTTTGAAGCAAACGGTCTGTATCAAACAAAATCTGTGTACGAAAGGCAAGCTGCGCAGAAAGCTTTGCATGTATTTTCAGCTTTGCCGCAAGTGCCCCCGTAAGTACAGATGAAATTAGCATTATGAGAAAGGTCACTGGATACCCCACCGCATAGGTCTGAAAAGACATCCTTGGTTCTGTCAGAAAAAAGCAAAATAAAAAGACGCTTAAGAAAGAACCGGCCACACTGCAAAGATAACCATCTGTCACAATGGAAGTAAGCAGAACTCCCAGAATGTATATGGTTACAATATTTGTATCTGTGAAATCCAGCTTCTGAAACAGCAGACCAATCAAAGTACATACTGCAAATATAAAAACTGTCAGAAAATAATCCTTTGCAGACGGTTTTTCCATATACCATGTAAATGACCGTTTCTGGTAGTTTCCTGTTTTGACCGTATCCGGAATAATATGGATATCAATATCTGGTACAATTTCAATCAGTTTTTCTGTCAGAGTCACTTTACTGAAAAAATGATTTCGTCGGGCATTACTTTGTCCAATCACAATTTTAGTAACATTTGACAGTCTGGCATACTCTGCGATCTGTACCGGTATGTTTTCCCCGTGAGTCATCACGATTTCTGCTCCCAGTTTTTCTGCATACCGAATATGTTCTTCCAGTTTTTCTTTATCTAAGTATTCTGATTTTGTGCCAGTTCGAACGTACAAGGCTGTAAAACGTGCCTGCAACGCATTCGCCATTTTTGCCGCTGTATCTATTATTTTTTTATTGGAGGGTGCTGCTGACAGACAAACAAGGATATGTTCATCTGTTTTTTTATTATCCTCCTCAATTCCCAGACT
>CAKRRX010000228.1 GCA_934394595.1 uncultured Blautia sp. | reverse complement strand
CTGCTATCGCTTCTTATATTTCCCAGGAGTGGTCCCCTTATATCTTTTGAAGGTCCGGATAAAATAACTCAGATCGTTGAATCCGTTACGGTAGGCGATATCTGTGATGGAATCATCGGTGGTGGAGAGCTGGTAGCATGCCTGTTCGATACGCTGCCGGTTCAGATAATCCATAGGTGTCTGATGGGTCATTTCAGAAAAAAAACGGCAGAAATATTTGGGCGACATGGAAACGGAGTCTGACAGCTGCTGTAAGGTAATCTGTGTGGCATAATTCTTTTCAATGAATTCCACCACCTGCTTCAGCTGGAGAATACGTTTGTAATCCCGGCGGGCCTTTGGAAGGCTGTCCAGATAGTAATGATTACCAAAAACAATACCGAAAAAGTGGTAAAATTGTCCGATTACAGAAAGCTCATAGCCTGGCTTTTTCTCCACCATGGCTGTAAAAAGCACATTTACAGTATGCAGAATCTCAGGATAACGGCTGGTAAAGTGGTGATAGATCAGGATATCCTGATGCACGATCTGCTGGATGTAATCTGCACATAAAGAATTCAGCTTCAAAAAGGCGTTCATGTCAAAGACAATGCACTGGTAGACACAATTAACAGGGATTCCGGAATGGAGAATTCCGCTATGTATAAAAATTACATCTCCTTCCTTTGCAAGAAAACTTTTTTCGTCTAAAGTGACGGTGAATTCCCCGGAAAGGATACGGATGATTTCATACTCCACATGCCAGTGATAAGACATCACGTATCTGGGATGGCTGCTGTCAATATGATGAAACTCAAATGGAAATTCATAGGTTCCCCGTGGGCGGTCTTCATTCTGATCTATAATCTGCAAAATATTTCCTCCCTTCTTAAATTTATAGAAATTTTATTGTTTTCACAGAAAAGGTGAATATTGTACTATTATTTGCTATTATATCACAAGTAATTTCCAGGATTCAATCATATAATAAGAAATATGAAAAAGGGCGCGGCCCTGATCATTTATGGAGAAGGTAAAACTATAAATTATCATATTACAACAGGAGGTATTGATTTACTATGGCAAAGAGCAGATTAATCGGAAGCTACCCTGTAATCGGTATCAGACCGACAATTGACGGACGTAGAGGAGCCCTCGATGTAAGGGGATCTCTGGAAGAGCAGACCATGAATATGGCGAAGTCCGCTGCCAAATTATTTGAAGAGAACTTAAGATATTCCAACGGTGAGCCTGTAAAGGTTGTAATCGCTGATACCACCATCGGACGTGTTGGTGAGGCAGCTGCATGCGCTGACAAGTTCAGACATGAGGGTGTTGATATCACTGTGACCGTTACACCTTGCTGGTGCTACGGTGCTGAGACAATGGATATGGATCCACAGACGATCAAAGCTGTATGGGGATTCAATGCTACTGAGAGACCAGGAGCTGTTTATCTTGCATCTGTACTTGCTACACATGCACAGAAAGGCCTTCCGGCATTCGGTATCTATGGACATGAGGTTCTGGATGCTGATGATACAGAGATGCCAGAAGATGTAAAAGAAAAAATGTTAAGATTCGGCCGTGCAGCAGTTGCTGTTGCAACTATGAGAAACAAATCCTGGCTGCAGATCGGTTCCGTTACCATGGGTATCGGCGGATCTATCATTGACCCGGATTTCATCGAGTCCTATCTTGGCATGCGTGTTGAGTCTGTTGACGAGGTTGAGATCATCCGTCGTATGACAGAGGGCATCTATGATCACGAAGAATTTGATAAAGCAATGAAATGGGCAAAAGAGAACTGCACCATCGGCTTCGACAAGAACCCACCGGAACTTCAGATGACAGAAGAGCAGAAAGAAGAGCAGTTTGAGTTTGTTGTTAAGATGGCAGTTATCATCAAGGAACTTATGAATGGATGCGACAATCTTGATCCGAAATTCTCCGAGGAAGCAATCGGCCACAATGCAATTGCAGCCGGATTCCAGGGACAGAGACAGTGGACAGACTTCTATCCAAATGGTGACTTTGCAGAGGCAATGCTGAATACTTCCTTTGACTGGAATGGAGCAAGAGAGCCATACATCCTTGCTACAGAGAATGACGTTCTCAACGGTCTTGGAATGCTGTTCATGAAGCTTCTTACCGGCCGTGCACAGATGTTCGCAGATGTTCGTACATATTGGAGTGCAAACGCTGTTAAGCGTGTTACAGGATATGATCTTGAGGGAGTTGCAAAAGAGAACGATGGTATCATCCATCTGATCAACTCTGGTGCATGCTGCCTTGACGCTTCCGGTGTTGTGAAGGATGAGAACGGCGAAGGCGTTATGAAGGAATGGTGGAATGTAACTGAAGAAGATCAGAAAGCCATCATGAAAGCTACTACCTGGAATGCAGCTGACAACGGATACTTCCGTGGCGGCGGATTCTCCTCCAGATTCGAGACAAGAGCTACTATGCCTGCTACTATGATCCGTCTGAACCTTGTAAAGGGACTTGGACCGGTTCTTCAGATCGCAGAGGGCTGGACTGTAGAGCTTCCTGAGGATGTATCTGATACACTTTGGAAACGTACTGACTATACATGGCCATGTACATGGTTTGTACCGAGATGCGACGGCAAAGACGGAGCATTCAAGAGCGCTTATGATGTTATGAACAACTGGGGCGCTAACCATGGTGCAATTTCCTATGGCCACATCGGAGCAGATCTGATCACAATGTGCTCTATGCTGAGAATCCCGGTTTGCATGCACAATGTACCGGAAACAGATATCTTCCGTCCGGCAGCTTGGAATGCATTCGGAATGGATAAAGAAGGCGCTGATTTCAGAGCTTGCAAGAATTATGGACCACTTTACAAATAAAGTGCTTTTCCATAAAATCCTTTTATTGGTCCCCCAGACATGAAAGGATAGAAAAGGAGCAGGATTTCATATCCTGCTCCTTTTTTCTTCTGAATATTTGCTAAAATATTTTTTGGCATAACCAAAAAAGTATTGCAAAATAAAAAAAGAACCGG
>CAKRRX010000227.1 GCA_934394595.1 uncultured Blautia sp. | reverse complement strand
AGGAGTTTATTATGGAACAATACAATGTCACAGGCATGAGCTGTGCAGCCTGCAGCTCCCGTGTGGAAAAAGCGGTAAATAAGGTACCGGGGGTTACCTCCTGCTCAGTAAGCCTTCTTACCAATTCTATGGGAGTAGAGGGAACTGCCACAGCCTCCGCCATTATTTCAGCAGTGGAACAAGCAGGATACGGCTGCAGTCTCAAAGGAGCCTCAGGCCAGAAGGAATCCTCTTCTGACGCTGAAAAAGCCCTGGAAGATCACGAAACACCGGTTCTGAAGAAGCGGCTTATCGCATCTGCCGGCTTTCTTCTGGTACTGATGTACTTCTCAATGGGACATATGATGTGGGGATGGCCTCTTCCGGCATGGTTTGACGGCAATCATATCGCTATGGGGCTTGTTCAGCTGCTTCTGGCAGGAATTGTTATGGTCATCAACCAGAAATTCTTTATCAGCGGATTTAAAAGCCTCTGGCACCGCTCTCCCAATATGGACACTCTGGTAGCCCTTGGATCCATGGCATCCTTTGTATGGAGTGTCTACGCACTGTTCGCCATGACCAAAGCCCAGGTGGACGGCAATTCCGAGCTTGTAATGCATTATATGATGGAATTCTATTTTGAATCCGCAGCTATGATCCTTACCCTGATCACAGTTGGAAAAATGCTGGAAGCCCGTTCCAAAGGAAAAACCACAGATGCCCTGAAGGGCCTGATGAAGCTTGCACCAAAGACTGCTGTTGTCATCCGAAATGACCGCGAAACCACAGTTCCCATTGACCAGGTGGTAAAAGGAGACATCTTCGTAGTACGCCCTGGTGAAAACATTCCTGTAGACGGTGTGATCATCGAAGGTACCAGTGCAGTGAATGAATCCTCTCTTACAGGAGAAAGCATCCCTGTTGACAAAGCTGCCGGAGATCTTGTTTCCGCAGCCACAGTAAATCAGTCTGGTTTTATCAAATGTGAAGCCACCCGTGTGGGTGAGGACACCACACTCTCCCAGATCATTAAAATGGTCAGCGATGCTGCAGCCACCAAGGCTCCAATTGCCAAGATTGCTGACCGCGTTTCCGGTGTTTTTGTCCCGGCTGTTATCACAATTGCAATTGTAACCACCATTATCTGGCTGCTTACCGGCCATGAATTCGGATATGCCCTTGCAAGAGGAATCTCCGTTCTTGTGATCAGCTGCCCCTGTGCCCTTGGCCTTGCCACTCCTGTCGCAATTATGGTTGGAAACGGAATGGGGGCCAGGAACGGAATTCTTTTCAAAACTGCTGTTTCCCTTGAGGAGGCTGGAAAAATCCAGATTGTCGCCCTTGACAAAACCGGAACCATCACAAGCGGTCATCCAGAAGTCACTGACATTCTCCCTGCAGATGACATATCCGAAAATGATCTTCTCATCCAGGCCTACGCCCTTGAGAAAAAAAGCGAGCATCCCCTTGCAAAAGCCATTTTGGAAAAAGCTTCTGCGCTTGGTCTTACAGCACCGGAAGCCTCTGATTTTCAGGCATTACCAGGTAATGGTCTTCTGGCAAAGCTTGGTACTTCCACACTGATCGGTGGGAGTATGAAATACATCAGCACACTGGTATCCATTCCTCCTGTCCTTATGAAACAGGCAGAAACCTTTGCCCAATCCGGCAAAACTCCCCTCCTTTTTGCAAAGGATGGAAAGCTTCTTGGAATCATTGCAGTTGCAGATGTGATCAAGCCAGACAGTGCCCAGGCTGTCAAAGAACTTCAGAATATGGGAATCCACGTAGTCATGCTTACCGGTGATAATGAGTGCACTGCCAGAGCCATCGGCGCACAGGCAGGTGTAGATCAGGTAATCGCAGGTGTCCTTCCTGATGGAAAGGAAAGCGTCATCCGCTCCCTGAAGGAAAAAGGAAAAGTCGCCATGGTCGGTGACGGAATCAATGATGCACCGGCACTTACCAGAGCAGACATAGGAATTGCCATTGGAGCCGGAACAGACGTAGCCATTGATGCCGCAGATGTGGTTCTGATGAAGAGCCAGCTTTCTGATGTACCTGCCGCTATCCGTCTCAGCCGTGCTACCTTGAGAAATATCCATGAGAACCTTTTCTGGGCATTTTTCTACAATGTAATTGGTATCCCGTTGGCTGCCGGTGTATGGATCCCGATCTTCGGCTGGACATTAAACCCAATGTTCGGCGCTGCCGCTATGAGCCTTTCCAGCTTCTGCGTCGTTACCAACGCGCTGAGACTGAACCTGTTTAAGATTCATGATGCTGGTAAAGATAAAAAGATTAATAACAGCTGCACCATTTCCAATGAGTGCAGCGATATTAATAACAATATTAACAAAAAGGAGAATGATACCATGGTTAAAGTAACAGTTCATGTAACAGGAATGATGTGCAGTCATTGCGAGGCACACGTAAACAAAGCAGTTCAGGAAGCATTCGGAGTACAGGACGTAGTATCCTCCCACGATGCGGGAACCACCATTTTCACCACACCAGAGAAAGTAGATGAGGACAAAGTCCGTCAGGTCATCAAAGACGCTGGTTATGAGGTAACCGGAATCACTCAGGAATAACATTCCATCCATTTACAAAATTCATCAAATAATACAGGTATCATACGTCAGCCGACAAAAGACATTTTTTCGCTTCTGTTGGCTGGCTTTTTCTTTCTGCCTCATGTTTGTTTTTTTATATTTTCCTTATAAGAATGTTGAATTTTAACGAATCTTCATCCATGGATTGAAATTCTGTGTTTTTTTCAGTATAATGACAGTAATGTGGTTCTCGTTGCGAGACCCTTTTGAGAGCATGATCTCAACCATTTAAAGGAGGATTGAATATTATGGCAACATGGAAAAATCTTGACACACTTGATTCTTTCGGCAAACTGAAGGAGTTGAAGAACCATGTAGACATTGCAGCAGCTCTGTCTGATGAGGAAGGTGGCAAGCGTGTAGCTGATTATAGTACACCAATGGCAGCAGGTCTTTCTTACAACTATGCAGCCAAAG
>CAKRRX010000226.1 GCA_934394595.1 uncultured Blautia sp. | reverse complement strand
TATCAGTCTCCGAACAAGCTTTCCGGAGGCCAGAAACAAAGAGTTGCCATCGCAGGTGTTGTGGCAATGCGTCCAAGATGCATTGTACTGGACGAGCCAACTGCAATGCTTGATCCAAATGGCCGGAGAGAAGTATTGGAAGCCGTTTCCGAGCTCAACAAAAAAGAAAAAGTAACCGTTATCCTTATTACCCATTATATGGAAGAAGTGATCCATGCCAACAAGGTCTATGTGATGGACCGGGGAAATGTGGTAATGCAGGGAACTCCAAGAGAAATTTTTTCCCAGGTAGAAACCCTGAAAAAGTACCGGCTGGATGTACCCCAGGTGACTTTGCTGGCACATGAGCTTCACTGTGCAGGCGTGGACATTCCAGAGGGAATACTGACGAAAGAAGAACTGGTGGATGCATTATGTCGATAGAGCTTAAGAACGTAACCTATACTTATAGTCAGGGAACAGCCTATGAGAGCCACGCCCTGAAAGATATTAATCTTGTGATTCCGGATGGACAGTTTATTGGTGTGATCGGTCATACCGGAAGTGGAAAATCAACTTTGATCCAGCATTTTAATGCTTTGATCCAGCCGACAAGCGGTCAGATCCTTTATAACGGAGAGGACGTGTGGGCAGAGAATTATAACCGCCGGGCTCTTCGAAGCGAGGTAGGACTGGTATTCCAGTATCCGGAACACCAGCTGTTTGAGAATACGGTTCTGGACGATGTGTGCTTTGGTCCTATGAATCAGGGTCTTTCCAAAGAGCAGGCTGAGGAAGAAGCAAAGAAGGCTCTTGCCCATGTAGGAGTAAAGGAAGAAAACTTCCGAAAATCTCCTTTTGAGCTTTCCGGAGGCCAGAAAAAGCGAGTTGCTATTGCCGGTGTTCTGGCGATGAATCCGAAGATCCTGATTCTTGATGAGCCTACTGCAGGACTTGATCCCCAGGGAAGAGATGACATTCTGGATCAGATCGCAGAACTTCATAAGGTAAGGGGGATTACCATTATCCTGGTTTCCCACAGTATGGAGGATATTGCCAAATATGTAGAGCGCCTGATCGTAATGAATCATGGTGAAATGGTGTTTGACGACACTCCAAAGAATGTATTTTCCCATTATAAGGAACTGGAAAAGATGGGACTTGCAGCTCCTCAGATTACCTATATCATGCATGCGCTTTCTGAAAACGGACTGAATGTGGATGCTACGGCAACTACAGTGGAGGAAGCAAAAAGGACGATCCTGGAGGCTCTGAAAAAACAGAAGCCCTCTCTTCTTAAGAAGGGAGGCGAAGGAAAATGATCAGAGATATTACCATTGGACAGTATTATCCGGCAGAATCCCTGATCCATAAACTGGATCCAAGGACAAAGCTGGTGGGAACGATCCTGTTTATTGTATCTATATTTTTGTTTCATACATTTCCGGGATATGCAGTGGCAGCAGTATTTCTCATTGGGATGATACGCCTGTCAAAGGTGCCGGTGAAATTCATTTTCAAGGGGTTAAAGACCATTTTTATGCTTCTTCTGATCACGATCATTTTCAATATGATCCTGACACCAGGAGAGGTGTTGTGGAAACTTGGATTTATTAAGGTGACAAAGGAAGGTTTGGTTCTGGCAGGGACGATGGCTCTTCGCCTGATTTTTCTGGTGATTGGATCTTCCATCATGACTTTGACTACCACACCGAATCAGTTGACAGATGGTCTGGAGCGGCTGCTTCGTCCATTAAATAAGATTCATGTACCGGTACATGATATTGCAATGATGATGTCTATTGCACTTCGTTTTATTCCCATTCTTTTGGAGGAAACGGACAAGATCATGAAGGCACAGATTGCCCGTGGCGCTGATTTTGAAAATGGAAATCTGATCCAGAAGGCAAAGAATATGGTTCCGCTTCTGGTACCGCTGTTTATTTCCGCTTTTCGACGTGCCAATGACCTGGCTATGGCAATGGAGGCCAGATGCTACCATGGCGGTGACAACCGTACCCAGATGAAGCCGCTGACTTATAAAAAGAGAGACCATGTGACTTATCTGGTGCTGGCTGTGTACCTGGCGGTTGCAATTGGATTCCGTGTAGCTGGAATATAAGGAGAAGAAGATATGAAGCGAATCGGACTTGTGGTTGCTTATGATGGAACCAATTACTGCGGCTGGCAGACACAGCCAAATGGAATTACCGTGCAGGGAGTATTAAATGATGCACTCTCAGAACTTCTTGGGGAAAAAATTGAGACCATCGGGGCAAGCCGCACAGATGCCGGGGTACACGCCCTTGGAAATGTGGCGGTATTTGATACCAACACCAGGATCCCGGGAGAAAAAATTTCCTATGCTCTGAACCAGCGGCTGCCGGAGGATATCCGGATCCAGATGTCTGAGGAGGTGGAGCCGGATTTTCATCCAAGATACTGTGACAGTGAGAAAACGTATGAGTACCGGATTCTGAACCGGAAGTTTCCGGTTCCTACAGAGCGGTTGTATTCTTATTTTTACCACTATAAGCTGGATGTGGAAAAAATGCGGGAAGCTACTTCCTATCTCATCGGACGTCATGATTTTGCCAGCTTCTGTGGCTCTGGGGCTCAGGTGAAGACTACGATTCGTACTGTTACAGGAATTGAGGTGTTTCGTGAAGGGGATATGGTGACGATCCGGGTATCTGGTACTGGTTTTCTCTATAATATGGTGAGAATCATTTCCGGTACTCTGATCGAGATCGGAAACGGGCAGTACCCGCCGGAACGGATGCAGAAGATCCTGGATGCGAAAGACCGGTCTGTGGCAGGGCCTACAGCGCCTGCGCAGGGGCTGACACTGATGGGGATAGAATTTTTTGAGTGAAAGAAAGTTTGTATAAGACGGACGCGTTGGGGCAGTTGGGATTCCACGCGAGCTGGTGCAACGCTACGGTGAACTACTGGCTAACTGCGACTAAGCTTTTCAGGAGAGCCTTCAAAGCTAAGTCGCAGTAAGCCAGGGATTTCATCTACGCTAAGAACGCACCTTAAATGCTCGCTTAGGAATCCCAACTGCCCCAACGCTGTGTATTGAGGAAAA
>CAKRRX010000225.1 GCA_934394595.1 uncultured Blautia sp. | reverse complement strand
ATATCTGTGTTTGCAGAGCAGTGCATGGAAGCGATGCCCTTCAGCGGCAGATAGTAGTTCATCATGGAGAACATACCTTTCTTCATCTCTCCACCGTACCATGTATTTACAATAACCTGCTCACGGCTTGTAATGTTAAACATTACAGCTGTCTCAGAGTTAAGACCTAACTCTTTGTAGTTCTCAACTTTAGCCTTGGAAGCATTGTAAACAACGAAATCTGGCTCGAAATCTTTCAGTTCTTCTTCTGTAGGCTGAATGAACATATTTGTTACAAAGTGTGCCTGCCAAGCAACCTCAACGATGAAACGGATTGCCATACGGGTATCTTTATTAGCGCCGCAGAATGCATCAACTACGAAAAGTCTCTTATCAGAAAGCTCTTTCTTAGCGATCTCTTTTACTGCTTCCCATGCTTCCTGTGTTGCAGGATGGTTATCATTCTTATATTCGTCAGATGTCCACCATACTGTGTCTTTGGAATTCTCGTCCATTACGATATATTTGTCTTTAGGAGAACGTCCGGTATAAATACCTGTCATAACGTTAACAGCGCCAAGCTCGCTGACCTGTCCTTTTTCAAAGCCCTCAAGACCTGGTTTGGTCTCCTCTTCAAATAACATTTCATAAGAGGGGTTGTAAACAATTTCTGTAGTTCCGGTAATACCATACTTTGTTAAATCGATTTTTGCCATCTTACACTTAACCTCTTTTCTCTAAAATGGAATTCATCTGCGAACGCAGATTCTATGGTTACTGACCGCTGCTTACCGTAATATATAGCAGAAATATTACCCACGGTAGTAACTTCTATGGTACAAAACCCAAGGAAAAGAAACGGTTGGATTCCTTTTTTCCTTATCCTATATTATACATATCTGAACCATAAAATCAACACCATTTTTCCGTTTTTTGAATTTTTGTTAAAGTTTTATCAAAAAGCAAAACAGGACCCCGTTTCTTTTGGAGTCCTGCATAAAACAGTTTATTTTGCTTCTTTTGTACCAGCAGTTCTGGCATAAAAGTTTGCCAGAACTGCGCCGGAAATATTATGCCATACACTGAATACAGCTCCTGGAATTGTTGCCAGCGGATACTGTGCAAAATGTGTGGTTGCAAGAGATGTGGCAAGCCCGGAATTCTGCATGCCGACTTCAATGGAGATTGCACGGCATTTTGTGGTATCCAGTTTCAATGCACGTCCGATTCCGTAACCAACGCCATAACCAAGCAGATTGTGCAGGATAACAACTACTATGATCAGAAGTCCTGAAGTCATCAGCTTTGCAGAATTGGCAGATACAACAGCTGCTACAATAGCTACAATGGCTGTGGTGGAGATCAGTGGCAGAATCTCTACTACTTTTTCCGTAAATTTCTTGAAAAAATGATTGATTACAAATCCAAGTACGATTGGCACGATTACAACTTTCACAATAGAGAGAAACATGCTGAACATGTCTACTTTTACCCTTTGTCCTGCATATAAATAGGTAAGAAGCGGTGTTAAAAATGGTGCAAGCACTGTAGATACAGCCGTCATTCCAACAGACAGGGCTACATCACCCTTTGACAGATAAGTCATAACATTGGATGAAGTACCTCCCGGGCAGGTTCCTACAAGGATAACACCTATTGCAAGCTCTGCCGGAAGCTGGAATACTTTTGTAAGAGCAAAGGCCAGCAGCGGCATTACTGTAAATTGTGCAATACAGCCGATTATTACATCTTTCGGACGGCTGAATACTACTTTGAAGTCATTTGGCTTCAGGGTAAGTCCCATACCGAACATTACGATTCCAAGCAGAGTATTTACATAACTGGTTTTGATAAAACTTACAGTGTTCGGTGCGAACAGTGCAAGTGCAGCAACTGCAATTACGATCACTGCCATGTACTTGCTGACAAAGTTTGTGATTTTCTTTAATGTTTCCATTTTTGTTTCTCCTTCGTTTTTTTGAAGGCAGAGCACTTAGATGATGCCTGCATCTTTTTCCCTTTTTTTAGCAGACAGCTTTTCTAGTGCTAGAGCGTGTTTGAAAAAGGCTTTCTGCAAGATGTGCGTCACAATTTGTGGCAATGATTTTCAAACAGGCTCTAATGTCTTCTTTATTTTCCTAGGGATTTCACATGATGATGTTTCCTCTGTGTGGATAGCGTTTGAAACAGTAGAACAGGCACGCTCTGGTACAACGAAGATTATCCTTTATCGTTTGCAATAAAAAAAGCCCCGTCTCAATATTTAAGAGACAAAGGCTAAAATCCTCTGCGGTACCACTCTTATTGCTGTCGTGCAGCCACTCACTACTCATCCTCTAAAATGAGAAACAGGATAACGACTGTTAATCGTCCGGGCTTACTCGAATAGAGAATGCAGTCAAAAGCCAACATGTACTATTTTTCAGTCCGAAAGCTCAGAGGTGATTTTCACAAAAGCTTCCTCACCATCTCTCACCGTTGATGGCTCTCTGTGGATTTCACTGTTTGCTACTCTTCCTCGTCATTGCGAAATTCTTAGATTGAGGTTATTGTAGTCCTGAACCAGGAAATTGTCAAGGGATTCGGAATAAAAAATTGTATATTTTTCACAATTCTGTGCATATCTTTTTGTGCTGTTTGACTATTATTTTTAACGTATACTATAATCTTTCGTTTTTTTCCAGATACGCAAGAAATCCCTCACACCCTTCCACCACATCTCTATAGGTAGATTCAAAATTTCCCGTGTACCATGGATCTGCAATGTCTCTGGGAGCATCTGAATAATCCAGTAAAAGCTTCACTTTTCCTTCTGGATCTTTCCCTACGATCCGCAGGATATTCCGAATATTCCGCTGCTCCATTCCCAGAATGTAATCATATTTTCCATAATCTGCCCTGGTGATCTGCACCGCTCTTTTCCCTTCACAGGAAATTCCGTGCTTCGCCAGTTCCCTCTTCGCAGGCGGATAAACCGGATTGCCGATTCCATTCCAGATTTCTTCGGTACTGGTGGCTGCTGATCCGATATAAAACTCGTCTGCAATGCCGCGCTTTGTGACCATATCTTTCATTACAAACTCTGCGATAGGACTGCGGCAGATGTTGCC
>CAKRRX010000224.1 GCA_934394595.1 uncultured Blautia sp. | reverse complement strand
ATAGAATGATACCGCATTGGAAATACATCAAAACAGGTATTTACACCAGACCGCAATCTGGGTTCTATATCCAGCAGTGCCTGGTAATCCTGCACCTGTCCCGGCAGGGCGAAGTCGAAGTTGCCGCTTGCCACATACAGATAATGAATTGACAGCTCTGCAAAATCGCCCGTCTGAATGGTATCTTCAAATGCAGTCTTATCTGTCCTGCTTCCGCTGAATGCCCCAAACCAGGAAAAATAATCCAGACTCTGGCACAATGCGGAATGATACATCGTTACCGCTCCTCTTGACAAACCTGCAAAGGCTCTGTGATCCCGGCTCTCTGCGAATCCCTCATCATCTGCCGATTTTGCATATGTAGAATAAACGGATTCAATCTCAGGCATCAGATTATTTCGCAGCTCTTTTGCAAAAGAATAGGTCAGCTGATCCAGATCATCTGCGCAGTCATCTTCCACATAAAAGGTTGGTGTCACCACGATCAGCGGCTCAATATCTCTATCTGCAATCATATTATCCAGCATGGTTTTGTTATACGGATTTGTTTTCAGCCAGTATTTTTCATCATCACCGGTTCCATGCATCAGGTACAAAATATTATACTGTTTATCCTTGCTATAGCCATATGGCAGATACACATAAGCTGTCTTTTTCACGATTCGTTCATCAGTAGCGTAAGCCTTGGTATCGTACACAATTTCTTCCACCGTTCCAGCCTGCTTAGGCTCTTCCTCATCATATTTCGCCGGAACTGCCCACAATTCATCCCTTGCCTGTCCCTGTGCATTATAGGCTGCCTCATATCGAAGCTTCCAGAAGCCAAGAAATCCAACCAGGATCAGCACTGACATCACCAGCGGAAAAACAGCTGCCCGCCCAACAGGAATTTTCTTCCAGAGCATAGCCACCGTCCCCAGGATTCCTCCCAGCGCAGCCACAATAGCCTCTCCCAGGAACAGCCAGTTAAAGTAATATGTACTGGTAGAAAAATTCGTATTAAAATACAGAACAAAAGCTGCCACTGCAATCAGCAGATAGAGAAAGGGCATTCTGCTTTTCCATGCTGTATATGATAACAAAATAAACACAATTGCGATCAGCCAGAAGGTAATAAATACAGTTTTATCTCCCAGAACAGCAAAACGAACAATATCAGCACATGCAAGTAAAATCAGAAACGCGGTAGTTATCAGACAAATCTGATCTGCCATGCTTTTCCTGGTCTTATGTTCTTTTTTCATTTCTATTTTCGCCTCTTATCCTGAAATTATTTTAGATTCATTTAAAGATCTCTTACCAAACAATATACAAAAATATAGCACGCTTATGGCCTAACTGGCAAATACTGCAAAAATTCAGGCAAAAAAACAGCCTGTCCAAAACCTGATTTTTATTTTGTGACAGACTGCTTTCTATTTTCATTTTATCTTACTCTTTCACCGCACCTGAAGTCATACCGCCCACAATATATTTCTGGCCAATCATATACACGATCACAACTGGAATACAGGTAAGCACAATATCCGCAAAAATATAATTCCAGTAGCTTTTATTCTTTCCAAAAAACTGATAAACCGCCATAGTCATCGGGAACATTTTACTCTTGCTTGACAGATACAATGGAGTCAGGAAATCGCTCCACACACCCATGAACTGCAGGATAAAACAGGTCACCATAGTTGGCTTCAGAAGAGGCATGATAATCTTAAAAAACAGGCTGATAGGACCTGCGCCATCAATGACTGCTGCCTCATCCAGTTCCACCGGAACGGAAACCACAAAGTTGCGGATAGTAAACACACAGAACGGAATCATGGCGCTTGTAAACACCATAATAATTCCCTGTCGCGTATCGTTCAGATGAAGAGTGCCTAATACTCTCACCAATGTTACATAGTTAACCGGGAAAAACAGTCCGCAAAGTACGAAATAATATAAAAATACATTTAATCTGGTACGCTTGCGGCACATTACAAAGGCAGCCATTGCACAGAGCACAACCCCCAAAGTGGTTGCGACCAGTGCGTAAAGTAAACTGTTTGAAAATCCCTGGATCAGGTTTCCTTTATCAATAACCTCGGTATAATTGGAAAACAGCCATTCCTTCGGCAGGGCAAGACTCATTCGGGAAGCCTCGCCTTTACTCTTGAAAGAGTTTATAACTACCATATAAAAAGGCAGGATAACGGTCAGGCACAGCAGGATGCAGACCAGATGTTTCAGCAGATTCTGAACTTTTTTCTTTGTCATTGCTGTACCTCCTGTTTTCCTAAAGTTTTAACAATTACAACACCAGCAATTGCTGTGATCAGAAGCAGAATACTGTTTAAAGCGGAAGACATACCGTACTGACCTCTGGAATAAAGCTGGAATGCATAGGTGGTAAGAACCTCTGTTGCATGTCCAGGGCCACCGTTTGTGAGAACGTAAACAATATCAAATACCTTCAGGCCATAGGTAATACCAAATACCAGGTTGATCATAATGGCGCCGCTGAGCATTGGAAGTGTCACATAGCGAAGTCTCTGCCAGAAGTTTGCCCCATCGATCTCCGCTGCCTCATAGTAGGATCTCGGAATGGTATTCAGACCGGCAAGGAAAATCGTCATTACATAACCAATACCTCTCCATGCATCCACACCATAAATGGATTTCCACACAACGCCAAGATCCGAAAGCCATTTCTGTTTCAGGATTCCAAGATGCAGACCATCCAGGATTGCATTTAAAAGACCATTGTTATAGTTGAGAATGGACTTGAAAACAAGACCAATGATAACAAAAGGAAGAATAGACGGCAGATACAAAAGTGTTCTGTAAAGTCCCTTTCCTTTCAGTCCTTCCTGAAGCATGATGGCAATCAGAAGTGCCGGAATCAGCTTCACAATGTTGGAAATAATGGTAAATTTCAATGTATTTCCAATACCGCTTAAGTAATCTTTGTTTGATGTGAAAATCTCTTTAAAATTGTCAAGTCCCACAAAATGGACACCATTTAATACACTTCTTGAATTCCAGTCTGTGAATGAATATGCAACACCCATTATACTGGGAAGCAGGAAAAAGATAATGTACAAAGCCAGCGGCAGTATCAGAAA
>CAKRRX010000223.1 GCA_934394595.1 uncultured Blautia sp. | reverse complement strand
AGAAGCTCTGGCATAGGCATCCAGATCTTTTGCCTTATTCTTCAGGGTACATCCTGGATAATAACTGTACTTCATGCCTCTTGTTCCTTTCTTGTTACTGTAATTTTACAGTTCGATCTGTGCGATTACTTCTTTCAAGGAATCAGCACTCTTTTTCAGAAGCGCAATTTCCTCTTTGTTCATACGCATCTTAACTTTTCCCTGGATTCCATTTGGTCCCACAAGGGTAAGGGTACTCAGACACACATCTTCGATTCCGTATTCTCCGTGAAGCATAGAGGATACAGTTGCAAGGGAATCGGAAGCAGCCAGGATCAGGCCTACCAGCTGGCAAACTGTTGCAGATACTGCGTAGAAAGTGGCACCTTTCTTTGCGATGACCTTTCCACCGGATTTCTGTACATATTCCAGCATAGCCTCTTTATCCAGAGGTTTTACCTCTTTACCATGAGCTTTCATCTCCTCGTAATACTCATCTGTGCTGAGGCCGGAAATGTAAGCGCCTGTCCACGGGATAAAGGAGGTGTCGCCATGCTCTCCGAATACATATGCGTGAATATTTCCCTGTGCTACCTGAAAATGCTCGGAAAGTCCGTAGCGAAGTCTTGCTGTGTCAAGGATGGTTCCGGATCCCATGATCTGATTCTCCGGAAGACCGGAAATCTTGGTAAATACATAAGTCATGATATCAACCGGATTACTTACAATGATATACTTTGCATCTGGAGCTTCTTTTACGATCTGAGGAGTAATGCTCTTTAAAATGTTGACATTTGTCTGGGTAAGCTCAATTCTGGTCTGTCCAGGCTTACGGGCAATTCCTGAGGTAATGATTACGATATCAGAATCTTTTGCATCTGCATAATCTCCTGCAACCAGAGATACTGGGCTTCTGAAGCAGGTTCCCTGCTCAATGTCCATAACCTCTCCCTCAACCTTCTCCTTGTTGATGTCGATCAGGACAATCTCGGAAGCGATCTCGTCATGTGCCAGTGTGTAAGCGATTGTGGAGCCAACGCTTCCAGCTCCGATAATAGTAATTTTGCTGCTCATAAAAAACTCCTTTCATGGGGTTTGTGGGATTGTGTCAACTTTTCCCTCTGTTTTATTATTTTTCCGTGGGGTTTGTTGGATTTCCCTGTGTGTTTCCCTTTGTTTTGTTTATTTTTTAACAATCAAAATTAGAAAAAAAGCGAGTAAAACTTAATTTTCTGCCCTGTGACATGGCTTAACCTGAAAAAGCCGGCTGATGTTCCCTGTTTTTTCAGGTTAAGTCATGTCACCTGATGTTCTCTTGCAAACAATTCTCAACAAAAGGACTTTTCCCTCTTAGTCTCCGCATAAAATATTGGTTTTTCTCCGCTCCCATTAAGATACCATACTGATAATCTTTTAACAACATTTTTTTGAAATTTTTTCTTAATTTTCGGTTTTCTACATGTTGCACTAATTTCGCCATATGTTTTTAGTTATTTTTCCAGTAAAATCGTCTTATCGTCATGCCAGCCTCCATGCGGGCATTTTTTAACCGAATCAAGAAAGTCCCCTGCTGGGGTTGCGAATATCCGCTTGACTTCAAGAAAGTGCTGCAGGCGATCTTTCATAAAGTAAAAAAGAATCCTGCAATGCAGAATCCTTTTTTACTTTCTTCTTATGATCAGCAGGCATACAGTCCTACAATATTCTTCATATTCTCCACTGCCAAGTCCATTCCCTCTGCGGTAATATGCTCGCATGGGCCGTGGAAAGCGTAGCCGCCGGTACCAAGGTTCGGGCAGGGAAGTCCCATGAAGGAAAGTCTTGCACCGTCTGTACCGCCACGGATGGCCACAGTTACGGGATTCAGACCTGTTTGCCGGATTGCCTTCTTGGCATTGTCGATCAGGTGCATACAGGGCTCTATCTTTTCTTTCATATTGCGGTACTGCTCTTTGATTGTGAGATTTACAGTACCTTCACCGTATTTCTCATTGAGAAGCTTTGCAATATGTCTCATCATCTCCTGGCGGCAGGCAAACATGGCACTATCATGATCACGAATGATATAGTCAAGACTTGCAGATGATACATCCCCACTTATGTCACAGAGATGGAAAAAGCCCTCATACGCTTCTGTATTCGCCGGAGTATCCCCTGCCGGAAGCATATTATTAAATTCCATGGCAACCAGTGCTGCATTGATCATGGTATTCTTACTGCTGCCTGGATGTACGGAAAAGCCTTTGACTTTCACCTTAGCACCTGCAGCGTTGAAATTCTCATACTCTATCTCATTTTCTGCACTGCCATCCACTGTATAGGCAAAATCTGCACCAAATCCTTCTACATCAAAAAAGTCCGCACCACGCCCAACTTCCTCATCTGGGGTGAAACCAATGCAGATTTTTCCATGAGGAATGTTCTCAGAAATAATCTGCTCTGCCATAGTCATGATCTCCGCCACACCAGCCTTATCATCTGCCCCCAGAAGTGTGGTTCCGTCTGTGGTGATCAGGGTTCTGCCTTTTAAGGATGCCAGATGTGGAAAATCCTTCAGAGTAAGGGTATATTCGCTCTCTCCAAGCTTCACATCACTGCCATCGTAATCCGGGATGATCTGTGGATTCACATGTTCTCCGGAGAAATCCGGTGCTGTGTCCAT
Organism: uncultured Blautia sp.; assembly: GCA_934394595.1. GTDB lineage: Bacteria > Bacillota > Clostridia > Lachnospirales > Lachnospiraceae > Blautia_A. The sequence goes on along the minus strand of CAKRRX010000223.1, from coordinate 480 downwards.
GTGTGCGATAAAACCAATGGCAGGCTTATCTTCCAGGCCTTTTGTCGCCGGGATCACGCCATAAACATAACAGTTATCGTCTATACGTACATCCTGAACTCCGATCTTTTTCAGCTCCTTAGCCAACTGATTTCCCAGGTCAAACTGACGGGCGGTGGATGGCACTTTCTCCTGCTCATCCTCGCTTGTGGTATATACCTTTACATAATTTAACAAACGCTCATATGCACGCATTTTTGCTTTTCTCCTTTTCATTTACATTTTTCAGTCAACCCACGCTATCCCATTGACTTATTTATCCGGAAAAACGAAACGGTTTCCAATGGGCAAAACTGCGAATCCATTTTCGCCGTTTTACAGCTCTTCCAGTTTCTCCAATTCCCCGCCAAAGGAAGTATCCATGCACTCTTCAAATGCCGCTTCCTTCTTCATCTTTTCCAGTGCCACTCCTGCTTTCTTTACAGTCTGCACAGTTCCGGC
>CAKRRX010000222.1 GCA_934394595.1 uncultured Blautia sp. | reverse complement strand
TTTAAAAATCCACAGACTACGGAAAAAACTGAAGTAGGAATTAGTGTAAACACAAAAGCTGTTAATGGAAGTTATTCAACAGTAAATGTTGCAGGAGAAAGCTTTGGAGTACGATCAACATTTGGAAGTGGAGCATATAGTGGTTATTCGGGATTCAGTATGAACGTTAAAGATTGGTCGGTAGACGCAACTATTGGATTTTCTTATGCTAACAAAAGTACAACCAATTCAGTTGAATACACAGTAGGAGTAGGAATTTATACTATAGCATTATCACTTGCAGGAGGTATAGCAGCAGGAATTGGAGGAATAGCCCAGGATGCAATAGGAGTCATAGGAGTATTTGCGTAACTTAAACAGGCTGTATAACTTGAGTTATACGGCCTGAAAAAGAAAGGAGAATATAAAATAATGGGGTATGAATTAATTTATGCTTGTTTAGTTGGAATTCTAATGCAATATATAATGATACTAGTTGTGAAATATATAATTGTAAGAAAAAAAAGGCATAAAAGAAAAAAATGTAAAAGGCGTATTTTAATAGCTATAGGTATAATTATATTAATGTATTTGATAGGACCTATGGCAAGATTTTCCAGTTTAGAAAATGCGGCAAATTTTTATATTGGGAAAGAAAATGTGGGTAAAATTGTTGTAAAAGGTGACAAAACAGCATTAGTGTTTGGCCATAATAATTCTCTTACATATTTTTTTGAATGTAAAAATGGAAAATGGCGATTACCAGAATATAGTTTGGATAAAATAAAATACGGCTATCAAGAAGATAAAAATAATAAACACTGTAGTGTTGAAACAGATCGCATTGGAAATGAGAAAGGTATATATGTTATTTTAAGAGATGCATCACTTTTATGGAAATATCCATCTGGTCAACAATGCATTGAAAAAATAGAAGATTCAGAAGGAAGTAGGTTTGTTTTTGTAAAAAATGAATGGAATGATGGATATTTTTGTACATATTTGAAGGAAAAACCCGAAAAATATAGTCTTAAAATAGACGGATATGAAGTAAAAGTTGACTGGGGTGAATTATTAAATGGAGAACAATAGAAATACATAATTTGATAAAAGCAAAAGTAATTATTTTTATAACCGTAATTTAAAGGAAACAAGGTGATAACGTGACAAAAACGGAAAAAGCAATACAGCAGATGGAAACCTGGGCGAGGGATGACTCACATGGTTATGACCAGCGGTACAGATGGGGCGAAAAAGGTGATTTTGACTGCTCCGCTGCTGTGATCCAGGCATGGCAGAATGCCGGTGTTCCGGTTAAGTCCAGAGGGGCAACTTATACAGGTGATATGCTGCAGGTATTCAGAAGCTGTGGATTCAAAGATGTGACAGCATCTGTCAACTGTTCTACTGGTGCAGGACTGAAGCGTGGTGATGTGCTCTTAAATACGATACACCATACAGCCATGTACTGTGGAAATGGCCTGGAGGTAGAAGCATCTGTTAATGAGAAAGGAACTGCCACAGGCGGACAGCCAGGAGACCAGACGGGGAAGGAATTTCTTATCAGGTCTTATCGGAATTATCCATGGACAAACATTCTGAGATATCAGGAAAATGGAACTGACAGACAGAACCCCACAGGTAACAGGTCAGTGCAGGAACTTGCAAAAGAAGTACTGGATGGCATATGGGGGAATGGCGAGGAAAGAAAAAATGCACTTAAAAATGCCGGATATGATTATAACAAAGTACAAAATGCAGTTAATGTATTACTGTCAGAATCTGCCGCAGGCGATCTGACAGAGATTGCCGAAGCTGTTATTGATGGAAAATACGGAAACGGACAGGAAAGAATTGACTGTCTGAAAGCAGCAGGTTATGATCCAGCAGTAGTACAGAGAAAGGTTAATGAATTGTTACAGCAGATTGCTGTGTAAGGATACAAAGGAAGTGGAACAAATGAAATACAGGATTTTGACGTTTACAGCTTTGGTGGGAGGTGTAGTAGCAGAGTTGTTTGGAGGCTGGGACAGGGCATTGCAGACATTGCTTCTTTTTATGGCGATGGACTGGATCACCGGAGGAATCCTGCTCCCGGGAATTTTTGGAAAGAGCCCCAAATCACCTACCGGGGCACTGGAAAGCAGGGCAGGCTGGAAAGGACTGTGCCGAAAAGGAATGACATTATTGTATGTCCTGATTGCAGCTCAGCTGGACAGGCTTCTAGGCGTAAATTATGTAAGAGACGCAGTCTGTATTGGATTTATAGCAAATGAAATGCTCTCCATTGTGGAAAATGCCGGTCTGATGGGTATACCATTACCGGAAATGTTTATAAAAACCATAGATGTTTTGAAAACTTCTTCTGAAAACAGAAAAAATTAAAAAAGAACTTGCGTTCGAGAACACATGTTTGTATAATGGAAGCATAGGAATAAAAGATAAATTCTATGATCTGTGGATCAGAGAAAACATCAGATTGGGAAGGTGATAACAATGGAGAAGGCATTTGACAGAATGCGTCTGGAAATGGGGCAAAGGATACGCATACTCAGAAAGAGACAGATCTGGAGCCAGGAGGAATTGGCGGAAAGACTTGGCGTATCTACGATAACCATATCCCGGATCGAGAACGGAACCACTAGAATAGACGTACAGTTACTGATGAATATGGCAGAAGTGCTTAAGACAAAGGTAACTACGATTCTTGGAACGGAAGAAGATGAATTTATAGAAGCAAAAATAAAAGATGGGGTGTAATATGAGAAATGGCAGGAAAGGAGATATCCGGACCTGCTGTTTTTGTTTTATATTGTTGGTGGCTGCTTTCTTATATAACGGAACTCCGTCTGGAAATCAGAGCTGCGTTTCAGGATTCGTTAGAGTGAGTCGAATTCTGGAAGCCTCGCCATATTTCCATCTTGGGTCTGTATATAATTCGGTAGCCATGTACAGTCTTAAAAAATGGCAGGTGACCTTCTGGTGGCAGAAGTGACCAATGGTAAGGAAGCCAGCTTTGTCTATGATTCCGGCGCAGACCTGGTGGCTATAATCTATGAAGGCAAGTATTACTTCTATGTGAAAAACCTTCAGGGAGATATCGTGTCCATCGTTGACGAAAGCGGAACAGCCATAGTAAACTA
>CAKRRX010000221.1 GCA_934394595.1 uncultured Blautia sp. | reverse complement strand
GAATCGTACTTGGTGCGTTGGTTCTGGTTTACTTTATTGGAAAGACTTTACTGGCATAAATTACATATAAGAAATTTTGGCGTCAGCCTGCATGGGAAACTTTGCGGACTGGCGTTTTTTCTTATCATAGATGTTTCATTACTTAAAAGAATCGGGTATAATGGTAATTAAGAATTTGTTGAAAACGAGGTGTACTATGGGAAAATATATAATGGCATTGGATCAGGGAACTACCAGTTCCAGATGTATTTTATTTGATAAGAAGGGGAACATGTGCAGCGTAGCACAAAAAGAGTACAAGCAGTATTATCCCAAGCCAGGCTGGGTGGAACATGACCCGAAGGAAATCTGGTCCTCCCAGATTTCCGTAGCTACAGAAGCTATGAGTAAGATTGGTGTAGATGCGGAGGATATTCACGCTATCGGAATCACCAATCAGCGAGAGACTACGATTGTGTGGGACAAGAAGACAGGAGAGCCTGTTTATCCCGCGATTGTATGGCAGTGCCGCAGAACTGCTGATATGATCGAGAAGATGGAAAAAGACGGCATGTCAGAGCTGGTACGAAAGAAAACTGGCCTGATCCCGGATGCCTATTTTTCCGGAACGAAACTGAAATGGATCCTGGATCATGTAGAAGGGGGCAGAGAGCGCGCGAAGAATGGGGGACTTCTCTTTGGAACAGTAGATACCTGGCTGATCTGGAAATTGACAAAAGGAAAGGTTCATGTGACGGATTACACCAATGCCTCCAGAACCATGCTTTTTGACATCCATGAGAGAAAATGGGATAAAGAAATTCTGGAGTACCTGGATATCCCAGAGTGTATGCTGCCGGAAGTGAAACCAAGCAGCTGTATTTATGGCTATACCAATGAGAACCTGATCGGGGGCAGAATCCCCATTGCAGGGGCAGCAGGAGACCAGCAGGCAGCTCTTTTTGGACAGTGCTGTTTCGAGTCAGGAGATGTAAAGAATACATATGGTACCGGCTGTTTTATGCTTATGCATACAGGTGATAAGGCGGTAGAATCCAAGAACGGACTTCTTACCACAATTGCGGTGAAGGCTGATGGAACACCGGGATATGCCCTTGAGGGAAGCGTTTTTGTGGCTGGTGCTGCTATTCAGTGGCTGAGAGACGAAGTAGGAATTTTGGAGAGTTCCCCGGATTCCGAGAAATATTGTCTGTCTGTGCCGGACACAAACGGCGTATACGTGGTTCCTGCGTTCACAGGTCTTGGTGCGCCATACTGGGATCAGTATGCAAGAGGTGCTATCCTTGGGCTTACCAGAGGCGCAGGAAAAGCTCATCTGGTGCGTGCAACCGTAGAGTCCCTGGCCTATCAGGTACATGACGTTCTGGAAGCCATGGAGAAGGATTCTGGCCTTGATTTAAGCGCTCTTCGTGTAGACGGCGGTGCCAGCGCTAACAACTTCCTCATGCAGTTCCAGGCCGATCTCCTTGACACCCAGGTAGTCCGCCCAAGCTGCATCGAAACCACTGCCCTTGGCGCTTCTTACCTTGCCGGCCTTGCTACCGGCTTCTGGAAAGATGCTTCCGAGGTAAAAAGCAACTGGCGGATCGGCCAGCAGTTCGCTCCACAGATGACCGAAGAAGAGCGCAGGAAGAAGCTGAAAGGGTGGAAGAAGGCTGTGAAGTGTACGTTTGAGTGGGCAAAGGACGAGGAAGAATAAAAGCTAATTATCTAAATTGCTAAGTTAAAAGTGGTATTGTTTAAAAGGGCGGAAGTATTTTATTCCGCCTTTTTATATTTAATATAATTCACTACCATCATTGCCAGCTTAAAGGTCAGCGCATCCTCAAAGGTGCGGATATCCAGACCGAATTTCTTCTGCAGCTTCTCAAAGCGGTATACCAGTGTATTTCGGTGTACGTAAAGCTGCCTTGAGGTTTCAGAAAGGTTCAGGTTATTTTCAAAGAAGGTGCGGATGGTGGTAAGGGTTTCATCGTCAATGGAATCCAGGGATTCGTCTTTGAAAAATTCATCAATGAACATTTCACAGATATCTACAGGAAGCTGGTAGATCAGACGACCGATACCAAGGCGGTTGTAGCCGAAAACCTTTTTACCGGTGTAGAAGATCTTTCCCACTTCCAGGGCAGTGCGGGCTTCCTTGTAGGCATCGGGAAGCTGCTTCAGATCATCTGCAATATTGCTGTAAGAAACCCATGCAGAGGTCATAGCCTCGGTATTCAGCATATCCACAAGCATGTGGGCGATGTCATCCAGATCAGAATAATCTTCAGAAGGCTGAAGCTCCCGAAGTATAATAATACCGGAATCATCGATGGCGGTGATAAAATCCCGGGTCTTGGCAGAGAAAATATTGCGGATGGTTGCAAGGGCATTTTCATCCTTGCTCTGTCTGGTTTCCACCAGGAAAACAGCGCGCCTTACACTGGTGGCGATATGAAGCTTCTTAGCACGGTTAAAAGCATCTACGTCGGAATAAGAACCAAGGAGAAGGTTCTGCATAAATACATTCTTGTCACTTTTTTCCATATAGGCAGTAAGCAGGCTCTCTATCTGGCAGACAGCCAGTTCCCCGATGGTGGAAGCAGCTTCTGTATTACCCCATACGATCAGGATATACTGAAGCTGGTGACTCTCTGTCACTTTATACAGGCGGCAGTTCATATTGGAAATACACAGCGCCTCATCTTCCTTAAATTCCTCCAGCTTCTCTTCAGAAGGAAGTGCTCTGTCGCAGGTGCTGATATAAATGGTGTTGTCTAAATTTACAAGACAGAAATCCAGATGACTGATGTTCTTCCAGTCTTCCAGACATTTCTGGAGAATCTGAAGTAATTTCATAAGTTATCTCCTTTGTAGATAGGGCTGTAATACCATGTTTGCCCGCTGGTTTTTCTTACATTATAATATAAAAAGCCCGGAGTGAAAACCCCGGGCTTAAAATTCGTATAAATATTAGTTGCAGATAGTAAGCTCTGTCTCTTTGTCGAAGAAGTGAGATTTCTCCATGTCGAATGCGAATTTGATAGTATCGCCTGTTTTGGAGGTTGTACGAGGATCAACTCGTGCTGTAACCTGAGTTCCGTTTACATCGAAGTACAGGAATACTTCAGCACCAAGAAGC
>CAKRRX010000220.1 GCA_934394595.1 uncultured Blautia sp. | reverse complement strand
GCAGATCGGTTTTACAGATGATCTTACTTTCACTGGAAATCCTCCTTCCGTAAAATATAGCATTAAAATCTGCAGTTAGGGCGCAACTATACAAGCACGTACAGGCGCGTCCGCATTGTATTGTAGCATTATGTTCTACAAAATGCAAGCAGTTTTTTAAATTTTTTTTACATTATAAAACTCCTGCACCTAAGAATCTCTTCCAAAGTGTAGGAGTATTCAATCAGATCATATTATATTCTTTAATGACCTCTGATTATTTATCTCTCCATATGATTCTTCCCTTGGAAAGATCATATGGGGAAAGCTCCATTGTTACTTTGTCTCCTGGAAGAATACGGATAAAGTTCATGCGCAGTTTGCCGCTGATATGGGCAAGTACTACATGCTTGTTCTCCAGTTCCACTTTAAACATTGCATTTGGCAGCTTTTCCAGAACAGTGCCTTCTACTTCAAGTACATCTACTTTTGACATTTTATACCTCCTGTATCGCCTTAATGATCATATTATACAATCAGGCACAGATATTTTCTGCTCCTGACCAGATACCTGTGGATCGCAGTGCAATTCACTGTTTCCACATATACCGGCATCAAAATTTTGTGAGTGTCAGAATCTCCGGTTCGCCATCTGTAATCAGTATGGTGTTCTCATAATGTGCGGAAAGGGAACCATCCATGGTCACCACTGTCCATTCGTCATCCAGCCAGCATACATCTGCTCTGCCCATATTGATCATGGGCTCTATGGCAAGTGTCATGCCTGGAAGTAATTTCACTCCCCTGCGTTTCTGAGGGAAGTTGGGAATCTGCGGATCTTCGTGAAGATGAGTACCAATCCCATGTCCCACCAGATCTCGTACAATACCATAACGGTATTTCGCCGCATACGCTCCGATTGCCTTGGAAATATCATTGAGATGATTTCCTGCTTTCGCGAATTTTATTCCTTCAAAGAAGCACTGCCTGGTTACATCCATAAGCTGCTTGGCTTCTTTGGAAACTTCTCCGACTGCATAAGTACGGGCCGCATCAGAATGATATCCTTTATAGATCAGTCCTGCATCAATCTTTACCAGATCACCATCCTGGATAATTTTGTCCTCCGAAGGAATTCCGTGGACCACTTCATCATTCAGGCTGATGCAGAAGGAGCCAGGAAAGCCTCCATAATTCAGAAAATTGGGAATGCATCCCATGGAACGGATCATATCTTCGCCGATACGGTCGATTTCCTTGGTACTCATTCCTGGTTTGATATAAGGGATCAGCCCGTCATGGACTTTTTCCAGAAGATGTCCGGATTCCCTCATAAGTTCAATTTCTTGTGCTGTTTTTATTGAAACTGACATTACTTCTTATCCTCTATTCTATTCGCCAAGGATCTTCACAATATCACCAAATACCTCTTCCAGGTTTTTGGTGCCGTCTACAGTTTTGAGTACGCCCTGTGCGGTATAGTAATCGATAAGAGGCTGTGTCTGCTCATGATATACATTCAGACGCTTCTGTACAGTTTCCGGCTTATCGTCGTCACGAAGTACAAGTTCCTCGCCGCATGTATCGCAGACACCTTCTGTTTTCGGAGCTGCAAATACAATGTGATAGGTAGCGCCACATTTTACACAGGCACGTCTTCCGCCCATACGGTTTACAATGTTCTCATCCGGAACATCCACATCAATAGCATAATCAATCTGGCTTCCCAGTTTGTTTAATGCATCTGTAAGGCATTCTGCCTGTGGAATTGTTCGCGGGAAACCATCCAGTACATAGCCGTTCTTGGCATCCGGCTGCTGGATTCTGTCCACTACAAGGTCGCAGGTAAGCTCATCCGGAACAAGCAGGCCCTGATCCATATAAGTTTTTGCTTTCTTTCCAAGCTCAGTGCCGTTTTTGATATTGGCACGGAAGATATCACCTGTGGAAATGTGCGGAATTCCGTATTTCTCAGCAATCTTCTTCGCCTGAGTTCCTTTGCCTGCCCCCGGTGCTCCTAACATGATAATTCTCATAAACATACCCTCCATTTTAAACGGGGAATCCGGTATGATGTAGACCCCTTGCATCGTACCTTACTTCCTCATACTACGAATTAAGGCTGTGACGCATAAGCACCACAACCTTTATTCTTTTAGTTGTTCAGGAAACCTTTATAATTGCGGACAAGCATCTGTGATTCAATCTGTTTCACAGTCTCCAGGATAACTCCCACAATAATGATGATGGAAGTACCTCCAAAAGATACGTTTGCTCCAAATACTCCATTGAAGAAGAATGGAATTACCGCAACGATAATCAGGCCTACTGCACCTATAAATATAATATAATTTAAGATTTTAGTCAAATAGTCTGACGTTGGTTTTCCAGGACGGATACCTGGAATGAAACCACCCTGCTTTTTGATATTGTCCGCAACTTCCAGTGGATTAAATGTAATGGAAGTATAGAAGTATGCGAAGAATACACACAGAACAATATAAAGCAGCAGTCCCCATGTATACTGAGGCTGTGTTGGATTACACCAGTTATTTGATGATAATCCACGGATAATCTCACTTCCGATACCGGTTCCATTTGCTTTTCCAGCAAGCTGTGCGATCACACCCGGGAAGGACATGATTGAGGAAGCAAAGATAACCGGGATAACACCAGCAGTATTCACTTTCAGTGGGATATTGGTAGTCTGACCACCCATCAGTTTTCTGCCAACCATTTTTCTGGAATACTGAACAGGAATTCTTCTCTCAGCGCCGTTGAGGATCAGTACGAATACTACCATAACGACAATGATTGCAAGAATGATCAGTCCTGCAAGCAATCCTTTTGCAATTGTTTTTCCTTTGATGAAGTTCTCATAAAGCAGAGACAGGTCGCTTGGGACTCTGGATACGATGTTTACAGTCAGGACGATAGAAATACCATTTCCAACTCCCTTTTCTGTAATACGCTCACCAATCCACATCAGCATGGCAGAACCAGCTGTAAGACAAGCAACTACAGTTAATCCTTTGAAGAAGTTCATGTTCGGGATCAGACCCTGGCGACCGAAACCGATTGCCATTGCCACAGACTCAAACAACGCAAGACCAACAGTTACATAACGGGTAATGGCAGTAATTTTCTT
>CAKRRX010000219.1 GCA_934394595.1 uncultured Blautia sp. | reverse complement strand
CCACCAGGGCGCTGTAATCATTCAGTACAAGAATGTAAGGCTGCAAGGCTCCCTGCACAGCGTCCAGAATCATGTCTCGCAAAAGATTTGAAGATATGGAAAAAGCATCATTTGACAAAAATTTCTCAAAGGTTACATAGCAGATAGCACAGTTTTTTTCCATAAAGCCCAGTTCGGTTTCACGATTTTCCTGAATAAAAGAAGTGATGGAGCTGTCTCCCTGAAAAAAGGAAAGCAGCAGCCGGTTTCTATTTTCAGAGATGGTTTCTTCTGGAACATGTGATTTTTCTCCTGCTTTTTTCTGAAGCTTTTCGGTGGTTTTATTCAGGCAGGCTAGAAGATTATCTGCCTGTATTTTGATTTTCAGCAGATAATCGGCAGCCCCCAGAAGGAGAGCGCTTCGCACAGAATCAAAATCTTCGTAATTGCTAAGTACCAGAATTTCTCCGGGATATTTTTTTTCTTTCAAAGTGCGGATTAGTTCCAATCCGTCCATTCCCGGCATTTTCAGGTCTGTGATGATCACATCAGGATGCTGCTTTTCAACAAGAGAAAGTGCCTCTAAACCGTTTCCAGCAGTCCCACAGATGAAAAAGCCGTACTCTTCCCAGGGAAGGATAGAGCGAAGTGCGATTTTTACAATTGGTTCATCGTCTACAATAAGTATGTTGTACATTTGTTGTCCTTTCTTCATGCTACGGAAAACTTTTTAAACATGCTCCAAGCGTGGTAAAGTTAAAGTGCAGGTGGTTCCTTCTCCTGGATGGCTGTCAATGTGTAGACCGTATTCCCTGCCGAAATTCAACTGGATTCGGTCATTTACATTTGAAATGCCAATCTTTCTCCGTTCTTTATGAGGTACCAGGGATTCCTGGGTAATTTCAAATCCTTTTCCATCATCGTTAAGCTCTATTACGATACGTCCATTTTCCTCCCACAAAGTGATCTGGATTTCCATTACAGAACCATCATCGGAAGAACCATGCATAACAGAATTCTCTGCGAGAGGCTGCAGGATCAGCTTAGGAACAAGGCAGGTAAGAAGCTCATCGTCTTCCACATGAAAAGAGTATTCGAAGCTTCCGGCATACCGGATCCGGAGAATGGAAAAATAATTCTGTAGATTTTCCAGTTCTTCTTCGATGGTAATGTATTCGTTCTTATTGGTAAGGGTATTCTGTAACAGGCTGCTAAGTGCCTGGATACCATCACTTACAATCTGGTCTTTATGCATGGCAGCCACGAACCGGAGACTGTTCAGGGTATTGAAAAGAAAGTGAGGGTTCAGCTGGTATTGTAGCATCTGAAGCTCCATTTCTCTTTTTTTCTTTTCCTGGTCTTTTTGCTGTTCCATCAGATGCTGGATAGTATCAGCCATATGATTCATACTTTTCGACAGATCAGAAAGCTCATCTTTATGTTCATCCAAAATACGCACAGACAGATTTCCCCTGGATAATTCCTTGCAGAAATCCAACATACTTCTGATCGGGGAAGTAATCCCAAGATAAACCATTGCCACGATCCCAATACACAGCACCACAAGCAAAAAGGCTACAATCAGGATTCTGCGGAGCATCACATAAACCTCTGAATTAATGTAATGATAAGGCATGGTGTATACGAAAAGCTGATTCAGATTCTTATTAAAAATATAGGTAACCAGCTGTTCCTCCCCGTCTTTATGAATGCTGAAAGAAGCTTTTCTGGCAGGAAGCTTTTCCTGGATATTTTCCAGAAGCTCAGGATCCACGGTCTGCCCAAGGGACACATTCCGGTCCCAGGAGGAGAGTACCATACCATCCATGTTCATATACATAATATTAGAAGAATCTGCCAGTCCAACTGGTTCTAACACAGTTTTGGAAAAGATTTTTTCATCAATGGAAATAAGGGTATATCCAATCACACGACTCTGAGAGTACTGTTCATAAATCCGTCGTCCCAGCACCAAAATGTCCCGGTCGCGATATGTGTGAGTATACGCCCATACATCCTGATCTTCATTTTTTAGCCGTGTCAGGATCATGTCTACATCTTCCGGATAAAATCCGTCATATCCAAGATCGTAAAAAATATTTCCGTCTGTATCATACACCGTAATATTCTTAGCCTGGGCAGGGTAAATGATCTTGCTCCGGATCATCTTCTGGATCTCGGTAATTGCCTGATTCTTTTCCATATCAGTCATATCTTTTTTTAGAAGACCTTCCTTGATTTCCTGGCTGATACAGATGGAACCACACAAATACTGATATTTCTCGACTTCACTTATCATATTCAGATTGATCATGGAAAGAGTCTGTGAAATGGAAGCGGAAAGCTTTTCACGAAGCGCCACTGAAAATATATGAAAGGAATAGCCACTGATACCTGCCAATGGTATAATGGAGATCAATAGGAGGGCAATCACAAGTCTGGTTTTAATGCTGAATTTACGAAATCCCTGATAGCGTCGTCTTTTTTCCATCTATTTTCCCCATTTCTTAGAGCGTACTCCTCTGGTATTTTTTTATTATACAGGAAAAAGACAGGATAATCCATCTGAAATGCAAATAGAAAAAGATTGTACATATATGATGCAAGAAAATCCATATCATATATTTTTGATAAGAAAATGCTCCATAATAAGAACTGTTTTGTTAATTTACCACAAATATTTTTCCGGATATAATAACATCATCAGGCAAACATAATAAAAAGCCAACAAGAAGGAGGAAACAACCTATGAAAAAAAGATTTGCAGCTTCTGCTATGATCCTTGCTATGAGCGCAGCCACAGTGCTTTCCCCACTTACTGCATTTGCAGAGACAGAAGAACAAGAACTGAACATTGCCATTTTCCAGGGTGGATACGGTGATGCTTACTGGAATCAGATGGTGGAGCTTTTTGAAGAAAGCCATGAGGGCGTGAAAGTAAACATGACCATCAGCCCTACAATTGGAGATATCATCCGTCCACAGATCGTAGCTGGGAACGCACCGGATTTTATCTGTCTCAACGATGGCGGTGAGGACGGCGTAATTCTTTCTTTGATTAAAGAACATGCACTTTTAAATCTGGACGATGTTTTTGACGGAGAAAATTATGCCGGAACCGGTACTCTTCGCGATGACATTACAGACGGAATTCTTTCCAGTACAAAGTGTGCACCATACGGAGATGATGAAATTTATCTGGCACCATT
>CAKRRX010000218.1 GCA_934394595.1 uncultured Blautia sp. | reverse complement strand
AATTCCTACCGTACCTGGAATGATGAAGACTATAATTTCGGAACACAGCTGGAAAAGCATGAACTCAAGGGCAGCAGTGGCACTGTTAATGTAAAAGAGACTACAAACGGAGATTATTATTACTGTGATTCAGAAGGTGTAGGATACACAGATAATGGTGACGGAACCTGGACCGATGAGAACGGAAATCTTTATGAAGAGTAAATAAAAAGAAACGTTTTCCGAAAGCCATTGAACATAGAGCCCTGGATAGTGAGGGCTCTTTTTTGCAGGGAGAAGATTACTCTGGGCTTTCGAAGAAGAGGTGGCGAAGCAAGCCTACAATATTCACTTAAAAGGAGGCGTTGAAGATGCCGTTTAAGATAGTACGTAATGATATTACAAAAATGAATACAGAGGCGATTGTCAATACGGCAAATGATCATGCTACAGTTGGCACTGGTTGTGATAGCGCTGTTTACAAGGCAGCAGGACACGATGAACTTCTGAACTATAGAGAAGAAAAGATTGGCTTTGTGCCAGAGGGGGATGCCTTTATTACTCCTGGCTTTAAGCTTAAGGCAAAGTATATTATTCATGCAGTAAGTCCGCTTTATTTGGATGGAAATCAGGGGGAAGGAGAGAAACTTCGCTCCTGCTATAGAAAGAGTTTGCAGATTGCAAAGGAGAATGGTATTAAGTCTATTTCTTTTCCGCTAATCTCTACCGGAGGATTTGGCTATCCAAAGGAAGAGGGAATGCGCATTGCAGTAGATGAGATTAATGCATTTTTGCTCAGCAATGAAATGGATATTTTCCTTGTAGTTTTTGATACGAAAGCTACGCAGCTGGGAGAGAAAATTTATCCTGGACTTGAAGCATATATAGATCATAACTACGTTAAAGAAGCCAGAGAAGAAGAGTATGGTGACGCTTATTTTGGTTCCATGAGACCAAGTGAGCGGGGCTGCGATAGGTATCTTTCCAATGAGACGTTATCAATAGATGAATGCTGTGATGAAGCTCCTTACTTTGATTTTGAAGAGCAGCATGAGAGTAAGCTGCAAGAGAGAATGCGCCATATGTCAGATACTTATTCTGAGTATCTGATGTACTTGATACAGGAAAGAAATATGGAGAATGCAGAGGTTTGGAAGCGAGCTATTGTTGATAAGAAGATATTCTCTAAGATTAAGAATAATGCAAATTATCATCCGAACAAGCTGACTGCTTTATGTTTATGCGTTGGAGCAAAGTTGAATTTAGATGAATCAAAGGATTTATTGGCAAGGGCAGGATATGCGTTATCGCCATGCAATAAGACGGATATCATCTTTTCATATTTTATTGAAAATGAAATCTATGATATGATTGAGCTCGATATTCAGCTGGAAGAGCATGGATTGCATTGTATAATTTCATAAGTTTTTACGGTCGCTTTCAAAGAGACCGGTTTTGAAAATCTTTTTCGTATAATGAGTCCATCAAGAGACAACACCACAAGGTGAGAACATTAAAGGAGGACGAATATTATGCGTAAGGGATTAACAGAAGTTGTTTTTATTTTAGACAGAAGCGGTTCTATGAGAGGACTTGAGGCTGATACAATTGGTGGCTTCAATTCTATGCTTGAGAAGCAGAGCAAAGAAGAAGGAGAGGCCTATATTTCTACAGTGCTCTTTGATGATCAGTCAGAGGTTTTGTATGACAGAGTTCCAGTAGGCAAGGTAGAACCGATGAATGACAACCAGTACTATGTAAGAGGCTGCACAGCTCTTCTCGATGCGATTGGCGGAGCAATATATCATATTGCTAATATCCACAAGTATGCCAGAGAAGAGGACAGACCAGAGAAGACTTTGTTTATTATTACAACAGATGGTATGGAGAATGCCAGTCATAAGTATTCATTCGATAAGGTGAAGAAAATGGTTAAGAAGGAAAAGGAGAAGTATGGTTGGGAGTTCTTATTCCTAGGAGCAAACATAGATGCAATTGAAGTTGCCGGTAGATTTGGTATTGGCGCTGATAGAGCAATCAATTATGAGTGCGACAGAGAAGGAACTGCTTTGAATTATCAAGTACTTTCCGAAACAGTATCTGCTGTAAGAAAATCTAAGAACAGAGTGGAGATGGATGAGGCGGTATTTGCTTGCTGTGCACCGATTAGAGAGGATTATAAGAGACGCCATAAGAGCAGAAGAGTGTAGAAAATTTGGAGTATGAGGATGTGAATGTTTCCGGAAAATGGATGCCATTCGTGAATAGATTGTAGCTGAATGGATGAATCTGAAGATTTATCCTGGTGCAGAAATATATGTAGATGCGATATTATACAGGAATACACTAGAGCGATTTGGATTGGAGTGATTATAGATGGATAGAAGAACAAAGAATGTAGTAATTTTTAAGGATTCCGTCGACCTTATGAATGGAAACAGCAGGTTGCAGCAGGCGATTACAGAATCTGTGAATAAACAGAAGTTGTATTTAGAGGCGGAAAAGATAGATGTTCCTGAGAGTAAGGGGCTTAGCTGCAAGACTATGGTTTCAACAAAGAGGAGCTTTGAGGCAGCCTCAGTCTATGCCAGAGCAGGTAAGAAGGTTGCGGTACTTAATTTTGCATCTTCTACAAATCCTGGTGGTGGGGTGACACATGGAAGCTCTGCTCAGGAGGAGTGCCTTTGCAGATGCAGTACGCTGTATCCCTGCCTGAATATTGATATGATGTGGACTAAGTTTTATAAGCCTCATCGAAAAGCTGGTAATCCGCTTTATAATGATGACTGTTTATATACGCCGGAAGTAATTGTATTTAAGAGTGACATTTCTTTCCCGGAGAGAATGACTGAGAAAGATTGGTATCAGGTAGACGTGATTACCTGTGCAGCACCAAATCTAAGAGATATGCCGAGTAATTTAATGAATCCTTTTGCTGGCAATGCTCCTGCAGATATTGATGACGATGGCTTATATGAGCTACATTTGCAGAGATTAGAAAGAGTATTTCGAGTGGCAGCAGTAAACGGTGCAGAGGTTCTTATCTTAGGTGCTTTTGGATGTGGCGCTTTTTGTAATCCACCAGCTGTTGTCGCTAGAGCTTTCAAAGCAGTACAGGAGAAATATGCTTCTTATTTTGAGACCATTGAGTATGCAGTTTTCTGTGGTGGTCATGAAACTCAGAATTATGATGCCTTCTGTGAAGTATTTGGGGCAGAGAAGAAATATGATT
>CAKRRX010000217.1 GCA_934394595.1 uncultured Blautia sp. | reverse complement strand
TCTAAAGATAAAAGTGTTGTATTGCTGGATGTGAGAACTGTAGGTGAATTTAACAGGGGGCATATGGATGGATTCAAAAATATTCCTGTAGATGAACTGAGAGAACGAATCAATGAAATTGAGAAAGGAAAGCCTGTGTATCTGATATGCCAAAGTGGTCTGCGCAGTTACATTGCCAGCCGTATTCTGGAAGGAAACGGTTATGAAACATACAACTTTTCCGGTGGATTCCGCTTCTATGATGCAGTGGTTAATGACCGTGCGCTGATTGAAAGGGCATATGCATGTGGTATGGATTATTAGAAATAAACAGGTTTATGATCTTTGTAGTGTTTCCAGTTTTTTCGAATCAAGGATGTGCCAAGGTAATGGAGAAGTTACCGTGGCACATCCTTTTTTGCAAAATCAATCCTGAGCTCAGTTATCATTCTCTCTTTTATGATAAAAATGTGCTTTGCTCTCATACATTCTCTTGTCTGCAGCTTTTGCAATGTCATACACGCTATTCCATTTTTCTTCTGAATTAAAGACATGCCCATATGAAACAGTCATCGAATCCACAAGTTTACCGTGCCATTTTTCTACACGTTGATCAAAGGTTCGTAATACTTCTTCGAATTGTTCTGTATTCTTTGTAATGATAACAACAAATTCATCTCCACCGATTCGATAAACATTTCCATATTCATCAAAGCTTTTTTTCATACAATCAGCAGCTGCACATATAAGTTCATCTCCCGCAGCATGGCCATACGAATCATTTACATGTTTCAATCCATTAAGATCCATAGAAATATAAATCCATTCTGCACTAAGATCGAGATTATTTATATCCTTTTCATAAGCGTGTCTGTTAAAACATTTCGTTAATTCATCTGTATTAGACGTGTATATCAGCTTTTCCTTCTCAATTCTTTCTTTTATAACCTTTGAGAGCATATACATCATCCAGCATGTTGCCAATACCAGGTATGTACCCACTATAAATATCGCCAAAAGGCTTCCCTGTAAATAAACAGAATCCTCCACTGTTACGGCAACAATATAACTGTCGTCCCGCCTCATCATACATCGACATTGCGTTCCGTCTATTTTGACATGCGTGACGACTACTTCATCTTTGTTGACGCTCGCAGATGATATCCCTATATCATCAAGTCTTTCTCCTATTTTACTGTCATCGGTAGCGCCCTCAATAAGCTTAGATTTTACATCAGCAGTAAATATTTCCATTCCTTTATACACTGGCATACCGGCTACTATAGTAGAAACTTTATTCTGCTTTATTTCATTAAGAAGTCGCTTAGGTGCAATACCTACCTGGATCATTTTCGTTCCATCCTCATTCCAGGTAATCGCATACATCATTTCCTTGCCTTCTGATGTATTTGGGGTAACATCCTGACACATCGTAAGCTCCTTGTCATTAAGCATAGGTTTGAAATATCCCATCTGCTCCCCGGAATCAAAACTGTAACCAAAATATTTAGGCACAGAACCGCTATAGATATATCCATTCTTGTCAAACAAATGTATTTCATCGATAGACATAAGATCTGCTATTTTTTGTAATTCATTCACATCATATTCTACCTGCGGTTTCGCATCTACAATATATGACACTGCCTTAGCTCTTACTATATAATCCTCCTTCAGTGATTCGATAAGTTCATTTCTGTTCTCATCATTCTTATTGAGCACAGTAATCACACGATCAACAAGTACCTTCGAAGTCTGATATGCATTCTTGTCATTAACATACTTCAAAACACTCGCTTCCAGTAATAATGCAACAATAATTATCCCCACAGATAAAATCACAATTTTTCTTTTTTTCATACATGTATTATATCATACACTATATAAGATGAAAATGAATTTTGATAAAACCATCCGTATAGAGGTTGTCAAATATTTATCTGTCATTTATAATTAAGTGACAACAATTTGGTGCTGAAAATCAGCAAGCCAAAAGAACAGACGTGACCGAAATGAAATACTAGAGCGTGTTTGAAAATTTTAATGGATGAGGAGGATTTTTCAATGAACGTTACAGAAATCAGACGTCCGGCTGATATGGAAAGAATTACAACACCAGAACTTGCAAAGGCTTTTATCGACGAGCAGGTTGCACTGATCAAAGAACAGGTAGGAGACAAGAAGGTTCTCCTTGCACTTTCAGGTGGAGTTGATTCATCTGTTGTTGCAGCACTTCTGATCAAGGCAATTGGTCAGCAGTTGGTATGTGTTCATGTTAATCATGGTCTGCTTCGTAAAGGTGAGCCAGAGGAAGTAATTGAAGTATTTCGTAATCAGATGAACGCAAACCTTGTTTATGTGGATGCGACAGATCGTTTCCTTGATAAACTGGCAGGAGTCGAAGATCCTGAGACAAAGAGAAAAATTATCGGTGGAGAATTCATCGAAGTATTTGCTGAAGAAGCAAGAAAACTTGAAGGGATTGAATTCCTGGCACAGGGTACAATCTGGCCGGATATCCTTGAGTCAGAAGAAGGAATCAAGGCGCACCATAATGCCGGTGGACTTCCGGAGGATATGGCTTTTGAACTTGTAGAGCCAGTCAGAATCCTTTTCAAAGATGAGGTTCGTGTTGTTGGTGATGAACTTGGTCTGCCTCACGGCATGGTTTATCGTCAGCCCTTCCCGGGACCGGGACTTGGTGTTCGCTGTCCGGGTGCTATCACACGGGATCGTCTGGAAGCAGTACGTGAATCCGATGCAATTCTTCGTGAAGAATTTGCAAAGAACGGGCTGGAAGGAAAGATCTGGCAGTATTTCACAGTTGTTCCGGAATTCAGATCTACCGGAATCAAAAATGGCAAACGTGCTTTTGAATGGTGCTGTATCGTTCGAGCAGTATGCACAACAGACGTTATGACAGCAACTGTTGCTGAGATCCCGCATGAATTGATGGTTCATATTACAGATCGTATTACACATGAAGTTGCCGGAATCAACCGTGTTCTTTATGATTTCACACCGAAGCCAACCGGAACTGTGGAATTTGAATAAGAGAAATTAGAACAAAGAATGACCTTGAATATAGGGAGGTTGGGTTGACAGTTATTGAGAGACATGTTATGATATAGCCGATTTTGGAAGACGAAGATGCAGAGTAACAGACAGAGTCTTTTCAAAGCAATTGTTTTGGACCACCCATCAGGGTTAAGGCCATACGGACAGCCGGGTCCACTGCCGATTATGGTAACTTTGGTTACCTTATTGATTGAGTTAA
>CAKRRX010000216.1 GCA_934394595.1 uncultured Blautia sp. | reverse complement strand
TCCCCACCAATCAGCATGACATAGTATCCTTTCATTTCAGCTTCCATCTGAATGGTTCCTACAAGTTCTCCTACAAAAGAGTCCTGCAGGGAGTACATTCCATGGGCCTGGGCAAAACCAAGTACTACTCCTATGATCCTGGAACCATGTCCGGACAACATAACAGACCCCATATGCGGAACATAATTTTGTTCTTTCAGGATTGCCGTTATTTTATCAATGGTTTCCTGGGAAACTCTTTTAGTATTGCCGTTTATTACATTTGATACGGTAGTCCTGCTCACTCCCGCCATGTCCGCAATATCCTGAAGTCGTATCATCTGATTTTCCTGCTCATATCATGCCATTCTTCCCCGCCCCATACAGAACCGGAAATCCCATCGTCGGTGTAGCCCATTTTTTTGTACATCTCTACTTTGTTATCCAGACAGGTCAGGTACAGACATTTGCGGCCTTTTGCCTGTTCTCTTGCCACGTATTGATTCATGATTTCACGGGCAAGCCCCTGATGGCGGTACTCCGGAAGTACATCAAGCCCCAGAAGCATAATATTCTTTCCATTTGGATCATGGAGTGTGATATCTGTAAAAAACTCATCACGGAATATCTCTTCATCTGTTGCCACTCCATTTAGGAAACCGGCGATCTTACCTGTCTCTTTATCCACTGCAACCAGAAATGTCTCAAAGGCATTTTCAGTTCTTTCTTTCATGCTTTTCTCAGAGCATGCCTCATTAGCCGGAAAACAGATCTGCTCAATCCTGATAGCCTGATCTGCTTCTTCCGGATGGATATTTCTGAATTCATATTTGATTGTCATTTTCTACTATTCCTTTCTGCTCCCTTAGCCAAAGGCTTGTTTCTTCAAATCCTCATTCTGCTTTATGCCTGTTTTCCCCTGGCATCTGCTTTTCGGTTGCTCAAGAGGCACACCGTCTCTACCGAAACCGTATTCGGGAACATGTCCACCGGGCAGACTTTTTTCAGCTCATAGCCTCGCTCACAGAGATATTTCAAGTCTCGCGCCAGTGTAGCACTGTCACAGCTGACATACACCACGCGATCTGGCTGCATTTCAATGATCGTAGCCAGCAGGTTCTCATCACATCCCTTGCGAGGTGGGTCTACTACGATCACATCGGCACCTTCACCAGTGCGTGCATACTCCCGCGGGAGTACTTCTTCTGCTTTTCCCACGAAAAATTCTGTATTCTCCAGGCCATTTAACCTGGCATTTTCTTTCGCATTTTCGATTGCTGCAGGAATGATCTCCACCCCTCGCACCATTTTTGCTTTCTGGGCAAGGAACAGGGAAATTGTTCCGATTCCGCAGTACAGATCCCAGACTGTCTCCTCTCCTGTGAGGCCTGCATATTCCAATGCCTTGCCATAAAGCCTTCCGGTCTGGTAAGGATTTACCTGAAAAAAGGACAACGGGGAAATCTGGTAGGAAATCTCGCCAATCTTATCTGTGATATAGGGCTTGCCCCACAGCAGGCGGACAGTCTCACCAAGGATCACATTGTTTCTCTTTTTATTGACATTTACCATAATGCTGGCCATTTCCGGAATTTCACGAAGAGATGCGATCAGCTTTTCTTCTGCCGGCAGCTTTTCCCCATTTAAGATAAGACAGACCATCATCTCATCCGTAAAAAATCCATATCGGATCAGCACATGGCGCACCAGTCCTTTTCCTGTAATCTCATTATATGGCTCAATATGATGTCGCTCCATATGGGCGATCACACGGTCCAGCACCTCTTTATTCTGGGAAACTCCGAGGGCGCAGTCCCGGTTCTCAATGATACTGTGGGTCCTGCCTGCATAAAATCCGGTGATGATCCTGCCATCTTTGGACTTTCCTACCGGAAACTGTGCTTTATTCCGATAATGGAATGGATGCTCCATCCCCAGGATTTCCTCCATGGGAAGATCAAAAAAACCACCGATCCGTTCCAGATGTCCGCGGACTTTATTTGCCTTAAATTCCAGCTGCTTCCCATAGGACAGAGCCTGCAGCTGACAGCCGCCGCACTGCCTTGCATAATCGCATTCTGGCTTTACCCTGTCAGGAGAAGGAATAATGATCTCTTCCAGACGGCCATATCCGTAATTTTTCTTAGCTTTCATGATTTTTGCGCGAACTGTGTCTCCGATCACTGCATCTTTGACAAAAACGGTGAAGCCATCAGCTTTTCCGATACCTTCACCGTCAATTCCGCAATCTTCAATCTTTAACGTAACAATATCATTCTTACGATATTCCATAAAGATCACAAGTCTCCTGTCTTTCTTAAATTTGATTCAAATAAACGATTGTAACCAAGCCATTCCTTTTTGCCCTTATCTGCTGCAAAAATCTCGGTAAGAGTCTCCATGCGGGCATCTGTATTGTCTGCCAGATTCAGGGCAACAGCCTCTACCATGGCAGGCTTCTTCGGGGAACCGTATTCCAATTCTCCGTGGTGGGCCAGGATACAGTGTACCAGCTGATTCTCCAGATCCAGAGGAAAATCCGGGATCTCCTTTGCCAGATCATGAATCATCTGCGCACCGATAATGATATGTCCTAAAAGCTGTCCCTCATCTGTATAATCGTTCAGCGGAAAAGAAGAAAGCTCCCTGGTCTTGCCAACATCATGAAGAAGTGCTGCTGTGATCAGCATATCACGCTTGATCACCGGATAGGCTCCGGCCATATAATCACAAAGCTTTGCTACGCTTAAGGTATGCTCCATCAGACCTCCTACAAAGCCGTGATGTACCGTCTTGGCTGCAGAATGCTCCTCAAAGGATTTCAGAAATTCCCTGTCCTCCACAAAGAGCTTCTTCAGCAGAGTGTTCAGATAAACATTCTTCACAGTGCCGATCATGGCTGTAAGCTGTGCATACATATCATCTGTGCTGTTCTCACTTACCGGAAGGTAATCCGCAGGATCGTATTCTCCCTCCTGAGCCTTGCGGACACGCTTGATATTCAGCTGCATAGCACCTGCAAAGCTGGTCACATCACCCATTACTTCAATATAATCCAAAGCATCAAAATCATCGATTCCAAGAGAATTTGGATCCCAGATCTTTCCATCCAGAATACCAGTCTTGTCCTGGAGAATAATATTCTCATAAGGCTTGCCATTCTTAGTCACAGCAGGCTGCTTCTGCTTACACAGATAAATACCGCTGATCCTGTCGCCCTCGTGTAATTCGTTTAAAAAACGCATAAATCTCTTTCCTGACCTTTCTAACAGCAGACAGTGCGTCTGCTGACCTTTTACAATCA
>CAKRRX010000215.1 GCA_934394595.1 uncultured Blautia sp. | reverse complement strand
TGATGATGCTCTTCCTCCATCAGCTCATCAGCCAGAGATACCGGATGCTCCATAACCTCCAGGATCTTCTTTCCGTCAAGCTTCTCAATAGGCGTGGTGATAATAGCAGCTTTCTCATTGATGGAACGAAGAAGCTCCATGGACTGCATAGCCTTTGCCTCGTCTACAATATCTGTACGGCTCATAATGATCGCACCTGCATACTGCACCTGATTGTCAAAGAACTCCCCAAAGTTTCTCATATACATTTTGCACTTCTTGGCATCTACTACAGTGGTATAGCTGTTCAGCTGGATATCCACTTCATCCTCTACACCCTGGACTGCCTTAATTACATCAGAAAGCTTGCCTACACCAGATGGCTCGATGAGGATTCGATCCGGATTATATTTCTCCACCACTTCCTTCAGGGAAGCGCCAAAATCGCCTACCAGTGAACAGCAGATACAGCCGGAATTCATCTCACGAATCTGGATTCCTGCATCCTTTAAAAAGCCGCCGTCAATACCGATCTCTCCAAACTCATTCTCGATCAGTACCACCTGCTCATCCTGAAATGCCTCTTTTAATAGCTTCTTAATAAGAGTTGTTTTTCCGGCTCCAAGAAAACCGGAAATAATATCAATCTTTACCATTACTGTATTTCCCCTTTCTATTTTTGCACAAAAAGCTATGACCAGGAAGCTGTGACACCCCCTGGTTTTTGTTATTTACCAGAAAAGGGGATATGACCATGTCACATCCCCCTGATATTTTATCGCAAATTCACAGATTTATACAAATCAGCCGTTGATCATAAAGTTCATCAGCTTATCAATGTCTTCTTTCTCATATGCAACGATCTCAAGTTCCGGAATCTCACCGTTAGAGAAGATGTTTGCAAGAGATACATACTGTGATAATTTAGATTTCAGGTTCAGTCTGTCACCTTCGCCAGTTACCAGCTCTACTCTACCCTTGCAGCTGTCTACTACACTAAAAAATTTCTCAACGTCTTTAATATTAGATACCTTCATGTCAATATTCTCCTTTCAACATGTACAATTTTTACCACTTCTTTTGTTCGGGCTCATTATAACGCAACTTTTTCCAAATTACAATGCTTTTTTCCCTCAATGAGAAATTTCCCCAAGAGTGACAAAGCTTTTCCTTTTTTCTCCTGATCTTTGAGCATTTTTAATACTGAAAAATAGCAATACCATAAGCAGGAAGCGGATATGCAAAGGAAAATGGCCTGTTGTCGCAATCTTTTTTCTCTGCTTTGAACACTTTCTTTCCAGTCATTCCATTTTCATCCATCACCAGTGTATACTGCTTTTTCTTGGGAACACCCACCCGGTAATCCGGGCGCTCCACAGGAGTGAAATTACATACAACCAGAAGATTATTTCTGCCTGTAGGAGACTTTCTCACAAAGCTGTAAATACTGCGATATCCGTCATCTGCGTTGATCCACTCGAATCCGGAGGGGTCCGTATCCATAGCATAAAGCGCTGGATACTTCCGATACATTTTCAGCAGTCCCTGCACAAAATCTTTCAGATCGCGATGCTTTTCTTCTCCCAGAAGGAACCAGTCCAGTTCTCTTTCCTCACTCCATTCCCGAAGCTGTCCAAATTCCTGCCCCATAAACAGAAGCTTCTTTCCAGGATGACAGAACATAAAAGTATATGCAGCTTTCAGGTTCTTAAACTTATCATCCATGTCCCCAGGCATCTTTTCCAGCATGGATTTCTTCAGGTGAACCACCTCATCATGAGAAATCACCAGAATATACTTCTCACTGTATGCGTAAGTCATGGAAAAAGTCATCTTATTATGGTTATCCTTACGGAAATAGGGATCCAATTTCATATATTCCAGAAAATCATTCATCCAGCCCATATTCCACTTCAGAGAAAATCCAAGTCCGTCATCTTCCGCTTTTCCGGTAACCTTTGGCCATGCGGTAGATTCCTCTGCGATCATCACTGTACCGTGGTTTCTGCCAAGTACTACCGTATTCAGATGTTTAAAAAATTCAATGGCTTCCAGATTCTGGTTTCCTCCATATTTATTGGCAACCCACTGGCCATCGCTCTTTCCGTAATCCAGATACAGCATGGAGGCAACCGCATCCACACGAAGTCCATCTACGTGGCACTCTTCGATCCAGAACAACGCATTTGCAATAAGGAAATTCTTAACCTCAGGTCGTCCATAATTGTAAATCTTGGTTCCCCAATCCGGATGTTCTCCCTGTCTTGGGTCTTCATGTTCATACACAGCTGTTCCGTCAAAATTCGCCAGGCCATGGGAATCTTTTGGGAAATGAGCCGGTACCCAGTCAAGGATCACGCCGATCTTCTGTCTGTGAAGATAATCCACCATATATTTAAAATCCTGAGGTGTTCCATAACGGGATGTGGGAGCATAATAGCCGGTAACCTGATATCCCCAGGAGCCATCAAAGGGATGCTCTGCAATTCCCATCAACTCTACATGAGTGTAGCCCATCTCTTTTACATAAGCGGCCAACTTCACTGCAAACTCCCGGTAATTATAAAAGCCCTCCTCATTCTCTTCTGTATAAGGATGCTTCATCCAGGAACCCGGATGCACTTCGTAAATAGACATGGCATCTTTTGTCTCGTCAAATTTCTGGCGATTCTTCATCCAGGTAGTATCTTTCCATTTGTAATCCCGGATATCTGTGATCCTGGAAGCAGTACCCGGCCTTTTTTCCGCTTCATTACCATAAGGATCTGCTTTATAAAGCTGCTCCCCATGCATTCCTACAATATAAAATTTATACAGCTGCCCGATTTTTGCTCCTGGAACAAAGGTTTCGTATACACCAATGGGACCTGCCTTGACCATGGGATCTGCCTGCTCGTCCCAGTTATTAAAATCACCAATTACAGACACCGACCTGGCATTTGGCGCCCATACTGCAAAATAAATACCCTCTTCTTCTCCTTCAACTGACGGATGTGCCCCCAGTTTCCGATAAATATCATAGTGTGTTCCCTGCCCGAACAGATACTGGTCAAGCTCTGTAAACTGTAATTTCTCTCCCATAAGAAAATTACCTCCCTACCTTCTTCAATATGACACTGTTCACTTCATTCACAATAACACATTTCGTCAAAATACAGCCTGTGAACAGCCGCTTGAATAACTGTGCTTCCAATTTTTATAAATCGATCTTCGCTTATGCACAGTATAGCATACTTTTTCCTGCCTTACCACAGAAACATTGTGTATTTTTCATAAAAATTCATTCAGTTAAATCAATTTCTATAGGCAGTTCTTCCGAA
>CAKRRX010000214.1 GCA_934394595.1 uncultured Blautia sp. | reverse complement strand
GGATTGCGAATATCCGCTTGATCAATAGGAGGTTTGACATGAGAGAAGAGACGAAAAAGCAGCTGCAAATGGTAATGGATCAAGCTGTGAAAGACCAGAAAATAGCTGGTATGAACCTGATGGTCATCAAAAAAGGCCAGGAAGAGGTATATCTGCAGACCGGTTACGCAAATATCAAAGAACAAAAAGAGATTAGCCGGGATACCATATTCCGTTTGTTTTCTATGACCAAACCTGTGACGGCAGCGGCTGTGATGCTTTTATTTCAGAGGGGGCTACTGGATCTTACAGATCCAGTGGAAAAATTTATACCTGGATTTCAGAATCAGATGGTGTCAGTGCAGGATCGCCTGGAGCCGGTATGGCATCCAATGTCTATATGGAATCTTCTTTCCATGACCAGCGGACTTACTTATGGTGGAGAAGGCACAGTAACAGAATATGCCACTGGAAAAGTGTTTGAAGAGATAGAAAAAAGATTGTACAGTGATGCACCTGTGTCTACCATGGAATTTGCGGATATGATCGGCAGATGTCCTTTGGAATTTCAGCCAGGCACCAACTGGAAATACGGAGTTTCCGCAGATATTCTGGCAGCAGTGGTGGAAAAGGTCTCTGGGGTATCCTACGGAGAATTTCTTAAAAAAGAACTGTTTGAGCCATTGGAAATGACGGATACTGCTTTTTATGTGCCGGAAGAAAAACAGAACAGACTGGCCATGGCATACCAGAGTACGGAAAATGGTATAATGGAATATAAAGAGGATTCTTTGGGAATCCGCTTATCTATGGATGCAGCTCCTGCTTATGAGGCAGGCGGTGCAGGACTTGTATCTACTATTGACGATTATTCAAAATTTACATCTATGCTTTTAAACAAAGGAAACTTCCGGGGAAAGCAGATCCTGTTTCCTAAGACAGTAGAATTTATGACGACCCAAAAGCTGACCCCACAGCAGCAAATTGGTATGGATAACTGGGTGGAGATGAACGGTTTTTCCTACGGAAATCTTATGCGTGTGATGACTGAACCATGGAAGGCAGGATTTGCCACAGTTCCTGGAGAATATGGCTGGGATGGCTGGCTTGGCTGCTATTTTGCTAATATTCCAGATACTGAGATGACGATTTTAATGATGATGCAGCAGAAGGACGCTGGAACCTTTGAGCTTACCAGAAGATTAAGAAATGTGATCCTTCTGGCGCGATGACAGAACCGGGGAATTGACAGGATGAACAGAATTTATGCAGATCATGCAGCTACAACAAAAATGAGTCAGGCAGCCATAGATGCCATGTTTGTGGCAATCAGGGAAAATTACGGAAATCCCTCCAGTCTGCATCAGGCGGGAATGGAAGCCAATGACCAGCTGGAAAGGGCAAGGGAGCAGATTGCCAGATGTCTTGGCTGTACACCAAAGGAGATTTTTTTTACCTCAGGTGGTACGGAATCAGATAACCAGGCAATTTTGTCTGCCGCAGCACTTGGAGCCAGACAGGGCAAAAAGCATATCATTTCCACTGCATTTGAACATCATGCAGTACTTCATACACTGGAGAAGTTAAAAAGCCAGGGCTTTGAGATACAGCTTCTGAATGTAGGGGAAAAGGGAAATATCACGGCGAAGCAGGTGGAAGAAGCCATCCGGTCGGATACCTGTCTGGTTACGGTGATGTATGCAAATAACGAGATTGGTTCCATTTTACCGGTGAAAGAAATCGGAGAAATCTGCAGAAAACATCAGGTACTTTTTCACACAGATGCAGTGCAGGCTGTGGGTCATGTACCGATATCTGTAAAGGAGCAGAACATAGATCTTTTATCTTTGTCTGCCCACAAATTTCATGGGCCAAGAGGAATCGGTGTTCTCTATGCCAAAAAAGGGATTGAGTTGATCCGTCTTATTGAAGGGGGAGCCCAGGAGCGGGGTAAAAGGCCTGGAACAGAGAATCTTCCCGGAATCATGGGAATGGCAGCTGCATTAAAAGAAGACTGTGAAAAAATGGGAGAGAACTGCCGGAAAGTGGCTGCTATGCGGGACAGGCTGATCAACGGACTTGGAAAGATTCCCCACAGTATTTTAAATGGTTCAACAGAAAAAAGGCTTCCGGGAAATGTGAATTTCTGTTTTGAAGGGGTGGAAGGGGAAAGCCTTCTTTTACTCCTGGACAGTAAAGGAATCTGTGTGTCTTCCGGTTCTGCCTGTACATCCGGGGCACTTGACCCAAGCCATGTGCTTCTGGCACTGGGACGTCCGGATGAAATAGCCAGAGGTTCCCTTCGGATCACTCTGGATGCTTCCAATGCGGAGGAAGAGATTGATTATATGCTGGAGGTTATTCCTCGGGTAATAGAATATCTTCGGGGAATGTCAGAGGACTGGCAGGCAAAGATAAGTGGAGAGAAAGAATTTATATTGTGAGGTTTTGAATATGGAATCAGACAACATGAAAAAGGCATTGATAGCAATGAGTGGCGGTGTGGATTCTTCTGTTGCCGCTTATCTGATGAAAGAACACGGATATGAGTGTATCGGTGTGACCATGAAGCTTTTCCAGAATGAGGATGCAGGGATCAGCCGCAAAAAAAGCTGCTGCTCTTTGGATGATGTGGAGGACGCAAGAAGCGTTGCGCGAAATCTTGGAATTCCTTATTATGTATTTAATTTTACTGCAGATTTTAAAAAACAGGTGATGGATCGCTTTGTAGATGCGTATGAAAACGGAGCTACCCCAAATCCCTGCATTGACTGCAACCGTTATCTGAAATTTGACCGTCTGTATCATCGCGCAAAGGAGCTGGGCTGCCATTACGTGGTCACCGGCCATTATGCAAGAATCGAGCAGCGTGAGGATGGCAGATATCTTCTGAAAAAGGCAGCTGATCCGTCAAAGGATCAGAGCTATGTGCTGTATTCCCTCACTCAGGAACAGCTGGCACATACCCTATTTCCACTTGGGGATATGAACAAACATCAGACCCGTATGATCGCAGACCAGCAGAACTTTTACAATGCAGACAAGCCGGACAGCCAGGATATCTGTTTTGTTCCAGACGGGGATTATGCCGGATTTATCCGCAGATTTACCGGAAAGGACTATCCAGCAGGAGATTTTACAGATAAGGACGGAAATGTCCTGGGCCAGCATAAGGGTATCATCGGATATACTGTAGGCCAGCGAAAAGGTCTTGGCATAGCAGCCGGAAAACCAGTTTATGTGACAAAAATCTGTCCTGCAGAAAATCGCGTGATCCTTGGAGACAATGAGGATCTGTTCCACCGGGAACTGGATGTGGAGGAGTTTAATTTTATCTCCTTTGATACTCCACCGGCAGAATTCCGTGCAAAGGCAAAGGTGCGCTATCGCCAGAAGGAGCAGTGGGCTACTGTGAAAGTCACAGGGGAAAAGAGCGTGCATATTATTTTTGATGAACCCCAGCGCGC
>CAKRRX010000213.1 GCA_934394595.1 uncultured Blautia sp. | reverse complement strand
GCGGGAAAAATGCTGGGCAGTATGTTCTGGTTCTTCGAGTATCGGTTCACCATTCTGCCTGTCCTGCTGACAATTCCAGTATTTCTTCTGCTGGGGTGGCTGATTCCCTGCATGATGTATGACAACGCAGCAAAATGCAGCGTTGTAGAGCAATTAAGGGATGCTCAATAATTGTTAAGCAAAAACGGCCCTCTGCCAATGAAAAGGCAGAGGGCTGAAATTTAATCTACAGGTTTATATTCCGTCACAGTTTTTAAATAGGTTTCGGGGTTTCCGTTCAAAACAAGGCCTGCATATCCAATCGGATCATTGTAGATCAGATAGTCCTTGATCTGGGTGTAGGTTGCCCCATCCTGAAATTCGGACATATCCATATCTTCCAAAGAGAACTCAACCCGAATCTTTTTCGAGTCGACCTCGCCCTTGGAAAGCAAGACTACCGTCTCGTGCGTTGCACTCCCACAATCCTGGTATCTTATAAAAACTTCCACGCTTTCACATCAAAAACGCCTCTTGGTGTGATCCTGATCTGTGGGATCACCGGCAGTGCCATAAAGGACAGCGTAATAAACGGATCATGACCGTCTTTCACGCCCATTTCATGAGCTTTCTGAATCATTCGCCCAAGAGTCTCATTGTCTTTCTCAAAACCATTGTCACTCATCAGTCCCATTACAGGAAGGGCAAGGGTGTCAAATACTTTATGATTCTCTACGATCGTATAGCCGCCCTGAGTACGCATCAGCTCCCGCACAGCAAGCTCCATGTCCTCATCATTATCTCCGATCACAATAATATTATGGGAATCATGAGATACGCTGGATGCAATTGCTCCACCGCGGATGCCAAAGCCACCGATCACACCACAGCCAATTTTTCCTGTATATTTATGTCGTTCTACAACAGCAATTTTCTGATAATCATCATCTGCCCGGAATTCACAGGGGCCTTCCGCTGCTTTTAATGTTCCTTTTCGTGTGGTGATCTGTCCTTCTTCTGCAAGGATTACCGGGAAAATTCCATCCTCAGAGGAAAGCCGGAATGCTTCCCTTGAAAAATCTGCCACAAGCACGGTATTTTTCAGTTTCGGATCACATGGTTTTATAACAATATTCGCATTTTGATCTACCAATTGTCCTCTATAATACACATCTTCTATGGATATAGTAACAAGATCAGAAAGGATCAGAAGATCCGCCTGTCTGCCAGGTGCCACTGCACCCTTATCTTTGAGTCCATAGCAGTTCGCAGCATTAATAGTAGCCATTTTGATTGCAGAAACCGGATCCATTCCAAGGCGGATAGCCTTTCGCACATTATGGTCAATGTGTCCCTCCCGCTGAATGTCTTCGATATGCTTATCATCTGTGCAAAAGCAGAAGCCATCTCCGTTCATCTTCCTCTGCACCAATCCACCTACAAGAGCTTCCAGATTTCTGGCTGCACTGCCCTCACGGATCAGAACTGTCAGCCCATTTCTCCGTTCTCTCATAGCATAATCAAAGAAACTACATTCATGGTCTGTGGCAATCCCCGCCATTGCATACGCCTGAAGATCGCCCTCTTCCAGAAACGGAGCATGGCCATCCCGGATCCTGCCCTCAAACAGTTCCAGCTTGTCATGCATCCCCTTATCCCCCTGCACTACGGAAATACTGTCCATCACCTCTCCAAGTCCCAGAATGCGGCTGTTATCCAGGTATGGTGCCATATCCGCTGCTGTAAGGGTACAGCCGTTGTCATCAATAGAAGTTGCCGGAACACAGGAAGGCATCATCACGTACACATTTGCTTTTACAGCCTCTGTCTGTTCCAGAATATAATCAATTCCTGCCAAACCGGATACGTTGGCAGATTCATGGGGATCCACAATAAAAGTGGTGGTTCCATGTCTGGATGCCACTGTCACAAGCTCTGCCGGAGTAACCAACGTAGATTCCAGATGAAGATGACTGTCAATAAATCCCGGACATACATACTTGCCGGCCAGATCCCGTTCTTCTTTTCCATGGAAGCTGCCGATTCCAGCTATAATCCCATCCTGAATGGCAATATCTCCGCGGATGATTTCTTCTGTAAAAACATTCACAATCCTTGCATCCTTTAATACCAGTTCCGCTTCTTCCAGCCCTCTGGCAATCCTGGAATACTGTTGATATTTTTCCAAATTCATAAGTATCCCCCTTTCTTTTTCAAATAATATTTGATTACGCACAAAAATATTTTGATTATTATCTTGGATTTTACCACTTATATTGCAAAAATTCAATCTGAATCTTCGATATTTTCAGCATATTTTCATATTTCCATTGCACTTCAAACACGCTCTAGCAAAAAAAGCACCAGACTCTCCTAAAAAGAATCCAGTGCTTTTTCGCATATTAAAAAAATCTTTCGGTTCCGCTGCTTTATTTATCATCTCCCGTAAGACGCAGAATATCCCGAATCTCATCAACCTTCATATCCAGAATCACAGCCAGCTCATCAATGGTAAAACGGTTCTCACCGTCATCATCTGTCAGATCCTTCACTGCTGTCTCCAGTTTCTCCACCTTTGCTACCAGACAGTCATCCTGGAATTTCTGCTGGGTCTGCTCCTCAATCGCTGCAATGATTCCCTTGCGCAGCTGAAGACGCAGCCATGCATCATCCTTATGCTCTGTCTCAGGGTCAGAAAGTGCTGTGAGAAGCACCACATTTGCCTCCTGGATCAAATCAGCCAGATGAATCTCTGCACAGTTCATATCTGCTGCCATATTTGCTGCAACAGGCAGATAAATGCTGGTAAGAGCTGCCTCTGCAATGGCATCCCCATCAGCCAGATTTTCAAATAAGGTGCGGAGCATTTCCTGGCTTACTTCCTTACCATTACTAACCTCTGCCAGGTATTCTTTCAGATAAGCTTCCTCTTCCGCGGTAAGCGGGGTGCTGGTTCCCTTTGACTCAGTCTGGGGTTCTTCTTCCACCTCTGTCTGTGACGCATTCTCTTCGCCTTCTATGGCAATTCCCTGCAGTTTCAGATACTGCAGTACTTTGACCAGCTGACTGGTCTCAAGATCTGTACCCTCAAAATGCTCCCGGATCTGCTCCTGTGTCAGCAGATTTCCATTTTGTTTTCCAAGGTCACAGATTTCTCTTAATTTTTCCTGAAACTGAACAACGTCCATAGGGTTCCTCCATAAATATCACGTTTAAAGTAAAAATGATCCGATCCACACTTTCCACTGAAAATATGACCCGAACCATTTTCCCACACTGCGGATGACAGGACTTGAACCTGCACGTCGTGGACACCAGAACCTAAATCTGGCGCGTCTGCCAATTCCGCCACATCCGCATAATTCATATTATGAAAAAACCGGAACGCCTCACTTGGAAGGCTTCCGGTTATCATCAGAAGTGAAGCATCGGGGATTCGAACCCCGGACAACTTGATTAAAAGTCAAGTGCTCTACCAACTGAGCTAATGCTC
>CAKRRX010000212.1 GCA_934394595.1 uncultured Blautia sp. | reverse complement strand
CCGGCTTTTACAGAGAAGCGATAGTGAAATCCCTCATACTTCTCCTGGTAGATTTCTTCCATCTCTGCCAGCTCCGGATAAGGGCCTACTACAGCCATGTCTCCTTTCAGGATGTTGAACATCTGAGGAAGCTCATCGATATGAGTAAAGGCAAGAAAACGTCCACCTGGGATCCAGGTATCTACATATTCGTTTCTTCCATTCTTTGTGGTACGGAATTTGTACTGCCAGAAGTGCCGTCCCCCTTTGGTGAGGCATTCATTTTTCGTAAATACCGGGCCACGGCTCACAACCTTGATATAAATAGCCGTCAGCACATACAGCCAGGAAAATGCAACCAATATCAGCAAAGAAAAGAGAATATCGGAAATTCTCTTGACCAGCCTCTGCTCCATGGTCAGTCCGCAGTTGCGAAATAGCTGTAACGTCATATCAGACAGTGAGATCTTCTCCGAGCTCATCAGAAGGATATCTCCCAAAGTGGTCTGACAATAACAGCGCTTCCTGTGTTCATAGCAGAAACGGATATAATAAGCTCTCTCTTCTGTATCCATATCCCCCAGCATCACAGACTCATGACGGAGGATCTCACGGGTGATCTTTTCCCGTCCTTCCTCCAGGGACATCTTGGTTTTCAGATGATAGCGGTCTTTTTGTCTATCCAGTTCCAGCTCCAATGGGGCTGTATTTGGCTTCTCGTAGAGAAGTAATACTTCATGGGCAGGATAAATATTGGCGTACAGCCACCGTGCTACCACTGCCCACAAAAGCCCTATGCCAAAATTGATCAGTCCTACCAGAAGCATTGGTTCTATATACTCCAGGAAGGTCCAGCGGCCGATCAGGGCCAGCTCCACATAGGTGCCGCCATTTACCAGAAATACTGTAAATAAATGGGATAGGATCACCTCTATGGGCTGTTCGTGGATCACCCGGAATGCGGAAAATACCTTCCCCACCAGCAGGTTTGCTACTGCGTACAGAGCCAGCAAAGCCACATAGCCCCAGAAATAATAACGTCTTCCAATAACACGGCGGAAATTGTATTCATGGAACCAGGCATAGGAAAAGACGCTTGTCCACAGGAATATGAGAAATCCGGCCATTACCAGCAGAAACAGTTTCTTGAACTGCTCCTTGCGCATCATCAGACGATAGCTTCTCCACCACAGCAGGGAATATTTCCACAAACCATGAATGGTATAGCTGAACATACAGAAAAATCGCTGTACAGGAGGAACCCCTGCTTTTATATAGGTCTGCCAGTTCATCTGGGCGGATTTTCCCTTTTCCCCTGACTTAGATGCCAGCGCCCTGCGGTAGATCAGAAGTGGTTCATCCACGCCATAGGCACAGTGTACTTTTTCCAGGATTGCCAGCCATGTGGCAAAGTCCTCGTGAATGCCAGCTTCCTCCGGCATGGGGAATTCTATCATCAGTTCTTTTCGGATCAGTACTGAGGAACAGGAGATCACATTTTGCCCCAGCAGCTTCCTGCGGCCGATTTTCTCCGGCACATGGAGCACATGGGCAATGGTCATTCCATCGTCTTCTATAAATGCAGAACCGGTAAACAGAAATTTTGCTTCCGGCTCTCTCTTTGCTACTGCCATCTGCTTCGCCAGTTTTTCCGGATGCCACAGATCGTCGCTGTCCAAAAAAGCGATCCACTGGCCTTTTGCCTGGCGGATCCCGAAATTTCGGGTGCCTGCTGCACCCAGATTTCTGGAGTTCTGAAAGATACGGATCCTCTGATCTTGCTTTGCTATTTTCTGCATACAGGCATAAGTATTATCCCTGGAGCAGTCGTCTATGATCAGCAGCTCCCAGTCCTGCCAGGTCTGTGACAGTACGCTGTTCACTGCTTCTTCCAGATATTTTTCACAATTATAAGCTGGAGTAATGATCGATATTTTCGGCATAAGCTTCCTTTTCTTTAATTTTTCTCCTCACTGCTGCCGGCAGTCTCTTCCATTGCCGTGGTCTGGCCTTCTGCCACACCTTCTGTACTTTCCGGCATAAACAGGATCTTTACAGTGGCGAACATGATCCGCAGATCCTCCAGATAGCTTGGATGGCTGATGTAGGTCAGATCCATCAGAAGTTTGTCATAAGGAGTGGTATTATATTTTCCATATACCTGGGCATAACCGGTAAGTCCGGCTTTTGCCTGTAAACGGAGGCGGAACTCCGGCATCACTTCTTCGTATTCAGCAGCAATAGAGGGTCTCTCCGGCCGTGGGCCAACAATAGTCATATCTCCCCGTAAGATGTTAAACAGCTGGGGCAGCTCATCAATACGTACCTTTCGGATAAAGCGGCCTACCGGTGTGATCCGCGGATCGTTATCTCCGCTGGAAAGTCTGGCCACACCATCCTTTTCCGCATTTACCTTCATGGAACGGAATTTCAATACACCGAATTCTTTTCCATCCTTTGTCAGTCTGATCTGGGAATAAAACACAGGCCCTTTGTCATAGGCTTTGATTGCAATGGCTGTGATCAGCATGATTGGAGATAAAAGGATGGTGGCAGTTCCTGCCATCACCAGGTCTGTCAGCCTTTTCAGAAACAGGTATTCCGGCTGTGGATCGTATCTTTCCACACGAAGCACAGGCAGGTGGAACATATGGATCTTTTTAGCACCGCTCATCACCACGTCACCTACTCGGGGGATGACATATACTTTGACGCCATGCTCCACACAGTATTTCAGGATAATGTTTCGGTCATGGCTGTGAATGCCGCTTAAGAATACTGTTTCCACGCTCTTCAGGCTTTCCAGCTTTTCCAGGCATTCCTTTACCTGGAATACTGCCTTTACTTCAAATTTCTGTTCCAGATCATACTGATTGATCAGCTTTTCCATTCCCTCACGGACATCATAGATGATCATGGTCTTCTGTGGCGGGAAGGACTTGAAATACCAGTAATGGGCAAAGGCGCACCAAAGTGCAGACAGCAGGATCTGTCCGGCAATTGCCAGAATTCCCGGGATCAGATTTGGAAAGCCTTTTACCAACAGGCAGATAACCAGATAACTGATTCCATCTGTGATCAGTGCTGCAAGTACCTGGCTGTATACCATTTCCGATACGCGGTTTACAGATACCAGAAATGCATTGTATACTCTGGCAAAAATGAAATAGACCAGCATAAAGAGGGCGATGATCATAAAGTTTCCTCTTCTGTAGAATCCATACTTCATCTTACCCTCGTAGTATCCGTACCAGCAAC
The DNA here is from genome assembly GCA_934394595.1 of uncultured Blautia sp. GTDB lineage: Bacteria > Bacillota > Clostridia > Lachnospirales > Lachnospiraceae > Blautia_A. Next base: position 299 of record CAKRRX010000212.1, on the reverse strand, counting down.
AGATAAATGGAATGGTTATCAGCACAATATTCAGCACCTTCAGCAGACGCAGCGGGATATCATGCCGGATCATTCTGGTTGTTTTGTTCTTTTCACTCATTTGTAAACTCCTTACCCTTATCCCTGCATATCTTTTCCGGTCCGGAGTCTGTCTGAAAAAGGCATTCTACTTTTTCACGCAGGCTCTGCTATTATACCTAAAAAAAGCCCGAAATATTCATCAGGAGCTCCTTCCTGACAGAATTTCGGGAGATACAAAAGACCGATTAACTTTATCTGATAAAAAAGCCAGCTATATC
>CAKRRX010000211.1 GCA_934394595.1 uncultured Blautia sp. | reverse complement strand
CAAATTGGCAATTTAGTCATAGGACGGATAAAGTTTGGAAATCATCCCAATATCTTGCATGTCATGTGGATGGATGTCCTTCTGGGAGTGGGCTGGTACGGAATTTCAATGATACCTTCATCAGTAGAATATTCAAAAAGGAAACAGAAAAAGATACAAAAGGATCTGTATAATTGGAAACCATGGAATTATTGTGGAATAAACCGATATCCTGCAAACCAGTATTTATTTTGCTGGGATGATTATGATGAATTCAGGGAGTGCTTATATAAAGGATCATATTACAGGGGCGGTTACAGACCTTTGGAAAGATATAACTGGAATGAAAAAGAGTTTGTAGATACATATTTGAGAGAATATGATGACAAAATTGCTTTGGATATAATACAGTTGATCCGAATTCCAAGAATGCAGAAAAAACACATCAAACAGTTAAATGAATATTTTGAAACACTCATAAGATCATATTTTTCAGAAGATGAATGGAAAACACCTATTACACTTACATTTATTTTATGTGTAGATGAAAAGACAGAAACTTATCGCAGGCTAATTGATACGCAGATTCAGCAGGTACCGGATCGTTTTATACAGCCAGTAGGAGTTGTATTTAAAGATCATGAAATACAGATGACTACATTCTGGAGGTGCAGGGATTTTGAAGCGGATATGCTTGAAGAGTGGCTGACGATGTTTTTGTATAAGAAAAGATACGATGAATAAAACAAGGTGATAACGTGACAAAAACGGAAAAAGCAATACAGCAGATGGAAACCTGGGCCAGGGATGATTCTCATGGTTATGACCAGCGGTACAGATGGGGCTTGTATATAATTCGGCAGCAATACACATAGCAGGAAAACAGGCATGGTGAAGGACGGAAGAAGGATACTACCTGCCGTAAAATATCATCAAGGCTTCCGTAAGAAATAACAATGACAGCTGGCTGAAACAATGATATACTGGAAATACAATGAATGGAAAGGGGCGTGCTCAGGTGAAAACTTCAAGAAAAAAACTTCCTATTGGTATTGAGAATTTTGTAGAATTACAAACGGAAGAATTTTACTATGTTGATAAAACCGGTCTGATCAGAGATCTGTTGAGTCATTGGGCGAAAGTAAATCTTTTTACAAGACCGAGAAGATTTGGAAAATCATTAAATATGAGTATGCTCAAAACTTTTTTTGAATTGGGAACAGATAAAAGTCTTTTTCAGAATCTGAGAATTTCCGAAGAAAAGTCTCTTTGTGAAAAATACATGGGGAAATTTCCGGTAATATCGATATCTCTGAAAGCAATAAATGCAGAGAATTACGAAAAAGCCTGTGCTATGGCAGCACAGGTTATTTGCGGAGAAGCCAGACGTTTTCAGTATCTTCTGGAAAGTGAACAGCTTACAAAATTTGATAAGAAAGCATTCCGGCAGCTGCTTCAGAGTAATATGAATGAAGCTGTTCTATGCAGCAGCCTGAAAGTGCTGTCAGAACTCCTTGAAAAGCATCACAGACAAAAGGTTATTCTTCTGATTGATGAATATGATGTGCCATTATCCAAAGCATTTGAAAGAGAATATTATGACCAGATGGTATTTCTTATTCGGAATCTGTTTGAATATGCGTTGAAAACAAATGACAGCCTGAAATTTGCGGTCCTGACAGGATGTATGCGAATTTCAAAGGAAAGTATTTTTACAGGACTGAACAATCTAAAAGTTTTGTCGATAACAGAAGTGCAATTCGATGAATATTTTGGATTTACAGATCATGAAGTTCGGGAAATGTTGGATTATTACAACCTTTCACAATATTATGAACAGGTGAAAGAATGGTATGATGGATATGAATTTGGCAACAGGGAGGTATATTGTCCCTGGGATGTGATCAATTATTGTGATGCTTTGCTGACAGAACCTGATGCAAAGCCAGGTAATTACTGGTTGAATACCAGCAGTAATGAAGCGGTAAAACATTTTATTGAAAAATCGGGTAACGTGGGAGCCAGACGTGAAATAGAGAAGTTGATTGCCGGGGAAACGATTGTAAAAGAAATTCATCAGGAATTAACATATAAAGATATGTATCAATCTATCGACAATATATGGAGTGTACTGTACACTACAGGTTATCTGACAAAAAGAGGAAAACCAGAAGATAACCTGTTTCGTCTTGCAATTCCAAATCTTGAAATTCGCAAGATTTTTACGCTGCAGATTATGGAATTATTCAGGAAAAGTGTTCCGGAAAACAGTGCGAAATTAAACAGCTTCTGTCTGGCACTGAAAGAAGGAAATGCAGAAGAAGTACAGGGAGTGTTATGTGATTATCTGAAAAAAACAATCAGTATACGTGATACATTTGTAAAAAAGAAATTAAAAGAAAATTTTTATCATGGAATGTTGCTTGGAATTCTAAGTTGTAAAGAAAGTTGGAGTGTTTCTTCAAATAGGGAATGCGGAGATGGATATAGTGATATTCTGGTAGAAACAGAAGACGGTGAAACTGGAATTATAATGGAACTGAAATATGCACAGGATGGAAACCTGGAAAAATCCTGCCAGGAGGCATTGGATCAGATTGCAGACAGACATTATCAGGAACAGTTGCTTGATGAAGGAATTGCACCGGAACATATCATAAAGTATGGAATTGCTTTTTACAAAAAGACCTGTATGGTAAAAATTGGGAAGATATGAGAAATGGCAGGAAAGGAGAATATCCGGACCTGCCTTTTTTGTAGTGGAGTGGTGGTATGGCTGGAAAAGGCAGGGGTGTATGTCCTCATATTCCTGCCGTAATATCACCAAGGCTTCTACAAATTTATATATTTAAGGACGACAAGTTTCGACATAAATAAAGTACAATATGTGCTATATTTGGAGTGTTACCGCCTCCCACAGGTACAGAGAGGAGGTGTGAAAATGGATAATATAATAAATTTTGTAGTCGCTGTCATGGCTGGTGTAGTGTGCCACTGCATCAACAAATGGTTGGATGGTGACAAGTAGTCGGTGACCAGCCTGTGGATTAAGCCGCCACAATAAAATGGAATAGAAAAACCCCCGGAGTGCCTTCCGAGGGTTTTTCATTTTGTGGTACTAGATAATATAATAAATTTTCATAGCCATTATATCATATGCATGTAATGCTTACAATATACCAAAATGGGAATCGTTCGACATAATTCGACAAATAAATGTGCTGACCATCCGTTATGATCTATGAAGGTAAATATTATTTCTATGTGAAGAATCTTCAGGGAGATATCGTGTCCATCGTTGACGAAAACGGAACAGCCATAGTAAACTACAGTTATGACAGCTGGGGCAGACTGCAGCAGATCGAAGGAAGCAAAAAAGATACCATCGGTGTCTTGATTATTAAAGGTGAAAAATCAGCAGTTGTATTTACCCCCGGACACTTCGGAACAGAGTTTTTTTGGATGTCAAAGTTGTTGATTCAGTTTGAGATAAAATAGACAACGAGGGAGGAAAACATAGTCATGAACAATATATGGAGAACTACACTCTGGAAAAAAAGAAC
>CAKRRX010000210.1 GCA_934394595.1 uncultured Blautia sp. | reverse complement strand
AGAGAAATAATGGCTTTCAGGCACTCTGAAGAAGGCTTTAACATGCTCATCTCCAGATACATTTTACGAAATTTCCCAAAGTATATAATTACAAGAATACCGGAAACCACCTGTCCGATCACAGTTGCCCAGGCTGCGCCCTTGATTCCCCATCCGAACCCGAAAATGAAAAGGGGATCCAGAATTGTGTTGATGATGGCACCTGTAAGCACACAAGTCATAGAATATGTAGGGCTTCTGTCTGCGCGGACAATATGATTTCCTCCAATGGATAATGCATAAAAAGGAAGTCCCACAGCTGTGATCCCCAGATAATCCACCGCATAGGGCATAACATCCGTCGTTGCACCAAATAAACTTAGAAGCGGACGCAAAAACAGAAGTACTGCCACTGCCAGAATCACACCTGTGATTACCAGTGTGGAAAGCGCCGTTCCGGCTATGGAACTTGCCTTCTTCTCTCTTCCGGCACCCATTTCCAGGTTATAGTTAGACGCACCTCCAATTCCCAGAAGCAAGGCCAGTGCCGTTGCAATAGTTGTTACAGGAAATGCAACATTGGTAGCTGCATTTCCCAGCATCCCCACACCCTGACCAATAAAAATCTGATCCACTATATTGTACAAAGCACTGACCAGCATGCTGATAATAGCCGGAATCGCAAATTTCGATATCAGTCCTCCTACCGGATCCACACCCAGGGGATTAATCTCCTGTTTTATCTCTTTTATTTCCAAATGTTCTCCTCCTTAGGCACTTTTTAGTTTTACTTTTGCTTCTATTATAATCTTACCACTACTACTTACACAATAAGATTCACAAATAATCGGAGCGTACTGCTGTACTACAAGCCGTACTTTTTCAAATCTACTTTTCCGTTTATAACTTCAATCCCATCTGCTTCCAACAGTTTTTTCTGTACGTTTTCGCCTCCAAAAGCAAATGCTCCAGCCAGTTCTCCTTTGGAATTTACTACACGATAACATGGAATATGCTCCGGGTCCGGATTCTTATGAAGGGCATTTCCCACAGCTCTTGACATTCTTGGATTTCCTGCCATCTCTGCTACTTTTCCATAGGTTGCCACCCGGCCTTTTGGAATTTTTTTGACAGCCTCATAAATCCGTTTCGTCGGGCTGTACGTGATCAGCTCATAGCTTTCAGATATCATCCTTTTAATATCTTTATCCGGTATTGTTCCATCCAGAACAATGGTATTCCAGTGTTCCTTATTCTGATGGTATCCTGCAATTACTGCTTCATATGTGCTTCTCCAGAAATCACGCCACTCAGGATCTGCCTTTACGTTCAGATTCACATATCCATTACGCTCATAGATCCACAGAAACGCTCTTTTACTTTCCTTTACTCTTACCAGCTGCCAGGTCTGGTCATGGAAGGGCCTTTCCTCATATGTATTCTGAAATGATAAACCAAACTCCAGTGCTTCTTCCCGTGTGATCATAAAGATTCCCCCCTGTATAATTGCAACATTTTATTTTCCATTATTTTTCTCTTATATCTCGCCATAAAAAATCACCCTCAAGCTATTATTTTGTTTCATTATAGCTTGAAGGTGATTTTTTTTAAAGATAAGATTTTTTCAACAAAGTCTGAAGCAAAACATCTTTCATTCGCTGTTTTGTCAATAAGATTCTAATTCGGCATATTTTTTTCTTCATCTGCAATATACTCAAAGAAATCAAAATCGGCATAATGCTTATGAAGCACTCTATCTGCACATGTAAGTCCTACAAATGTTCCTGTAAACTCACCATATTTGCAATACTCATCTGAAAATCTCGTTGTATCAAACGGTCCACCGATTTTTTCATAATGTTCTCCGTCATAGCTCCACTCAAACCATGATTTTCTTCCCTCAATATTGAGTCTTAAGTAAATTGGCACATCATCCACTGGAATTCGTGTATTAAGAAGCTCTGTTTTAATGCCATTTTCAAGATGAATGATTGAAAGTGCGCTCTGCCCTAAGGTCTGGCTATAATATTTACGAAGATTGATGTAGTTCATATTGTCGTAGTACATAATCAATCCTGCGCTATGCTGATGAACTTCTGGTTTGTATTCCATTTTTGTCGTCACTCTCGCATATACGCTGGTCAATTTTCTTGCAAGAATGCTGACTTTATTCAGTGATGTTCTTGATTCCTGGCCTCGGATTCTTACATAGCCCGGACGCGCCTTCACATCTGCAAATCTCTCTGGCAAGATTCTCGGTGCATAATACCAGTTGCCAAGCTCCTCTCCGTCAAAATCATCAAAATCAGGAATCTGAGGAACCGGATATTCAGGAAGTTTGCTTTCTTCTACATATTCTTTTGCAAGGTTGTCACCATCATACATACGAAGCCATCCATCCTCGGTCCATTTCATTCTCTGAATTGCAGTTTCTCGTCCCAATGTGCAACGCAGTTCCGGTACAAACGGTCTTGCACAAAGATGCACAAGATATACTTCTCCAAGGGAGGTCTCAACATAACTTCCATGACCGGATTTTTGCAGATAACTTTCCGGATTGTAGTACTTTGGTTTTAAATGATCCGGATCCTGACGTTCATTTGATACACCCGGCACACTCGTCACGATTGGATTTGTCGGGTCGCCCACATATGGTCCCCACACATGTTCGGAGCGTCCCATCGTAACGCAGTGATTATAACCCGTGCCACCTTCCGCACACATAATGTAATAGTAGCCATTGCGTTTTGTAAGGTGCGGCGCTTCGATACATCCACGGTCTGTTCCACCATTCCAGATTCGTTTCGGATAGCCGATAACTTCTTTCTTCTCCGGTGAATACTCTACCATACAAATTGCTCCCGGCTTTTCATACCCTTCGCGGGTTTCCCATTCAAGGGAAACGATATACTTTCTTCCATCGTCATCATGAAGAATTGAAGCGTCAAAGCCCGCTGAATGCAAATAGATCGGACTGACTTAGGCGTAGCATATGAAAAATCAGGCAAGTCAATATGGCGGTTACTTAATATTCGATGTACTAGTCAATCAATATGCTTATTCTATACGAATCGTGTCTAAAAGTCAAGAATATATCTATGATACTCAATATAAGTAGAACTATCCGAGAAAAGTCTGCGCAATAAGTTAAATAAACATCATTATATAATGAGCTTTAACAAATCTATTATACCTCCTGCCATGGCACGGCACCTCCTTTTTTGTCGGTCTTCCCATTAAAATCACTCTATTCATAATTGTTACCATCCTTTCCTGGCATTTTACCCGTTAATCATTGTTATTAGTTACTTGTTGCATCAGCGGTCTAGGGTGCACTTATCAATTGTCAAGATTATCATTTTTTCTTTTAAAGTGCAAAAAAAGAAACACCAACCGCTAAAAGTCAGTGTTTCTAATATAGTTGTGCTACTTAAAAATCAATTATTATGTTTTAATTACCTTTTTCTATTACCGTTATTATGCAATCCTATACTAAAACTCCAATTGAATCTGTCTGTCAATCCAGCTTTTCTGAATTGCCTCACGAACAATATCACCTGGCATATATCCACCAATTAAAAACGG
>CAKRRX010000209.1 GCA_934394595.1 uncultured Blautia sp. | reverse complement strand
TCGATCAGGTCTGCCTTGTGGCTTCTGGCCACGTTCAGATTGCAGACTCTGTAATCTTCCAGGGAAATAGATGTATTTCCCCCTTCTTCTTTGGTGCGGATAGTAAAAAGAAGAGGGGTTTCTCCCAGAATCTGTGCCAGTTCTTCCAGAACCTGGTCGCAGGCCTGCTTATTTAACAGACCTTCGAAGAAATCTGCTCTCCATTCCACCAGATCTGCTCCGGCTTTTTTTGCAGCTTCAGCTTCCTTACAGATCTGCTCTTTTGTAATTCCGGTGAGTGGAACACAGATCTTCGGGATTCCTACACCGATGGTCAGATTCTTTATTTTTATGGGTTTTGTCATTTCTTGACATCTCCTTTCCAGTAGAATAAAATGATACCAAAGCGCATTTGACTTTGCGCCCTATAAGTTCAAAAAAAGCAGGAGGTTCCTTATGATTCCTATTACCGGACACACCCGTCTTACCGCACTTCTTGGAAGCCCGGTAGCGCACAGTATTTCCCCCCTTATGCATAATGAAGCATTCCGTCTTCTGGATCTTGATTATACATATCTGTGTTTTGATGTAACAGAAGATACCCTGCCTACAGCTGTAGCCGGACTGAAGGCCTGCGGCATTCGTGGTTTCAATCTTACCATGCCAAATAAAAATAAGATTGTGGAGCTTCTGGACGAGCTTTCCCCTGCTGCCAGACTGATCGGTGCTGTAAATACCGTAGTCAATGATGACGGCCATCTCACAGGCTACAATACCGATGGTGTCGGCTATATGCAGGCAGTAAAAGATGCCGGCTACGACATTACCGGCAAAACCATCACCATTATGGGAGCAGGCGGAGCTGCCACTGCCATCTGTGCCCAGGCTGCCCTGGATGGGGTGAAAAGGATCCACATTTTTGCCAGGGAAACCAGCCGTTTCTGGTCCCGCACGCAGAAGCTTGTGGAAAATATCAATTCCACACTTCCCTGTGAAGCATTTCTTCACGAAAACAAAGACCTTGCAGCACTGGCACAGGCTATTTCCGAAAGCGCATTGCTTCTCAATGCCACTTCTGTTGGAATGGCACCAAATACTGAAGGGACAATTATTGAAAATACTGGTCTCTATCATCCGAATCTGATCGTATCTGATGTGATCTACAATCCCAGAGAGACGCGTTTTCTCAGGGAAGCAAGGGAAGCGGGCTGCCGGACTTTTAACGGAATGTATATGCTCCTTTATCAGGGGGCAGAGGCTTTCCGTCTGTGGACCGGACAGGACATGCCGGTTGATAAGATTAAGGCAAAGTATTTTTCTGAGTAAATACACGCTCTGATCTTTGCTTCACTTTTCCAAGAAAGGCGCCGCATCTTACCGCAGCGCCTTTCTTTTTCATAAATATCTTTTTTATAAACCGCAATCACAGCCAATCTGCCGTTTTGCTTTATTTCTTCTCTTCCTGAACCTCTACCTTACGGTTCTCTCTGCTCTTGATCTCAGCTTTGATAGAAGTGATGAACTCACCAAGATCCTTTGCACCTTCGTCGCCAAGGAAACGGCTTCTTACAGAAACCTTGCCCTCTTCCTCTTCCTTAGCACCAACAACCAGCATATAAGGAATCTTCTGAAGTCTTGCTTCACGGATCTTGTAACCGATCTTCTCAGCACGGGTATCGATCTCAACACGGATACCAGCTTCTTTCAGCTCATCCAGAACCTTGTTTGCATAGTCCATGTATTTATCAGAAATTGGAAGGACTTTTACCTGTACAGGAGCAAGCCATGTTGGGAATGCACCTGCGAAATGCTCGATGAGGATACCGATGAAACGCTCGATAGAACCAAATGCCACACGGTGGATCATGATCGGACGATGTTTCTCACCGTCAGCTCCGATGTACTCGCAGTTAAAGCGAAGGGGAAGCTGGAAGTCAAGCTGGATGGTACCACACTGCCAGGTTCTTCCGATGGAGTCCTCAAGATGGAAGTCGATCTTCGGTCCGTAGAATGCTCCATCTCCCTCATTTACCACATAGTTCAGGCCAAGGTCATCCAGTGCTCCACGAAGAGCGTCTGTAGCCATCTCCCAATCCTCATCACTTCCCATGGAGTCCTCAGGACGTGTGGAAAGCTCTACATGATATTTGAATCCAAACAGCTGATATACTTCGTCGATCAGTTTTGCAACGCCTTTGATCTCGTCACGGATCTGCTCTGGCATCATAAAGATATGGGCATCATCCTGTGTGAAGCAGCGTACACGCATGAGACCGTGAAGCTGTCCGGATTTCTCATGACGGTGAACCAAGCCAAGCTCTCCCATACGAAGAGGAAGATCACGGTAGGAACGTGGCTCAGACTGGTATACAAGGATACCGCCAGGACAGTTCATTGGTTTGATTGCAAAATCCTGATCGTCGATCACAGTTGTGTACATATTTTCTTTGTAATGATCCCAGTGTCCGGAAGTCTCCCAAAGATGACGAGCCAGAATGATTGGTGTGGAAATCTCAACATATCCTGCTTTCTGATGGATCTCTCTCCAATAGTCCAGAAGAGTGTTCTTCAGAACCATTCCCTTTGGAAGGAAGAATGGGAATCCAGGACCCTCGTCACTCATCATGAACAGGCCAAGCTCTTTGCCAAGCTTTCTGTGGTCACGCTTCTTAGCCTCTTCCATACGGTTGATGTACTCGTCCAGATCTGCTTTCTTGGTAAAGGAAGTTCCATAGATTCTGGTGAGCATCTTGTTCTTCTCGCTTCCTCTCCAGTAAGCACCTGCAATGCTGGTAAGCTTGAATGCTTTTACCGGTTTGGTGGTCATAAGGTGAGGGCCGGCACAAAGGTCAACAAACTCGCCCTGCTGATAAAAGCTGATCTCTGAGTCCTCTGGAAGGTCTTCGATAAGCTCTACTTTGTATGGCTCATTTTTCTCTTTGAAGAATGCGATGGCTTCTTCTCTGGATTTTGTGAAGCGGGTGATGGGAAGAGCCTCTTTTACGACTTTTTTCATCTCTGCTTCGATTTTCGCAAGATCCTCTGTGGTAATGGGATTCTCGCTGTCAATATCATAATAAAATCCGTCTGCGATAGATGGTCCGATTGCAAGCTTTACATCTGGATACAGTCTCTTGATTGCCTGAGCCATAATATGGGATGTGGTGTGACGGAAAGCGCCTTTTCCACCTTCATCCTCGAAAGTCAGGATGCTTAATTCACAGTCTTTGTCTACTACATGTCTTAAGTCAACAACTTCTCCGTCAACCTCTCCTGCACATGCTACCCTTGCAAGTCCTTCACTGATATCGGATGCAATGTCGATAACGGATTTTGCTTCTGCGTATTCTTTTTTAGAACCGTCTTTTAATGTGATAATCATGATTCGTGTCTCCTTTTCTTTTTCTGAAACTGTATCCGGCAGGAAACTGCCAGGTACTTATAAAACGTATGATAACGTTTGCCTACACAGGGACGAGGGAAATTTTTGTAACAGGAGCATTATAGAGCAATTTCCTAGTACAAAAAAGCCCCTTACAATGTTCTCACACTGTAAGGGACGAATATACTCGCGGTTCCACCCTGCTTGCCATAGCATACGTATCTGTAAACCAGGCCAC
>CAKRRX010000208.1 GCA_934394595.1 uncultured Blautia sp. | reverse complement strand
CAGGATCATATGCCCGGTGCTGCTGATAGGGAGCCACTCAGTAATTCCCTCAACGATACCCAGGAAAATTACCTTTAGAAGTTCGATAATATCCATTTCTACCCCTTTCTAACTTTAACAAAATGAGGACGGAGACCTAAACTTCTCCGTCCTCTTTAGTATATTACACAACTTTGCTTTCGTAAACTTGTATTTTGCATTTTTCGCAAAATTTACTATAAAAGTCCCGTACAGCGGCTATACAGTTGGGAAGGCTTGCATTCCCAACTGTATAGACATTGGACGGGCTAACTCGTATGAGCAATTCAACCGTAAAGTTGAATTGTGAATGCGAGTGGGGATTGTGGAGCACATAAGTGCGGAACAATCCACTTTTATAGAGTCTGCGCCAGCAGACGCTTCCTTTTATCTTCTCGCGATGGTGGCAATATCGATCAGGCTTAACTTATTTGCATCTGTATTTTCCAGACTTGTTACCAGGGCTTCTGCGGTATCAAGGCTGGTGAGAACATTGACACCTGTCTCAATGGCATTACGTCTGATCACGAAGCCATCTTTCTGGTGATCAACACCCTGTGATGGAATATCGATAACCACATCAATCTTATGTCCCAGGATCAGGTCCATAAGGTTTGGTGCAGGCTGTTCCAGCTTGTTTGTACGGATTACCTTCACGCCATGCTCTTTCAATGTTTTGGCAGTTCCTCTGGTTGCATAGATACGATATCCAAGAGCCTCGAATCTCTTGGCAATCGGAACTGCATCCTCCTGTTCCTCCGGTCTGACAGTCATGATCATATTCTTATACTTCGGAAGACGGATTCCAGCTCCGAGGAATGCTTTGTAAAGAGCCTCATTGAAGGTCTCTGCAATACCAAGACACTCACCTGTGGACTTCATCTCCGGTCCAAGGCTGATATCAGCACCGCGGATCTTCTCGAAGGAGAATACCGGCATCTTGATGGCAATATGTTTTGCCTCTGGCTGAAGTCCCGGCTCATAGCCCATATCCTTCAGTTTGTATCCAAGGATTACCTTTGTTGCCAGCGGTACGATCGGGATTCCTGTAACCTTGCTGATGTAAGGTACAGTACGGCTGGAACGTGGATTAACCTCGATTACATATACGTCATCTCCAAGAACGATGAACTGGATATTGATCATACCAACTACGTGAAGTGCTCTTGCAAGGCGTCTGGTGTACTCTGCAATGGTCTCTTTAGCCTTCTCACTGATGGTTCTTGCCGGATATACGGAAATACTGTCACCAGAATGGATTCCGGCACGCTCAATATGTTCCATAATACCAGGGATCAGAATCTCTTCACCGTCACAAACTGCGTCAACCTCAATTTCTTTTCCCATCAGGTACTTGTCAACAAGAATCGGATGCTCCTGTGCAATCTGGTTGATTATACCAATGTATTCATCCACATCTTCATCACTGACAGCAATTCGCATACCCTGTCCGCCAAGCACGTAGGAAGGACGAACCAGAACCGGATATCCCAGCTCATTTGCAGCCTTTTTCGCTTCTTCTGCAGTAAATACAGTATGTCCCTTTGGTCTTGGGATCTGGCATTTTTCAAGGATTTCATCAAACAGCTCACGGTCCTCGGCAGCATCTACGTTCTCAGCAGAGGTTCCAAGAATCTTCACACCCATTTTAGTAAGGGCTTCTGTCAGCTTGATAGCGGTCTGTCCACCGAACTGCACAACTGCTCCGTCCGGTTTCTCAATATTTACAATGTTCTCAACATCTTCTGGTGTAAGAGGCTCGAAATACAGCTTGTCTGCAATATCAAAGTCTGTACTTACCGTCTCCGGATTATTGTTGATAATAATGGTCTCATAGCCTTCTTTTGCAAACGCCCAGGTACAATGTACGGAACAGAAGTCAAACTCGATTCCCTGGCCGATACGGATCGGACCAGAACCAAGTACCAGGATCTTTTTCTTATCCGGTGTGGCAACAGCCTCATTCTCTGTACCTTCATCACCGTATACGGAATAGTAATACGGAGTTGCAGCAGCAAACTCGGCAGCACAGGTATCAACCATCTTATATGCTGCTTTGATGCCGTATTCTGCACGGAGGCCTTTGATCTCCTCCTCTGTTTTGCCAGTGAGACGGGCAATGATATAGTCCGGGAACTCCATGCGCTTTGCTTCCAGAAGAAGCTCTTTGGTAAGCTTTCTGGTCTTCAGGGCATTTTCCATTCCCACAAGGATTGCCAGCTTGTCAATGAACCAGATATCGATCTGGGTAATGTCATGAAGCATAGACTGTGGCATACCACGGCGAATCGCTTCTGCGATCTTCCAGATCCTGCGGTCATCCACAATTGCCAGCTCATCCAGCAATTCCTCATCTGTAAGCTGGGTAAAATCGTAGGACATCAGGCTGTCCACATGCTGCTCAAGAGAACGGATTGCTTTCATAAGAGCGCCCTCGAAGTTATGGCAGATACTCATAACCTCTCCGGTAGCCTTCATCTGTGTGGTAAGGGTTCTCTTAGCTGTGATAAATTTATCAAATGGAAGTCTCGGAATCTTAACTACACAGTAGTCAAGCATTGGCTCGAAGCTTGCATATGTTTTTCCTGTGATTGCATTAGGAATCTCATCCAAAGTATAGCCAAGTGCGATCTTCGCTGCAACCTTGGCGATGGGATAACCGGTAGCCTTACTTGCAAGTGCTGAGGAACGGCTTACACGGGGATTAACCTCGATAACACAATACTCAAAGCTGTCTGGCTTCAGTGCGTACTGTACGTTACATCCACCTGTGATTCCAAGCTCTGTGATGATGTTCAGAGCAGAGGTACGGAGCATCTGGTACTCTTTATCCCCAAGTGTCTGGGATGGAGCAACTACAATGGAGTCCCCTGTATGGACACCAACCGGGTCAATATTCTCCATATTGCAGACTGTGATGCAGTTTCCTGCACTGTCACGCATTACTTCGTATTCGATCTCTTTCCAGCCTGCGATGCAGCGCTCTACCAGAACCTCTCCTACACGGGAAAGACGCAGACCGTTCTCCAGAATCTCACGAAGCTCGTATTCATTATGGGCAATTCCGCCGCCGCTTCCGCCAAGGGTGTAAGCAGGACGAAGAACAACCGGATAGCCGATAGTATTGGTAAACGCAAGACCATCCTCTACTGTGGTAACAACCTTGGAGGCTGCAACCGGCTCACCGATTTTTTCCATGGTGTCTTTAAATTCCTGACGATCCTCAGCCTTCTTGATGGTCTGGGCTGTGGTACCGATCAGTCTTACATTATGTTCTTTCAGAAAGCCCTTTTCATCCAGCTCCATAGCAAGGTTCAGACCAGCCTGACCTCCAAGAGTAGGAAGAACGCTGTCCGGTTTTTCCTTCAGGATCAGCTGCTCTACAACTTCTACTGTAAGAGGTTCGATATAAACACGATCTGCAATATCCTTGTCCGTCATAATAGTAGCCGGATTGGAGTTCAGAAGAACAACCTCCAGGCCTTCTTCTTTCAGGGAACGGCAGGCCTGGGTTCCTGCATAGTCAAACTCAGCGGCCTGGCCGATGATGATCGGACCTGAACCAATAACAAGTACTTTTTTAATGTCTTTATTTCTTGGCATTATTTATTT
>CAKRRX010000207.1 GCA_934394595.1 uncultured Blautia sp. | reverse complement strand
AGCCCGAAAAACAATGGCATTCCGTAAGTGATCGGAAAGGTATAGCGTGGGTGGCCAAGTGCGGCAGGCCCCACAAAGGTGACTGCCAGGGTCAGCAGAAGTGGCAGACCAAGAAGCAGAAGCCGTCCGTTTTTCTCGCACAAGGCGTACAGGCAGATAGCCAGTAAAAGGAGATTCAGCAGTCCTTGGTTGACATAAAGTCCTGCCAGCGGAACCTTGCAGAAATTGATATAATAGTTGGTGAGCTTTTGTTTGATGGAATCATGGTTTTTGATGGTTTGATATACAATGTTGTAATCCGGAGATGTGATCCGAAAAATCTTCTGCGGTGCGGTTCCATAATATTTGGAATTGTTGGCCAGAGGGCTGAACAAAATATAATTCTGATTTAAAGTAGCATTAATATAAGTCTCTGGATGGCGCAAAAACAGTTTGAACCAAACCTGCAGATAAGCCAGCAGATCTTCTTTGGAAGCTTTTTTGCTGAATCCATGCTTGATTCCATCGAAATTATAAGGATTGTAATTCTCTGCAAATTCTTCAGGGGTGTAATCAATCACCTTTTGGATTGTCTTTTTTTCTTCAGCGGAAAGATCGTCACTGTGATAAATCATATAGCGTGCTGTCTGCTGCAACGGCATGGAAAGCATAGCCCTGGTGGAAACACTTGTTGCATTATATTTTTTATGCAAACAGGAAGTATTTATTTTTCCAATGCCAAGAGGAATGATCAGAACTGCCAGGATCAGTACTGCACAGGCAAAGGTCTGCTTTTTTCGAATGATCAGGTAAAGCTCCCTGCCTGCCACAAAAAGGATCAGTACTGCTACAACATAAAAACCATTCTGCCGGAAAAACATTCCAAGAACTGCGGCTGCTGTGAGAAGCGGGTGTGTCAGGTTCTTTTTATAATGCTCCTTTCGGAACAGATACCAGGCCAGTTCATCCATGAGAAGCAGGATAAAGGTGTCATAAAATACATCTACAATAAGAGTGATGGCGTATCCCACAAAAACCGGACACAGGGCAAAAAGAAGCAATGTGACAAACAGCATCCAGTTCGGAACTCCCAGCTGTTTCATTGTGTAAATAGTATAAGCCAGTACCAGAAGTAAAAGGATACATTGGAGCAGTATAAGCAGAAACAGTCCAAAGCTTACATTTCCAAGAGCCTGGCCAAAGTCGGAGAAGCGTCCAAGGAGCTGAGTGTAAATAATGGGATGCTGTGTGGTATATTTACGCAGTCCGTAATACTGAAAAAGACTTACCTGGCTGTCAATAGGAATAGAACATGGATAACGAACAATGATCTGTGGCAGCCAGAAAACGGTCATAATGATCAGGGATTTTATGAAACATTTTTTATCAAACAGAAAAGCAGTCCATCTGCGGATTCGGGGAATTGAGATTTTGGAGACTGCTTTGGAAATAGTGCTAAGTCCAAGGATCGCAATATAAAAAAAGGCAAAACCTCCGGTGAAAACCATAAGAAGCCTGAGCAGCTTTGGGGCAGTCATAGGGGAAAGTATACCAAGACTGCTGTCAGCACTGAAAAACACACCCATCACAGAGGCAACAGAAAATATAGTGCTGACCAAGACTGCAAGTATGATAAAAAGAAGCCCCGGCTGAAAAGCTAAAGCTGAGAGTATCTTTTTATAGATAAAAAAAACCGCAATCAGAAATACACTCAGTACTACGATGGAACCCTGTCCAGGCCAGAGTGAAAATGTATCTGCGGAAACGGAAAAAGAGAAAAACAAAACCGTGAGGAGTGCGTATATAAAAATGAAAATATTATTTTTTAAAATACGTTTCATTGAAAAAATCCTTTCTTAATAACAGAGAATATTTTTTACTCACCTTAATATACCATATTAATGAAAAAAGTAAAATAAACTTTTGGGGTCAGCGATGGCAATTTTACAGGATATTCGCTGTACTAGTTGGCGATTACAATTCTGTATGCTATAATTAAGAGACTGTTTCGACCGTAAAAACGGCTGATCGTAAAAAATAAACGGGGGAATAACGGATGACAGATAAAAGTACTACAGGGAAAAAACGCACAGATATATTTAATATCTGGAATTCTACCTGCCTGAAGGGTGTTGCAGTAGTTATCCTTCTGTTCCATCATTGCTTTTTAAGACCGGATCGCTATAAAGGATATACGCTGAAACTTTTTCTGCCGGAATACTATTTGAACTATATTGCCAATTTTGGAAAGATCTGTGTCTCTCTTTTCGTCTTTGTAAGTGCCTATGGTCTTACGAAGAAGATGATGTCGCTAGATCAAAGGACAGATATTTCTTTTGGAGAAGGAGCCAAAAGGGTAATTTGTACAAGGCTGGTAAAATTACTGGGATACTTCATGTTTGTGTTTACATGTATTGTGCTTGCATGTCGTGTGTTGAAGCCAGGGACTATCAGCGGATGTTATGGAACCAAGTTCCCGGCCAATGTGGAGTACTTTTTGGTAGACTTTTTCGGTCTGGCCAATTACTTTGACACACCGTCGCTGAAAGCAACCTTCTGGTATTATGGACTTGCAATTTTCCTTATTTTGATACTTCCTATGCTGTACTGGCTGCTGAAAAAGATGGAACCCTTTATGTTCCTGGTATTTATGACCGTTGTGAACTTTTTCTTTTCTTTTACCAGTAAAAATATCTGGCATTATTTTCTGTGTATTGGCGTGGGAATGGTATGTGCTTATACCAACTTTGTTACCAGGGGTGTGGAATACCAATTTTTACAGTGTGGGGTAAAAAATAAGCTTATCAAATTCATATTGGAATTCCTTTGTTTATTTGTTCTGATGGTTCTGAGACAAGGCCCATTGAAAGGAAAACTGTATCCGTTCTGGGATGCGGTAATTCCGGTAGTTGTGACATTGATCTGCTGTGAATTTATCTTTGCAGTGCCGCTGTTTGGAAAAATATTTCATTTTCTGGGAGTATATTCTGCGGGGATTTTCCTGATACACAACTTTATCCGTACTACATGGTTTGGGGATTTTACTTATTCTTTCGGTTATCCGCTTATAATCGTTCTGGTGCTTCTTGCAGATTCCCTGCTGGCATCTATGCTGGTAGAGGGACTGAAAAAGCTGTTACATTATGACTGTCTCCTGAACCGGATCACGCAGAAGTGGAAAATATAAATTAGGGCATGTTTTAAAAGGAAAAGAGTGAGCCGAAAATATCCGTGGAGGAGCTGAAGGCCTTGCTTTTTCTGGTAAAACCACTTATACTGAACAGACATATTAAAATTAAAGTCGGAGGGTTTTTATGAAAATTGCAGTAACATACGATAATGGAAACATTTTCCAGCATTTTGGAAAAACAGAATTTTTCAAGGTGTATGAAGTGGAAGATAAGAAAATTGTGTCCAGCGAAGTGATCGGATCCAATGGAACCGGACATGGTGCGCTGGCAGGACTTCTTGCAGAGCAGGGAATTGAGATCCTGATTTGTGGTGGTATTGGAGGCGGAGCGCAGGCTGCTCTTGCTGATGCCGGTATTACATTATGTTCCGGAGCCAGTGGGGATGCAGATCAGGCAGTGGAAAGTTACCTGAATGGAGAATTGGTATCTGCAGGTGCAACCTGCGATCACCATCATCATGAGGAAGGCCATTCCTGCGGAGATCATGAAGAAGGGCACACCTGTGGTGGCCATGAAGAGGGACATTCCTGTGGCAGCAGCTGTGGTGGTTGTGGAGGACATACCACTC
>CAKRRX010000206.1 GCA_934394595.1 uncultured Blautia sp. | reverse complement strand
TCTTTGAACTTTTTTCCATAAACAGTTTTGTTCATTTTACTTTTTTCCATGAGGTTTGTCAAATTAACTGTTCTTTTATTCGTCTTTTTCTCAATTATCACCAAATAAAAAGACTGGATTTCATCTAAATCGTGCCCCTGCCGCCAGATTTCCGGCAATGAAAACACGAATCAAATGAAATTCAGTCTTTTCTTTGTTCTGTAAATATTTTTCTTTTTTCCTGTAAAAAATCCTTTTTTCAAATATGCTCCAGGCCGTCAGCCTGCCAGCTGAAGCACCTCTATGAGGAAGATCCAGCCCAGTCCGTAGTAGGTCACAACAGCCACAAGGTCATTGATGGTGGTGATAAGAGGTCCGGAAGCCACAGCAGGGTCAACTCCTACTTTCTTGAAAAACAGCGGGATACAGGTTCCCACAGCACTGGAAATCAGCATAGCCAGAAGCAGTGCGATCCCGATACATGCGGAAACTGCATAGGCAAATAATAGCGTCTTTCCTTTAAACAGGTAAATGTACAGACCGATCAGGGCAAAGGAAAGAATTCCCAAAAGAGCTCCATTACACAAACCAATGCGCATTTCCTTAAATACCAGCTCTATTTTCTGCCTTCCGGTAAGGGTTTCATCCATCAGCACTCGGATGGTAACAGCCAGGGACTGGGTTCCCACATTACCGGCCATGTCCAGGATAAGGGACTGGAATGCCATAATAATAGGCAGCTGGGTTACTACATTTTCAAAAGCACCAACTACAGAAGATACGATCATGCCAAGGCCAAGAAGAATGATCAGCCAGGGAAGTCTTTTCTTCATACTTTCCTTTAGTGGCTCCTTCAGATCCTCTTCTGCTGTAAGACCTGCTAACATGGCATAATCTTCTCCCATCTCATCATCTACCAGATCGATGATATTGGAGGATGTGATCACACCCAGCAGACGGTTGTCATTGTCAAGTACCGGAATGGAATCCTCTGAATAATCCTTCAGTTCCTCGATACAGTCATCAATATCCTCTTCTGCATACACATATGGATACGAGGTTGCCACCAGATCATCCAGGCTTTTATCCTGACGGGCAATGATCAGATCCTTCAGATCAATGGCACCGTAAAACTTCTGGGTTGCTGTTACCACAAAGATCGTGGAAATATTATCATTCTTTGCCGCCTGCTCTACAAGGCTGTTCATAGCCTGCTTCACAGTGAGGTTTTCACGGATAATGATGCAGTTGGTAGTCATCCTGCTTCCGATCTCATCTTCATCAAAGGATGCAATCATCTCAATATCATGTCTGACATCATCATCCATCAATTCTACAAGAATTTTCTTTTTTGCTTTGTCAATCTGATGAAGTACCTCCACAAGGGCGTCAGTCTCCATCCTGGAAAGAATGGCTGCTCCTTTTTTTACATCCATCTCTTTCACATATTCCGCTGCATTGTCAGAATCTGTATATTCAAAAATATCAGAAAGCGTGTTGATATCCAGAATACGGTACAGCTTGCAGCGTTCCTGCACAGTGAGCCTTGGCATGGCATCTGCAAGGTCATTGGCATGGAAATCCCCCAGCTTATTACTCATTGCAGCCGGAGAAGTATTACTTCTGATTACAGCCAGAATGTCCTGGGTGTAATCCTGCACTCTTTTCTCCATCCTTTTTTCCTCCACTTGTACTATAGAACGGGTCTGTCCTATTTGTTTTTCATAAATCAGGGAAATATTGCATCCCTCACAGGGCAAATAATGATGCACACGAAAAAGAAGCAGTTTTACCTGCCTGACTTCGTACTGCTTTTCTTAAAACAATTGGAGTTCATAGGAATAGAAAAAGAAATGTTCTATCAGAAACAAACAGAATGTGTACGACACTCATCTGCCATCTCGTTTTTCCATCCTATGCTACTACTTCGCCCATGAGAATCGCAACTATCCATTCTGTTCACCTGCCTTTGTTATGATTTGTTTTCTTTCATGATTTTATTTATCACACAAGTCATTCTAACCGCTTTTCTGTAAAAAATCAATTCCTAAATTGTATTTCTTTTCATTTGCTTTCCGGCATACACTACAGCAGCTGCCTGATGGGCCAGATTGCCACTCGCAGCACACCGTAAAACAGCTTTTTCTGCCAGTTCAGTGTCTTTTTCTGATACTGTGTTCCCTCCTTTTCCTGTCCATCCGGCTGCACCTTTTTACTTTTTTCCTGATATATTTTTTCTGTTTCACGGATCTGCTGATTCAATTCCTGGCTGTCAATGACAAGCATCAGTTCCGTATCCAGATAGGTACTTCGCATATCCAGATTGTAGGACCCTACCACTGACAAACGGTTATCGATCAGCACTGCTTTTGTATGCACCGCATGTTCATTCATCAGCTCATAAACAGTGGCTCCTGTCTTCTGTATTCGTTTTTTCTGGTTCAGATAATCTGTGCAGCCCCATGGATTGGAGCCTTTTTCCACAGCATTGATCACAAGATCCAGCTGTGCATGATCTGCAATCTTTTCCAAAACCTCATACATGTAACTGTTACAGATCACATAGGGGGTCTGAATGGTTACCTCACTTGCATTTTCAGCTAGATAACCGATTGTCTGGAGCACCAGCGGATTTTTGGCGCCTGCCTGGGTTCCATTATCGATCAGAGTGATCTTATTTGCAGGGATGGTATCCTTTTCCCAGCTGTGGTAGGTATCTATATCTGAATATTTTTCTTTTAAAGAAGTGTAACGCTCTTCCAGGGACTGATATTGTACACTGTATTTCTCTTCCGCATTTCTTCCCTGACCTTTGCTCTTTACACTGCTTTCTGCCCAGATTTTCTGAAAATACTGCTCCAGCTGCTGCAGGGATTCTCCCTTTCCTGCTGAGGTGTCATATACCAAAATATCCCTGTCCATGTTGATTCCCGTGGTTTTATCCCCCAGGAAAATATCATTGCTATTTCGTCCGCCAAGCAGATACATTTTATCATCTACGATCACATATTTGTCATGCATACGATAATTCAGCCGGAACAGATTGAGCGGTGTGATAGGGTTGTAGATTCCCACCTCTACATTGTCTCTGGCTGCCAGTGCCTGAAAATCCCGGCTTCCATCCAGAAAAAGCTTCTGATAGATTCCGTCAATCAAAAGCCGGATCTTCACGCCTTTCTCTGCTGCATGGTTCAGTGCCGCTATAAGATCGGTGCCGCTGTCATCTGCCCGCAGGTCAAAGGTGGATAGCACAATGCTTTCCTTTGCCGTTCCGATCATTCGTAATCGCCACAAAAGTGCCTCTTCGTTGTCATCCACACAACGGATTTTTTCTTCTCCGGGAAACTCAGAAGTAAATTCTGTCTTCTTAAGGTTCTCCGCAAATTCTTTATCTGGTTTTCTGCAAAAAAGAGGAACCAGAACGTTCACCAGCACCACCAACAGCAGAAGGCACAGGAAGATCTTTAATATTTTCTTGAATACTTTTTTTTGCTTTCCCACAGATTTATTTTCATCGATATTACACTTCTTTTTCATTTCTACCTCTATATTTCCATTGATGTTTTTTATTATAATTTGATATCCACGAATTGCTTTGCTGCAAACATCTTCTAATATCATAATATATATAGGCCTCAAGTTCGTCAATGATTAAAATTCTTCTTGACTTATTCCGGTCCAATCACTATAATTACCATTGTTAATTATCTGTGGTAATTATTTTGTGTGATACAAAGGCAGGGCACCTGCCAGTCCCCCTATC
>CAKRRX010000205.1 GCA_934394595.1 uncultured Blautia sp. | reverse complement strand
GTAAACAAATATCAGGACATGCAGTAGAGCAGGTGTGCGTGTTAGATAAGCTGATTAAGGAGATATTTGGAAGAAGTGAAAAGATAACAACAGTATCAAGACGAGAAATTTTGCGCCATCACGTATTTGAAAGTTTGTATAGTGCAGAACTTACTAATACTGAAAAGCATAATATGACGGAAAAATTAAACCAACTGTTTGCTGGAGAGTTAGATTTAAAAATCAAGAAGAACATAGTTTTTGTTAATTTTAATTCAGCGGATACAAAGAGTGAAATTTTTGAGGCTGGAGATTCTTTGGTTGGCAACAAGATTATTTTTACTGAAATTGGCAGTAGCGATATTCAGAAAATATTATCCGGTATTTCGGTTGAGAAAAATTTATTTCTGCAAACTGAACAGGCAAATGAAATATTTGTTAATAGCGAAAATGAGTATGATGCTCCGGAGATAGACAAAGATGTATTAGAGCCTTTTTTAGAGGAAAATGATGAGAAAGCAGAAGATACTGCTGATGCTACAAAGGTGGAGGCGAAACAGATAAAGGAGACGCATGAAGAAATAAAAAATGTAGATATAGTTCATACGCCAGAAAAAGAACAGGAAGTATTATTCATCAAAGAAAAGTGCTATCGCCTTAATAAAGTGCTACGAGATTTTGGCATTAAAGCAGTACCTATAACTGAAGAAAATGTGTTAGTAGCAGCTCGTTTTGTAAGATTTAAAATTGAACTTCGTTCAGGAGAAACTATTAGAAACCTGGAAAAATATAAACAGGATATATCGCGAGAAATAGAAGCCTTTGGTGAGATTATGATTGATAATATCAAAGGAACGCGCTATGTGGGTATGGATGTTCCGTTTGAAAGAAACGGTAATACACTTGAGTTATTGGAAAATTTGAGCTTGCTTAATGCTTCTAGTGGTAATCTTGATATATTAGCAGGACAAAAGCCGGATAGTAATATAGATATTCTTGATGTGTCAAAGGCACCACATATTTTGATATCTGGTACAACTGGTTCGGGGAAAACAGTGTTTTTGTATTCTATGATTGTTAGCTTAATAAGTAAACATTCAAAGGATAACTTAGAGATAGTGATTGTGGATCCAAAACAAACAGACTTTCATTTTTTTAAAGACCTTCCACATTTGCGTGATAACAAGATTATTACTGATCCAGAAGAAGCACTGAAGATGCTAGATGAAATCAATAGCATTGAGAAGGAACATAGAACACAAATGCTAATTGAGAGTAATAGCAGAGATATAGAATCTTATAATGCTAAAAATCCATCTAATCCAATGAAAAGATTGGTTGTTTTCATTGATGAATATGCGGATTTGGTTAAGGCGGCTGAAATGCTTGGCATTAGAAAGGATTTTGAAGCTAGACTGTGTATGCTAGCTCAGCGAGTAAGAAATCTAGGAATTCATTTAGTTATTGCAACTCAGCGTCCGAGTGCATCTATTGTAACCACTGCATTGAAGGCCAATATTCCTGTAAGAATATCATTTAGGCTACCAGCACATCAGGATTCTATGACAATATTGGATAGAACAGGTGCAGAGGATTTATTGGGAAAAGGAGATATGCTTGCAATGACAGAGACTGACTATTATAGAATGCAAGGCTTTTATATTTCAGAGGAAGATCTGCAGCAATATTTAAGGAAATTTAAAGATGAGTAGTATATCGTTACAAAAATGTATTGCTGGTCAATTTGTAAGGGAATTGAAAAATAGATTTCTTTGTGAGGTTGTTATTGATGGTAAGGTGGAGGTATGTTATATACCTTCCTCCTGCCATTTGAGTAATTTTTTGCAACTTGAGGGGAAAGAAGTATTATTAATGCCAACGATAGCAAAAAATTCCAAAACCTCCTTTGCGGTTGTAGCCGTAAAATTCAAGAGAAGTTATATAATATTAAATACTTCTTATGCAAATAGATTAGTAGAGTATGCAATACAGGGAAGAAAGCTATCTTATCTGGGTAAAAGAAAGGCTTGCATGCGAGAAAAGAATATAAATGAGTATAAATGCGATTTGTATATTGAAGACACCAAGACCATTATAGAAATAAAGAGTGTCATATCAACGAGTGACATGGGGGTGTTTCCTACAGTATATTCAGAACGTTCATTAAATCAATTGAGTAAAATAAAGGAATTATTACAGTCAGGATATAGAGTTGATTATATTATTGTTTCGCTAAATCCTTATGTTAAAGGTATAGAATTTTTAAAGAATACGCAGTTTTATGTAGAGTTCGAAAAATGTATTAATTTGGGAATGAGCGTGCATGCATTTAATTGTAAGGTTCAGAAGGGGGCAATTTACTTGAATGAGAAATTGACAATTTATTAATGGGCTTACTAAGATGTATGCTGATGATGCAAATGCAGAGTATACTTATTTGGTTTAATGTGTAGAAGTTATTATAGAAAGAAGGTGTAACCATGAACATGCAGGAATTAAAGAGCCTGATTTACCAAGGAGAAAAAGTAGATGTAGAATGTAAGAAAGCACAGGGCAAAGTTCCGGACTCTGTGTATGAGACATACAGTTCGTTCGCAAATACCAAGGGTGGAATGATAGTGCTTGGAGTCCTTGAGGATAAAACTAAAGTGATACCAGAGGAACGCTTTATCATTCAGGGGGTTGATAATCATGAAAAACTGCGGGAGGATTTTTGGAACAAAAAGGTAAATGCTAATATTCTTGTTGATGATAATGTATATGCTGTGGAAGAGGATGGCATTGCTTTGCTGGTAATAGAGGTGCCAAGAGCTGATTTTACGGTTCGCCCGGTATATAAAGGCGAAAATCCTTTTAAGGGAACCTACAAGAGAAATCATGAGGGTGACTATCATGCGAAGGAGTACGAAGTGCGTGCTATGATTCGTGACCAGAGTGCAGAGGGTAATGACAGCACTATTTTGGAAGGGTATTCAATGGATGATATTGATGCAGATACCCTGGAGCGATATCGAATTATGTTTAACAGCTGGAATCCACAGCATGTTTGGCGCGAGCTTCCGGATAAAGAATTTTTAGAAATGCTTGGTGGATATCGCAGAGACCGGCGAGAAAAGGTAGAAGGCTTGACTGTTGCAGGCTTGTTGATGTTTGGCTCAGGTCTTGCAATAAGAGATGAATTCGATAATATATTTATGGATTACCGAAATGAAACTGATGCCGATGATGAAACAAGGTGGGTTGACAGGATCACTTATGATGGCACATGGGAGAATAATCTTTTCAATTTTTTTAGAAAGGTAACTCCAAAACTTACCGAGGATCTTAAGAAGCCCTTTGTGCTTAAGGATATGCAGAGAATTGAGGATACACAGGTTCATAAGGCGATTCGTGAAGCCTTCGTTAATATGATTATTCACGCTGATTACAGAATGGATGCAGGTGTATTAAAGATAGTAAAATTCAATGATGGTTTTCGCTTTTCTAATCCCGGCAGCTTGAAGTTGCCAAAGGAACAGATATATAAGGGCGGTGAGTCCAAGGCTAGAAATCCACATATGCAAACAATGCTTAGAATGGTTGGCTTTGGTGATAATGCCGGCTCCGGATTTCCGGATATTTTGAAAATATGGTCTGATAATGGCTGGGAAATACCTGAGCTTATGGAGGATACCATATTGAATCAGGTGACACTTATACTGAAATATAAAACTGATGAAGTTGGTGAAAGTATATTCTTGGATGCAAAAATGAGCGAAGAGGATGAAA
>CAKRRX010000204.1 GCA_934394595.1 uncultured Blautia sp. | reverse complement strand
GGGTGGAAGTTAGTTTTTCATTTAAGGAAATCTGTGAAGAAATTGTGAAATTAGCACTCACCTATTGACAGTGCTAATAATAAGTGCTATATTACAACTAGAACAAAGGAAGGGGATAAAAAGAGAGCGAAAGAAAAAAGCTCTATGAATTACCGGCCACCTGAGTTCCAAGAAACAAGGTAAACAGCATATATAAAAAAGGAGAGATGACTTATGTTAATGCCTAGTATTTTTGGAGAAAACTTATTTGATGATTTCTTTAATGAATTTCCATTCTATTATGATGATAAAGCAATGAAAGATACCGAGAAGAAGCTCTATGGTAAGAGAGCCAGCCATGTTATGAAGACCGATATAAAGGAAATGGAGAATGGCTATGAGTTGGTTGTAGATCTTCCGGGATTTACAAAAGATGAGATCAAAGCTTCTCTGGAAAATGGTTATCTGACCATCAGCGCAGAGAAAGGTCTTGATAAAGACGAGCAGGAGAAGAAATCCGGACGTTACATCCGCAGGGAGCGTTACGCAGGAGCCTGCAGCAG
Source organism: uncultured Blautia sp. (assembly GCA_934394595.1). Lineage (GTDB taxonomy): Bacteria > Bacillota > Clostridia > Lachnospirales > Lachnospiraceae > Blautia_A. Next base: position 3,210 of record CAKRRX010000204.1, on the reverse strand, counting down.
AAGCTTCTATGTAGGTGAGGACGTAGAGCAGGAGGATATTAAAGCAGAGTTCAAGCATGGTATTTTGAAGCTGTTCGTTCCGAAGAAGGAAGCGAAACCTGCAGTTGAAGAGAAGAAGCACATTGCAATTGAAGGATAATGATTTTTCAAACATGCTCTAAGGCATAATACGGGGCTGGCGGTTACTTAATATTCGCTGTACTAATAGTAAATAAAAAGATCCCTGCAAGGACAAGGCTTTTTAGCCTTTTTCCTTGCAGAGGATTTTTTTTGTATTAAAATTGCAAATCTTTTATATAGCGAAACAGAAAATGCAGTGATAAAATAGAGAAGAACAAAAAAGAGGAAAATACCTGGTCGAAATAAAGACTCTAAATGAAATGATTATTTTACAGAAATGTGAGTAATAAAAGATGAAAAAAAGTATAGGTTATCGATGGGGCTTTTATGTGGCAGGACTTCTGATCCTGGCACTTGGAATTATCCTGAATACAAAATCAGGGTTGGGGGTATCGCCCATTATTTCAGTGGCGTATAGTACTTCTACAATACTGAACGTTAATTTTGGAAATATGACATTTGTTTTGTATACAGTATTTGTTGTAGCAGAAATGCTTCTTCACATTTTTCAGAATCGCAGACGATTAAAAGAAGATGATAAGGCACTGGTTTCAGCGGTAAAAAAATCACTTCCCCTTATGTTGGGAATGGATTTTTTGCAGCTTCCGCTAAGTCTTGTATTCACAAGATTTATGAATCTGTTTTCCGCATGGATTCCGGCACCTTCCTGTGGAACTGTGATTGCAGTTCTTGGTGTAGGGCGTGTGATCGCGCTGTTTAATTCTCTTTTTATGGCAAAAATGACGGCTCTGGCCGAGATAGACGGATAATCTGTGCATGCCTGAAGGGAATTGCCGCAATCTGTAAACCCTACCTGGCGAGGATATTTCGGCGACAGGGAATCTTTAAAGCAGACAAGGAATAATTTGAAATGAAACAAATAGCATACTATCATCTCCCCGGTCTGTTTGAATTCTATGAATTATACAGTATGTTTCTGGCTTTGTTTCGGGAACACCGGGAATATTTTTACGATTGGTGTGAAATCGGTTCTATTTATGGGGCACCGGCAGATTGTATCTGGGGCGGTGGCCGTGTGGGCTTCGGAGACTGGGATACCAGATCAGTCTTGGCACTGATGGAAGAATATGGAATTTCAGCAAGGCTGACCTTCAGCAATTCCCTTCTTAGAAAGGAACATCTCACAGATCGAAAATGCAACGCTATGTGCCGGTTGTTTGAGAATGGAAGAGGGGTTCAAAATGGTGTGATTGTTCACTCTGAACTGCTGCTGGACTATCTGAAAACCAATTATCCAGGGTTTTATTTTGTATCCTCCACAACAAAGGTGCTGACTGGTTTTGAGGAGTTTCTTGGCGAGATCAGGCGGGATGAATTTCGCTATGTTGTGCCGGATTTTCGCCTGAATAAGGACTTTGCCCAGCTGGAAAAGCTTTCCGAGGCTCAAAAAAATAAAGTGGAATTCCTCTGTAATGAGTGCTGCCGGTATGAATGCAGGGATCGGAAACGTTGTTATGAAAATGTCAGCCGTAAGAATCTTGGGGAAACCTGTCCGGATCACCATTGTGTTTCGCCTGGTGCAAAAGAAGGATATCTTTTTTCAAAAGCTATGGTCAATCCAGGTTTTATCGGTATTCAGGATATAAAAAACACCTATCTGCCCATGGGCTTTTCCAATTTTAAGATTGAGGGAAGGGGCCTTGGCAGTGCCTTGATCCTGGAATTTTTACTCTATTATATGACAAAACCGGAGTATCAGCTGCAGGTCAGGGAGAAAATATATCTGGACAGTATGTTGGATCTGTTTTGAGAAATTTGCAGCAAGCCCCCATTTTTTTGACAACAGTGCATTACCATGCTGCAGGTTCCCACTTTTGGAATGATGTTCGGCAGTGATGGGAACTCTATAGCAGGCGAAATACCTGCTCGGCAGCTGCAGTCATATTTTCTCTTGCATGGGCAGGCTCCATAGCCTCAGCAAGTGTACAGACGCCTCGTAAGATGGGGAAAAAAGCATCAATTCCCTCCTTATTGCAGGCGTTTGCGTCTTTTGTAACACTTCCGGCAAAGGCGATAACTTTTGCGTTGTACTTTTTGGCCAGTTTTGCTACACCAACCGGGGCTTTCCCCATGGCAGTCTGAAAATCGAGACGTCCCTCACCTGTGACGACAACATCTGCATTGGAGAGTTCCTGTTCCAGTCCGATGGCATTCAGGATTAGTTCAATTCCAGGGGTGAGAGCTGCGCCGATATAAGAAAGAAATGCAAAGCCAAGCCCGCCGGCAGCGCCGGCACCTGGAGTATTCCGGTAATCTTTTCCAAGAGTATTGGCTGTGACTTTGGCAAAATGCTCCATATCTTTATCTAATTGTTTTTTCATATCTTCTGTCACACCTTTTTGTGGGCCATAAACATAAGTGGAACCATTTGGGCCGCAAAGGGGATTGTTTACATCACAGGCGACCTGAATGTGGCATTCTTTTAAAAGTGGGTTCAGGCCGGAAATATCAATCCGGGAAACTTTGGCCAGAGCCTGTCCGCCTTCACCTGAATCCAGATTATCTTCGTCGAAAAAACGCACTCCAAGTGCTTTTAACATTCCGATTCCACCGTCATTTGTGGCACTTCCGCCGATTCCGATGATAAAATTGCGGCATCCTTTTTGGAGGGCATTGTTTATCATCTCGCCTACCCCATAGCTGGTAGCAAGGAGAGGATTTCTGGCTTTATCTGGGATCAGTGTGATTCCGGCAGCCGATGCCATTTCCATGACGGCGGTATTGCTGTCCTTCAGATATCCATAATAGGCATTGACCGGAGTATGTGTGGGGCCTGTAACAGTCAGATCGATTCGCTCTCCGTTCATCCCCTCGATCAGGGCATCTGTTGTTCCTTCTCCGCCATCAGCCAGAGGTTTTACAATGATATCGGCATCAGGTTTTGCCAAAAGAATTCCGTCCCTGACTGCCATTCCGGCTTCCATTGAAGTAAGGCTTCCTTTAAGAGAATCAACTGCTACTACCACTTTCATATGAATAATCCTCCTCAATAAATAATGATATGTTATGTCGCTGGTATCATGATATAATCAAAATAAGGACAAGTCAATCTTACCGGTTCTTTTTTCC
>CAKRRX010000203.1 GCA_934394595.1 uncultured Blautia sp. | reverse complement strand
GCCGCACATTTTGCATTTTAAAACACTCATATTGCTCTCCCCATTTTCGTTAATTACTGTTCACACTATGTATAATATAGTATACTTTCCCCATATCAGCAACACTCTCCTTTTAAAAATTATTTTCAATTTCCTGTAACCTTTTTCCCTTTTCGTTTGTATTATTAGTGAAGGTACCGAAAATCCAACAACTGAAGGAGTTCTCATGAGACTACCAGTACAGCAGCTGATCGAATGTTACCAGAACAGTCTTTATGCGGCAGCATTTAATACCTGCCAGAATCAGATGGACGCAGAAGATATGGTTCAGGAGACATTTGTTCAGTATTACACCAATAAAAAAGAATTTGAAAATGAGCAGCATATCCGGGCGTGGCTCCTCCGGGTGGTCATCAATAAGGCTAAAAATATCAATCGGACTTTCTGGAAAAAAAACAGATGCTCTCTGGAAGATTATATGGAAACCCTTTCCTTTCCTGATTCCCAGTCCAGAGATCTGTTTGAAGAAGTAATGAAGCTTCCAGACAAGTTTCGTATAGTCATTCACTTATTTTATTATGAAGACTATTCCGTGCGGGAAATTGCAGACATTCTGAAGCTCTCAGAAAGCAATGTGAAAACACGACTTTCCCGTGGACGGGCTTTGCTTCGGAATTCATTAAAGGAGGAATGGGAAAATGATGAATAAAGAAAAATATAAACGGGCATTTTCCGTATTAAAGCCCTCCGAAATCTCATTTCAGGAGGTAGATAATATGGCAAGATTACAGAAAAAAACAAGAATAAAAACAGCAGCAGCAATTGTGACAGGATGTATTCTCATCGGCGGCACGGGTACTGCCTATGCAGCCAATGTGGGAGGAATCCAGCGTACCATTCAGCTTTGGATCCATGGGGATCAGACCGCTGCTACCCTAAATGTCTCAGATGACGGCACTTACACCATGGAATATTATGATGAAGACGGAAATCTTTCCCAAAGCGGCGGCGGTGGCATTGCCATGGACGCTGATGGAACAACTCGTCCACTCACAGAAGCGGAACTTCTTGCAGAAATTGATTCCCCGGAAGTGGAATATGAAGAAGATGGAAGCGTGTGGGTTTATTACCACAATCAAAGCATTGAGATCACGGACAAATTCAATGAGGATAAAGTATGCTATGTGAAAATCGCAGACGGAAATAAAACTTTATATCTTACGGTGAAATATCAGAATGGATACAGCTATTCCCCCCAAAAGTATATAGAGCCGGAAATGTTTAACTGATATAAAAGCCCTCACCTGACGGATCCTATTAACATCGCCGTCAGGTGAAGGCTTTCATTTTATTACTGCAAATCTACATACATCGCCTGTTTTCCAGTTCCATTTCCATACCAGTCACCGCCAACACCGCTGGTGATCATCCAGAAATGATCTCCGGAAGCACCGAAATTATAGCTTCCTTCATAAGTTGGCAGACCTCCGTTCAATGCCATGTAAGCCTGGGTAATGTCCTGCCACTGGCCGGTAGACTCGTCCAGATATTTTGCATTGCGAACCTCCATGGAACGAACCTCTCCTGCATACTGGGACAGATAATCCTCCAGGAAAAAGGCTGTGGAGCCTTTAAAGCAGGAGTTCTGCACACCTACGTCGTATTTACTTAACAAGGTGGATTCATTTGTTTCCAGATCCTCTACCCACTGCTCTACTGTCGTATTTCCGGTTTCTGAAGAAGTGCCGCAAACCAGATGCATCCGATACCAATGTCCGGCTTCCCACTGATAAGGCACTAAGCTGTGGGCACCTGTACCCTCTCCGCCAAATTCTTCCGTACTATTCGTGGTTTCCGGATAAACCCTGGTAGCACGGATCGTGGTCTGATTGCCACTTGCATCTGTGCAGTGTACGTCCCAGAAGGACAGAATTCCTACCATCTCATTTCCTTCTCTTCTCTGAAAACCAGCATAGCCATGGATCGTAGATTCTACACTTACGCTTGCATACTGGCTTTCCAGTGAAGAATAATCCATCTTCCAGCTTCCAAGAGCGCAGTAGGTTCCCTGGGGCAGATAATCAGCTTTAAAATCAATGGAAAATTCCGTATATCTTGTGTTTTCCGGAATGGTCATCCAGCCCATAACATAAGGAGACTGAGCATTATTGGGATTCTGATAAGCGGCAATTTCCTCATCAGAAGGAATCTGGAACAGGGAATTCCAGTCAGTGTCAGCACCTACTGATGAGCCTGTAGAAGGAGTCACAGCCTGGGTACTTTCCCCGGTATTTCCATTTGGGTAAGCCGGAATAATGGTTTCTTCGTAGCTGTTATTATTGCTGTTGTCGTAGCCGGAATTGTCATAATCGTCGTAATAGGTTTCATCCTCATAATCGTAAGAATCGTCATAATCATAACTGTCGTCATAATCATAACTGTCGTCATAATCATAACTGTCGTCATAATCACCGTCATATTCCGGATCATAGTCATAATCGTAAGCGTCATAGTCATCTGCCATGACGGTAAAAGGCGCTGCACCCAGAGTGGCGGCAAGCATAATGGAACATAATTTTTTCATCTTCTCTCTCCTTTGTTTTACGGAATTAGAAAGCCTTTTATTTTGCAGGCAACCGTTCAAACAGCTGCCTGCATTTTCTTTACTTTCTATAAACTGCCTTTGAACTCATTCCCCGTGCTTTTAAAAGCTTCTTATATGCTTTCAGCTGTTTTGCCGGAACTTTGACAGTTGGATTTTTATAGGTTCCTGCAAAAGCTTTTGAACCTACAGTCTTGCCTGACAGTGTGCCTGTCTTAATTGTAATACTCCTGAGTTTCTTACAATTACAGAATGCCTGTTTTCCAATACTTCTGACAGATCCAGGAATCGTTATTTTACCCAGGCTAATGCAATTTGCAAATGCCCTGTGGCCAATCTTTACGATTTCATTTCCACCACTTACCTTGCTCAGCTTCTTACATCCATAAAATGCGTTTGTTCCTATCGTAGTAACATTTCTTCCTATGGTGACAGACTTAAGAGACTTATTATTTTTAAACGCATTTGCAGATATACCAGTTACTTTACAGGTGATTCCATTTACTTTGATCGTATCTGGAATTCTTACAGATGCTTTCTTATAAACAGGTTTTGTAAACTCAACACTTGCTCCATCCTTCAGGACTTTGTAAACACCATTGGTTGATTGATCCTTTACCGTTTTTCCAGGAGTTGCAGTTTGCGGTGTGAGTTTTGCAATCGTATTACCTGAACTTATCTTCTGATTACAGATTTTACAGTAAGTATCTCCTGTGTAACCTTCAGATGTGGTAGTTGCAGCTTTTTTATTTCTGATCTCTCTTGCTCCATGACCCGTTGCCGGGATTGCTTCAGTTTTAGTTATTCCACAAGAAGTACAGGTATATGTCTTGATGCCTGCGGTAGTACAGGTGGATGATGTTGTAACCTCACCCTTATTCCATACATGATCTGTTTTGGAAATTACCTGCCCCTCTTCTAAAAGTTTACCACAATCCCGACAATAAATATCACCTGTATATCCTTCTTCTTTACAGGTTGGCTTCTTTTCATTAAGAGTACTTTTAACATGGCCTGTCGCCGGAATTTCTTCTTTTTTCTTATCATTACAGGTTCGACAAACAGAAATCGAATATCCATTTTCTGTGCAGGTGGCATCCTGTTGTTGCTCTTTTACGTAATTATGTGCAGTCCTTGGAATGTTAATTGTTTCGGTATCACCACAGCTTTCACATGTGTAGGTCACGATTCCTT
>CAKRRX010000202.1 GCA_934394595.1 uncultured Blautia sp. | reverse complement strand
ATGCATGATCTTAATTGCAAAAATTCCAAGGATATGTACAGCAAGATTCTTGCTAAACGGGTATTCGAACTAAAAGAAACACCGAAAGGAGTAAAATATATGTGTCGTGAATTAGAAGAACTTTGTAACGAAAGTTTCGAACTTGGGCAACAATATAAAGAAAAAGAAACCGCACTTTCCATGATAGAAGACAACATACCCATCGAAAAAATTGCTTTTTATATTAAAGTTAGCCCGGAAACCGTGCAAAAATGGGTTGATGAAAGCTTGGCTAACACAAAATAAGCGTAATTATATACAGTTTCAGAAAACAAAAGGAGGATTTCTCATGGAATTTCAGACACTTATTGAAAAGAGAAGAACTGTGCGCAAGTACAGTCCAGACACCAATGTTACCAAAGAGCAGATCCAGGAGCTTGTGAAGGCAGCTTTGGAGGCACCTTCATGGAAGAATACAGAGACAGGACGCTACTACTGTGTTTTATCCGAAGATATAAAACTGAAGCTTCGCAAAGAATGTCTTGCCTATGCCAACAATGACGTAAAGACCGAGCATGCAGCTTTGATCATTACCACTTTCGTACATAATCACGCCGGTTTTCAGACAGACGGTACCCCGGACAATGAGCTTGGAAACGGATGGGGCTGCTATGACCTTGGCCTTCAAAATGAAAACCTGATTTTAAAGGCAGAGGAACTTGGCCTTTCCACTTTGATCATGGGCCTTCGGGATGCAGATAAAATCCGCAAGATGCTCTCTATCCCGAAAGAAGAAACCATCGTTTCTGTTATCGCAGTTGGAAAAGCGGATGAAGAACCAAAGCGTCCGAGAAGAAAAGAGCTGAATGATATACTGAAATTTTACTAAAATAAATAACGAAGAACATCTGCACATATAAAAAGATAGAAATGAGGGATTATTGTGGAAAAATCAACTGTTTATTTCACGGATTTCCGCTGCAAAGTAGGTACAAGTCAGCTGGATAAACTGAAAAAATTATGTATCGCAGCAGGGATCAAAGATATTGACATGAATGGTAAATTTGTCGCCATCAAAATGCATTTTGGAGAGCTTGGAAATCTGGCTTTCCTGCGTCCGAATTACGCAAAAGCAGTAGCCGATCTTTGTAAGGAACAAGGGGGCATGCCATTTCTTACAGACTGTAATACTCTTTATCCAGGAAGCCGTAAAAATGCCCTGGAACATATGGACTGTGCAAATCTGAACGGATTTAACACAATTACCACAGGCTGTCAGATTATTATCGGTGACGGACTTCGCGGAACAGATGACATTGAAGTTCCGGTAGAAAATGCAGAATATTGCCCCACCGCCAGAATTGGACGTGCCATTATGGATGCTGATGTTTTCATTAGTCTTACCCATTTTAAAGGGCATGAATCTACTGGTTTCGGCGGAGCTATCAAGAATATTGGTATGGGCTGCGGCAGCCGCGCTGGAAAAATGGCGCAGCACAACAGTGGCAAACCGGTTATCGAAGCAGATGTCTGTCGAGGCTGCAAGCGTTGTGCGAAAGAATGCGGAAGTGATGCGATCACATATCCGGAGAAAAAAGCAGTCATTGATTATGATAAATGCAAAGGCTGCGGCCGCTGTATTGGTGCCTGCAGTTTTGACGCCATTCATAATCCGCACAGCAATTCCAACGAGTTGCTTTGCCGTAAAATGACAGAGTATGCACAAGCAGTCTGCCATGGACGCCCCTGTTTTCATATTGCGCTGGTTCAGGATGTCAGTCCAAACTGTGACTGTCATGGAGAAAATGACGCACCAATCCTGCCGGATATCGGAATGTTCGCAAGCTTTGATCCTATTGCACTTGACCAGGCTTGCGTAGATGCCTGTCTCGCAGCAGAACCGATCCGCAACAGCCAGCTGGGCGACAACCTTGCAAAACCGAATTGGCATTGCCATCACAACCACTTCATGGACACCAATCCAAATGTAGAGTGGGAAGCTACACTGGATCACGGACAGAAAATCGGACTGGGATGCAGGAATTATGAATTAAAGAAAATCTGAATTCCAAGGATATACACAGCAAGAACTGCAAAACGTACTACCACAAAATCCCGGCCAGATGCCGGGATTTTCTACGCTTACGTCTTTCAGGTAAGACTTAATGAAGTCAGAATGTGACAGATCATATCTGTGTTGGAAGCATATCCAGTTCCTGTTACGCAGAATAAATACTGCTTATTTGTTGGGTGAAAAAACATAATAGCACTGCAGTCGTTTTCTTCAACCCGGTAAGAAACACATGGAATTCCATTGATAGAAACCAAATCGTCTACCTGATAACCGCCCTGGGTAAGATCCGCCGCAAGCTCTTCAAGGGACTGTACACCATCACTGTAAGCCCATACCACAGAAATTCCAGGTGGATTCTCAATTCCGGAAGTGTCACCGGCAGCAAAAAGTACTCCCTGCTGTGTCTGCTCTTCTGACAGATCATACACATACCAGTCATTTGGCAGATACAGCTTAAACCCATCCTCAAAAGGAACCCAGGTTCCGGTGAAGCTGACATTTTCCTGAGAAAATGTGATGTTTCCCATCGAAGAGCTGTCTGTATTTCCTATATCTGTCTGCCCATCCTCCACACTCGAGGAAACACCGCCTATATTTCCTACTGTACCGCCAGAGGACTGATTATTTCCTGCTCCGCTCTGCTGGAGTACATCACTGACAGTGCTTTCAATATCTCCTACAGGGTCTGAAACAGCTGCATCTGAGGTTACAGCACGGGTACTATCTACATGCTTCGCATAGTCACTGTCTCCACCTGCAAGATAGGCAAAGCTTCCTGCTGTTTCCTCCAACGTACTTCCCACATAATAAGAAAGATCCGGTATCTCCTTCGCACCAAACATATAGGTGTTGCCATTCTCAGCCAGAAACAGTCTTGTATCCTGTATCACATATCCGCCTACATTATAGGAATACTGAATACTTGAAAACTCTCTGTCCTTTAAGGTTATCATGCTTTCCTGGGAAGTTACCTGCAGGTCTGAATACTCCTGTCCCATATACTGCGTAAACTGATCTGTAAAATCCTCTGCAGCAACGTTATAACAGCCTACGATCACATAAGGGATCGTGCCGGATTCCTGGGTGTAAATGTACACAAAACCGTCTGACTGTTCTATAGAAATATAGCTGCCAGGTACAATGGAAATCCCCAGATCATCCAGAGCTATTATCTCTGACGAAGCAACAGCTCCTGTGGCCGGAGCTGCGATCTGATTATTTTCGCTTCCAAGCTCTCCAAGATTTAATTCTGCCTGAACTGAAATGCCACTGCCCAAAAGCATTCCGGCAGCAAGAACGGATGATACTAAAATTGGAGGAATTCGTTTTTTTCCTTTCATAGGCTAACCTTCCTTTCGCATTTATTTTTTGTACAAGCTTTTATTTACAAGCTCTAATTGGGATACAGCTGGGTAGAGCCTGCCGGCTGATCAAAGCTGCTCTCACTTACATAAACATTTCCGTCATCGCCCTCATATACATAATCGTAAGAGGTTGGAACCTTTACATGATCGCCGTTAGATAGCGTGTAGTCATTTTGTTCCAGAATGTAATCAGAAAACTGATCTGCCATATAAGAGGAATCTGAACCCATAGAAGAACTCATGCTGCTTTGACAGTCACTGGTAATTGCTGACATACCGTCACTGCTTTGCTGAAGCCTTTCCTGGGTAAGCTGGTACTGTATCTTGCCAAGGGCATCTATAAACTGATCACTGACAGTTGTGTTGGTTACAAA
>CAKRRX010000201.1 GCA_934394595.1 uncultured Blautia sp. | reverse complement strand
AATAAAGATTAAAAAGCCCCGCTTTAAAATTAAAAAGCCTCATTTTAAGATAGGGAAAAATGAACATGACAGAAACAGATAATCAGCAGCCCCTGAAAAAGGGAGAAAAAACCAAATACAAACTGGCAAGAGCCATGAAAGAATGTATGAAGGTTACTTCTGTAGAAAACATTACAGTAAAGCAGATCACAGAAAAATGCGGTCTTACCAGACAGACCTTTTACCGAAACTTTCAGGACAAATATGATTTGATCAACTGGTATTTTGATAAACTCCTTGCAAAATCCTTTGAGCATATGGGACAGGGACGGACCGTTTACGATGCCCTTGTAAAAAAATTTACCTATATCCAGGAAGAACAGACCTTCTTTGCAGCTGCTTTTCGCTATGATGAACAAAACTCCCTGCGGCAGCACGACTTTGAACTGATTCTGGAATTTTACGAAACGATTATTTGTGAAAAAACTGGCAAAATTCCAGGGGAAAATATCCAATTTCTTCTGGAAATGTACTGTCAGAGTTCCATTTATATGACCATCAGATGGGTGACAGGGGAGTTGACATGTACCCCTGAAAAGCTTGCCCTTCTTTTAGTGGATGGGATGCCAGGCAAGCTTGCAGAGATTTTTACCAAGCTTGGAATCTTAAACTGATCTTCCAAAAGCACCGAAAATAAAAGGATTCCAAGTATTCATGGTCTTTTTCGTAAATATTATAGTATTTTTTACCGAATACCAGTATCTAAATTTGGAACATGTTACGAAAGTTACAGAAAGCGTTACACTTGACGAATTTTGTAACTTTCTTTTTTATTCATTCATTGTTAATATAATAACAAATTTACAGCATACAGAGCAATCTGGAAGGCAAAAAATGCAGAAAGGAAGTAAAGATCATGGCAAACAGAATCAATTTAAACGGAACCTCTTATCACGGAGCAGGTGCGATCGCAGAGATTGCAAATGAAGCAAAAGCACACGCTTTCAAAAAAGCATTTGTGTGTTCTGACCCGGATCTGATTAAATTCAATGTCACAAGCAAGGTAACAGATGTTCTTGCAAAAGAGGGACTGGAGTACGAACTTTATTCTGATATCAAGCCAAACCCAACCATTCAGAACGTACAGCATGGCGTGGAGGCTTTCAAAAAGTCCGGAGCTGATTACATCATCGCAATCGGCGGCGGTTCTTCCATGGACACTGCAAAAGCAATCGGTATCATCATCGCCAACCCTGAATTTGAAGATGTAAGAAGCCTGGAAGGAACTGCACCAACCAAGAAACCATGCGTTCCCATCATGGCAGTTCCAACAACAGCCGGAACTGCAGCAGAAGTTACCATTAACTACGTCATCACAGATGTGGAAAAGAAACGTAAATTTGTATGTGTAGACCCACATGACATGCCGATCATCGCAATCGTTGACCCGGAAATGATGTCTTCTATGCCAAAAGGACTGACCGCTTCCACAGGTATGGATGCCCTGACACACGCCATCGAAGGCTACACCACAAAGGCAGCATGGGAAATGACAGATATGTTCCATCTGAAAGCAATCGAGCTGATCTCCAAATCCCTCCGCGGTGCTGTTGCAAACACCAAAGAAGGCCGTGAGGGAATGGCTCTTGGACAGTACATTGCAGGTATGGGCTTCTCCAATGTAGGTCTTGGAATCGCACACTCCATGGCACATACACTGGGAGCAGTTTATGACACACCACACGGTGTTGCCTGCGCTATGATGCTTCCTATCGTTATGGAATACAACCAGGAATGCACCGGGGAAAAATATCGTGAGATCGCACGTGCTATGGGTGTAAAGGATGTAGATTCCATGACACAGGATGAGTACAGAAAAGCTGCAGTGGATGCTGTAAGAAAACTGTCTGTAGATGTTGGAATCCCAACCAAGCTGGAAGCCATCAAAGAAGAGGATCTTACATTCCTGGCAGAATCTGCATACGCAGATGCCTGCGCACCAGGAAACCCGAAAGATGCAAGCGTTGAGGATCTGAAGGCACTGTTCAGAAAGATTATGTAAGCGCATATCCTCAGCCGATCAGTTATCAGCCGGACTTACATCAGGGCATAAAAAACTCCGAGGCAGGTAATTTACCAGTCACGGAGTTTTTTGTCCAGATGAGAGCGCTGCAGCGGGCTACGTAGGCCGGATTCCGACAAAATATACTGCAAAATGACGGCATGCAGATTGCGGGAATGATTTTGTACTTTCTACTTCTCCCAGCTCTCAATGATACATTCGTGTTCTTTCGTTTTCTTATCATAATTAATTGCAACCAGCAAAATCTCCCCGGTATAGTCTGCAATCGACTCCGGATATTTTTTCTCATAAATCTGCGAAATTGCAGTCCGAACATTTTTATTCCATTTCAGTTCCACTACCAGGGCCGGATAATCCGCTTTATACTCTGGTTTCGGGAGATATACAAAATCGGCAAAACCGCGGCCGGCAGGCAATTCACGGACAGGTTTGAAATAATATTGCATAGAACTTAAATATCCGATGGTAAGCACACTGCTAAGAGAGTTTTCGTTGTTGTACTGAATGGCAGATGCATATTGCGTGTGAATTTTTTCTATTTCCTCTGCAACTGCTTCTGCGTCCATATCCAGGGTAGCCTCCAAAAGACTGTCAGATTCCTGCAAAAGCGCTGTCATTTCATTCCATTTTTTACTCTCAACCGCAATGGTAAGCTCCTGTCTGATTTCCTCATTTGGTACAAATGCGGTTTTTCTGTCCTGATTATACCCCAAATAGCCAAGATGAATCATATACGTAAGAACTTCATCACGGTTTCGTATGTTTACTGTGTCATTTTTGAAGGTTGCAGTATTCACTTTCACTTCATTACCTGACAACATTTGGATAATAGCAGACTTCAATCCATCAAAATCCATGTTGATCAGCGGTACGATTGTCTCATAAGAAGCAGTCTCCGACCAGTAACTTTTAAATTCTCCCTTTAGCATAACGCCCACAACAGCCCGTGGGTTGTATATCTGATAACCATTTAAAAGATAACCATCATACCATTTTTTGACCTTTTCATAATTTTGATGATATCTTTTTGCAAGTGCTTTCACTTCATTTTCTGTAAAACCGATATAAGATGCCATATTACTTGCACCAAGCATGGTAAACTCATCAAAATTATTAAGGGCAGACTGGGTTTTCAATTTCTTGATTGGAAGAATACCCGTCAAATAAGCAAGAGCAATGTATTTGGTTGGCTCTGTTCCTTTAAACATCCTCCGCAGAAAGTTAATATATTCTTCCTGTATTTTCTGATTTTGCGCCTCATCACGTATTAACACGTCCCATTCATCTATTATTACAACAAACTTATTTCCGGTCTTTTCATTTATAACAGACATTGCATCTGGCAGACCATTTACAGTGGAATCCAGAACCTGTGGATATACCTCCCGAAGTTCTTCTACTATAATCTTCTGAATCTTCTTCACAAATTCACCTGACCCATTTTCCGGCCCCATAAACCACTGAAGATCAAAATGTATCACATCATATTTATTTATATATTTTTCAAACTCCCGGCTTTTACTGATTTCCAGACCAGAAAACATCTCCTTTGAATCGCAGCCCTTGCTATAATATGCAGACAGCATGTCTGCTGTGATGGATTTTCCAAAACGTCTCGGACGGCTGTTGCAGATAAATGCCTGCTTAGTCCCCAGCATCTTATTTGTATAATCTAAAATCCCAGTTTTATCCACATATATTTCAGATCTTACCGCCGTATAAAAAGCACTGTTATCTGGATTCACAAATCTTCCCATAGAATTCACGCTCCCAACGAAAAAG
>CAKRRX010000200.1 GCA_934394595.1 uncultured Blautia sp. | reverse complement strand
GGCAAGTATATCCTGATTTTCTCATAATTAAAATGGACAAAAGGAAACGAAAATATGGAAAATATGAATTTCTGCAAGCTCTGCTTTTACCTGCTCAGGCAGCACACAGTCTCCACATGCGAAGTAAAACAGAACATTTCCACCGGCTGGATCACTTTCACTTCATAACCTTTTCTGGTAAGGAACAAAAGATCCCTGGCCAGTGTTTCCGGATTGCAGGAAATATATACAACCTTGTCCGGTGATAGTGTCACAAGGGAATTCAGAAACTTTTCACTACTGCCTGAACGAGGCGGATCCATAAACACCACATCTGCCTTCTCTTTCTGGGCAGCCATTCCTTCCATAAATTCTCCTGCATCTCCCTGACGGAAGGAGACATTGACGATCTTATTTTCCCTTGCATTGATCCTTGCATCTCTGATCGCATCCTTATTCAGTTCCACACCGATTACTTCTTTTGCATGCTCTGATGCGATCAGACCGATAGTTCCGATTCCACAATAGGCATCAATTACCTTTTCCCTTCCTGTGAGGCCTGCATACTCCACAGCCTTTCCATAAAGGATCTCTGTCTGCACCGGGTTTACCTGATAAAAGGATTTTGGAGAAATACGGAAAGATTTTCCGCAGAGCGTATCCCGGATAAAGCCCTTTCCATATAATACGATTTCTCTTTCCCCTAATACCATGCTGGTATTCTTGTCATTGATATTTAACACCACAGTGCTGATCTGGGGATATTCTTTGCGTAAAGCTTTTACAAAATTGTTTTTTGACGGAAATACAGGGGACGCTACTACCAGAACTACCATCACTTCCCCACTGGTAAACCCTCTGCGCACAAGAACATGACGCAGAAGCCCATAGCCGGTATCCTCGTCATAGGTTTTGATTTTAAAGGATTTAAGCATTCCCCGGATGGTGCGTATGATTTTCTGGCTCTCTTCGTCTTCAATCTGACATTTTTCAATTGGTACCACCCTGTGGGAATTTGCCTCATAAATTCCGGATATGATATTTCCTTTTTTGTCACGGTCAAATACCGCATGTACTTTGTTCCGGTAATAATAAGGATCTTCCATTCCGATAATAGGATTTACTTTGCCAAATTTTTTTAATAAGCTTTTCACCTGATCCTGTTTTTTTCCCAGCTGAACCTTGTATGGGATTCCCTGATATTTGCATCCACCACACTTTTTCGCATATGGACAGACTTTTTGTTCTTTTTTCTTTTCCTCCATAACCTCTCCCCTGATTATTCTATATTTTATCGATTTTGTTCCTCAGTTTCATCATCTTTTCATCCAGATCTGCCACTTCCTCTGAATAGTTTTTCAGCTCTCTGGCAATCTTTTCTGTTCCTTCAACACTCTTTTTGTACATCAGCTGATATTCCAGTACAGACCAGAAGTCCATGGCCAGAGTACGGATCTGGATTTCCACTCTCTTGCTCTGAAAATTATCCCCGTAATAAATAGGAATGTCCACGATCAGATGCAGACTCATATATCCGTTTTTCTTAGGCTTTGAAATATAATCTTTCTCCTTTACAAGGGTGATGTCTCTTTGTTTTTTCAGGATTTCCGCAATCTCATAGACATCATCCAGAAAAAGGCAGACCACCCTGACCCCAACCAGATCGTTCAGCTTCTTTCTGGCTGTGTCAAAATCAGTTGGCAGCTCTTTTCGCTCAAGCTTCGCATAAATACTTTCCGGGGCTTTTACCCTTCCGCTAAAGCCCTTGACGATCTCTCTTCCATATCTCATGGACAGCTGCTCATCTATGATCTTAACCTTTGCTTCCACAATTCCGATAGCATACTGGCACAAAAGATAGTACTGATCTTTTTCCATATTTTTTCGGATTTTTTCTATTGCCTCTGTTTTTTCTGGCGAAAGCACTTCCTGTGCCCCGGATTTTTTGCTTTTACTTTCACTCATATTTACACCTGTTTTCCAATCTTCTGTTTTTTGATTCTAAATTATGTCTGAAAACATTTTCACAGGATCTGTATCACAATTGCGTAAATGTTTTTTACATACCGCAATATCCTATCATGAAAGAAAATCCGGAACCGTTATCTTCCTGTAAAATCATGGTAAAAATGTATTCGCTGTACTAGTACAGCGAAAATTAAGTATCTGCTATATTGACGCAGAATGATTTTTCCATATGCAAGACGGAGGATGGAGGCGTAGCGGTGGCTACGGCGACTGATGACAACGCAGCATATGAAAAATCAGACAAGTCAATATGGCGGTTACTTAATATTCGCTGTACTAGCTTCTGGCCGGATATATTTGATAATATAAACCGCCAGAAGGCCCATAAGGCCTCCGATGATGCCGCCGGCCAGAACATCTGTAGGATAATGTACTCCCACATACAATCTGGAAAAAGCAATGAGAAAAGCCAGGATCAACCCAGCCCTTCCCCATACTTTCGGCAGCATTTTCCAGTATACCACTGCCGCTGCAAAAGAGGCGCAGGTATGCCCGGATGGGAAAGAATAGTCCTTTAATTTCTTTACAAGGGGTGTCAGCCCAGCTATCATATCATAAGGCCTGGGCCTTGCCACAAGATTCTTTAAAAGCAGATTGGTTACCAAAGCCCCAAGAAGTAGTGCCAGAAGTGCTGTGACTCCTGCCTTTCTTGTTTTTGCAAAAAACAGCAGGAGAATCCCTGTGACGATCCAGAACCAGCCTCCATCTCCCAGGAATGTGATCAGCTTCCAGAAACCGTCTGTAAGGGCATTTCGTACATGATTTTGTAAAAACAGCAGAATATCTCCATCTGTCTTTAAGATCCAGTCTAGCATTTCGCTTCTCCTTAATCGGACGTGGCTACCGTCCGGAATTTTCTTAGTAAATTTTCTGATTCTTGATCACGCAGTCAGGATGCTCTGCCATGATTTTCTGAGCATTCTCTTCTCCTGCTATTTTTTTCAGCTTCTCATAGGCCTCTTTTATATTGGGAATTCTTGTTTCCATATCGTGGCCGTCTGAGCCAACGAAATCCAACATGCCTGCCTTGATTACCTTTTTGCAGAATCTCTTTGTAAAAAATCCCTCTGCACCGGTAATACTGTCTGCATTCAGCTGGATATAGGCGCCGGCCTCCCGAAGCAGTTCCAGAAACTTCACACCGCCTTTGGTAACTGCCTGATAACGCTCTGCATGGGCTATAATAGGATAATATCCATTTCGTACAAGATCATGGATTCTGTCCATTATGTAGGATTTTTCATCTAATGTGCCAAACTCCACCAGCACATAGCGGGAGCCTGCCATAGAACGACGTTCCTTCTTTTTCAGGCGCTCCGTCATATCCACACTGGCATGCAGCTCACACCCCAGATACATCTGGATTCCTTCTTCTCCGATTTCTTCTGCCTTTTCCTTCAGCTTCAGAAAATTGTGAAGGATAAGCTGCTGAGAGGGTTCAAACATATCATAACGAAAATGTGGTGTGGCAATAATGCAGCGCACACCATCTTCATACTCCTTTTGAAGCATTCGCACAGACATTTTCATATCACAGGCACCGTCATCTACTCCCGGTACAATATGACAATGCATATCATAAAGTTCTTTCATTACTTTTCTCCATATTTATGCTCACAGTTATCTTCTTTACTGATCTTTTTATCATAACACAGCCTTTTCCACTTGTGAACTCCTGAACATTTTTTATTTTAAATTTTTTTAATTTTTTCAAAAAAACATTTGACAAAACCTATTTTATCATGTAATATATATTTTGTCGCTGAGAGATATTCAGTATTGACTGTGCGATAGTGGCGTAGTTGGTAACGCGCGACCTTGCCAAGGTCGAGACCGCGGGTTCGAGCCCCGTCTATCGCT
>CAKRRX010000199.1 GCA_934394595.1 uncultured Blautia sp. | reverse complement strand
GTATTCTGGACAACACCTTCCGTAAACAGCTTGAATGTAATATCCTGTCTGATGGAATATACCAGCTGTGAGAAATCTCCGGAAATCATAAGCGCCTTTGACTTATCAAACGCTCCATTGTTCGGGAAGTTCATTGGTGATCCGTCAAGCGCATACTGTGTGGTTCCCTGCAGATCCTGTTTAAACAGCGGATCTCCATTTGCATTTTTCAGACCTCTGAGTTTCGCCCTCATGGAAATGTCCGCCATGTGACCGTTTACAAAGTATCCGCAGTCTTCAATATGTGCGATCACTCCGTCCTCTGCCATGATCTTGTCATACAGACTGTCTGCGGCTCCTAATGTTACGACTGCTCCCGCTTTTGTCGCGGTTGTAACCACATCTTCTCTCCATGTGTTCGGTTTATTTTCACCGAACAATACTGCGCTGTCGATGACCTTTCCAAATGCTTCTGTAACTCTCGGTTTTACTTCTCCCCAGATGTCATACTCAGAATCATCCAGAACTGCTTCCGGAATTGGAACAATAACCGCAATCTCTTCGGCAGTGATGAACTTCTTGTCCCATGCCTGCTTTGTAGTTTTCTTCTGTCCGGTATCACCGTTTACGAAATATGCAATCGGCAGCATATCCAGTACCGGCATTTTGTACTGTCTGCTTGTCATGTTCGCCAGCTTGCGACCTCTTGACAGGACTGCTGACTGTGCGATCGTTCCCTGGATGATCTCATTGGATTCCTGAATTGGAATCAGAGACTCTGCTCCGGTACGGTCAATGATGTTTGCATCTGTGTCAAACAATCTTAAATTCATTCTTCTATTCTGCATTTACTCTACCTCCATTATCTTCTCGCGGCAGCTCTGATCCGGTCATTGATGGAAACGTTCATGTTTCCGCCAGAACCATTTGAAGCGTTACCTGTTGAAGAATCTGCAATCCGGTAAGAACCTCCACCGGCAAATCTCGGATTCTCTTTCAGGAACTTTTCTGCTGCCTTTTCAAATGTCGTTTTATCATCTACCATTTTGGAAACCTTGTAAGTCACATAGTCCAGATCATCAGCCTTGACACCTTTTCCGGATAAGAACTTCTCGTTCTTCATCTGCTGGACTTCATTTCTGGAATTTTCCAGATCCTGCTGCAGCTGTGTCACATTCGGCTGACTTGCAGCTCGATCTGTTTTAAATTTAGCGATTGCCTGTGTGACCTCATCTTCTGTCATACCCTGACTTCTGAAAAAGTTCGCAAGCGCGGCTCTCTCAGATTTCTCAGCACGTGAACTTGCAATTTCTTCCAACTGTTCATAAGTATATGTTCCGGTACCATGTGCTCCGGATGCGCCCCCAGCGGATCCCTGGCCGCCGTTTCCAGTCCCGGCATTTCCACCCTGTCCACCAGAGCCAGCTCCTGTGCCGTCATCAAAAAGCTGTAACATCATTCTCTTTTTATACATCGTACTTACCTCCGTTTTGCCTCGACAGGCTCCCGAGCTTTTTACGCCTTCACGTTTTGGGCATAATAAAAACACCCTCTCGGATGTTTATTTCTGAAATTCTATACAGTTGTATTCCCGGTTGATATCTGTAAGCCCCAGGAACCATGAATCCACCAGAAGTTTCCCACCATCTGACAGATCTTCCCATTCGATCACAGTCATTCCGCTGGCTGTTTCTGCCCTGATTCTGTCACCAGTCAGATCTTTCAGGGAATTGATCAGGTTGCAGGTCATTGCTGATACTGCCGCGCATACCCGGTCAATCCCATCCGGACTCTTCCTGCCGGCATGACCATTCATACAGATGCTGTGATCTGTTATTTTTATTGTTATCATAAATTCTTTACTCCTTTGACTCTATGATGGTTACTGTTCCTTCAAAGACTCCAAAATTTGACTGCTGTTGGAATGTATGGGTTTCAGCAATATCCTCATTAGTCATTGGTCTTGTAAGGTACCATAAAGAATCATCTTTCCAGGTAATTTCTTCCAGTTTCTGATTTGGCTCAAGCTTTATCGTTGTCTTCCCACCATAACTTTTCGTGGCGGTCTGGCATCCAGTTAAACCTGCTATCAATATGCTGATAGCCGTTAATACTGCTACTGCTTTCTTTTTCATTACCGGTCCTCCTAAAAATAAGTACAAAAATACCACCGGTCATTTCGACTGGTGGCAGCTAGCTTATCTGGTTTTTAATGACTGCTTCTATCTCTTCTTTTTTCCAACCCTTCTCTTGCAAAATAGATACGATTTCTTCTGGCTCACATAAAATTTCTTTCAGGCAATTTATTGCATCAAGTAAATGTGTATTTCTGATTGCAATTTTTATCTGTTCTTCTGAATACCCCTGCTTTCTCATAAAGCTATACAGATCATTATCCTCTATTTCCTGAAGTTTTTTTTCTATATTCGCTGTATCCGCCTCAAACATTGTCATCGCAATCCCTCCATAATTTCCTTCAAGACCTCTCCAAAGATTTTAGCTGCTTCTCTTGGTCTTTCACTCATCAGATATTCCGCAAAGCATTCTGCAAAAAACTCTTTTTCATTCTTATTTGCATACCCTGATACATGTTTAGTAATAAATTCCTTTTTAGAAAACTCTAATGCTTCAGCGAGTTCGCTCCCTTTATATCCCATCCGAGTCCATTCTGCACGCTCTGCGCGGATATAATCAAAATATCCTAATTGCTGTAACACTTCGCGCTTTACAGCTACACTTGTTCGGATCGTTCCGTATATACTTACATTTCCGCCCCAAACTCCCTTTCGCGTAAGGTATCCATCTAATTGATGCCCCATTTCATGAATAATAATAGCATCCGCATCAGTCCCCGCTGGATGAAATTGCACTCTCACATCTCGGTTGTACCGCCTTTTTAAATCCTCATAATCACTGAATTTACTACTAATTTTTAAAACGCCACGCATGGACTCACTCATTGCATAACCTTTTATATTTGGATCATACAATACTTTTTTTGTATATCCCCTTAATTCTGGAAATTGATCAAGCACTTTCTTAACACCATTATATACAGATTTTCTTGATTTTTCATCCATTTTTCCAAAATCAACGGCTTTTTTACTCACTCCTAAAATATTTGCAATTTTACCTCTCTCAAATAAATAGTCTGTGTTCATTATTTTCTGTGCCGTTTTCAGTGCATCTTTACTTGGCGCAATTCTTCCACGTCCATCAATGTAAATTCTCTCTCTTTCCTCTTTCAGTCCCATTTTACGAGAGAATGCCGCATATTCACCCAGCTGTCCCTGATATTTGGCTTTTTGGAGCATAACCTCCTGCTGATCAGCACCGCCATCCTGAAGCATCTGTACCTTTTCTCGCTGCGCTCTCATTGCTGTTTCCATTTGGCGCTGTCTCTGCTTTGCCTCATACAGGGTGTATTCCTTACCCCGGAACTCTTTTGGCTTGCTTTCCTTCCGGTTCTGCTCTTCCAACCAGGCATCCGACCAGTTACGCTGTGAAATGCCAGGAAAGAACGGATAATAGGTATGGTAACAGTTGGCTCCCAGAAGTCCTGTCACTGTGCCAAGACCGCAGACTGAGTACAGCTGTTCCTTTGTCCAGACCTGTCCCTGCCATACCGCATGAGTCGGACGGGCTCCGGCATGCCATTCAACCTCAAAATGCTCTGTTCCAAGCTTCTTGGCATTGTAGTCCGCTATTTCTCCGGTAAGGTTCGCCACACCAGTCATCACAGCTCTTCTGGCAGCCACTTCTACCCGGCTTGCATGTCCGGATCCATATTCAATCTTCCGGAGTCCACTGTTGGTAAGCTGCGTCACAACTCTGCGCAACACACTGCCATAGTCAAATGCTCCGGTCACAATGTCAAAGCAGGCATTGTCCAGATAATTTGTATATACCTGTGATAACGGTGT
>CAKRRX010000198.1 GCA_934394595.1 uncultured Blautia sp. | reverse complement strand
TGCACCATAGGAATGAGCAATATCTGCCATCTCTTTTACTTTCTTTACATTATCTTCGTAGGAATCTGTGGAACAGTCATACATAATGGAAGAAAATCCCAATTCCAGAGCCTGAATACAGGTTTCTTTACGAAGGCCATGATCCAAGTGAATGACTACCGGCACATTTGCCTTTTTTGCCATAGGCAGCAGATAATAGGATACTTCTTCCAACGGCCCATAAGGTAATAATACCTCTGCTGTTCCCATAATTACTGGAGAACCGGTGCTTTCAGCAGCACTTATAATTCCTCTTGCCAACTCCAGGTTCACTGCATTAAACAGCCCCACTGCATAATGGTGTTTTTTTGCCGGATACAGTACATCGTTTAAATTTGCTAGCATTTCTTTTTGTTTCCTCCTTTGGCTGATGGTTTATTGATTTTTGGCCCATCCTGCATCTATTTTTTCTTCCAGCTGCTCAAAGCTTTTCAGCCCGCTTAAAGCATCATAAGCGGCCACACAGGAAGCTCCTGTACCGGTTGCCAGCTGCAATACTCTTTCAACAGGATATCCCTCCAGCATGGCAGTAAGAAAAGCCGCAATACTGGTGTCTCCTGCACCTGTACCAGATAGAACCCTGTCCGGTACATAGCTTTTTTCAAACCCCTCCTTATCTGCCCATTTGTCAATGTTCAATTCGATACGTTCACTGATCTGCCCCAGGGAAAGCTTGTCTGCTGTGCAGTAATACATCCCCGGTGCACCACATTTTACAAGAAGTACTTTTGTACCAAAATCCATGCACTGCCTTGCAAGTGGTTTTACATCTGTTTCAATATCTAGAATTTCTGTGATATCCCTTCCGGCTGCACGTTTCTGCCATTCTATAAAGCGCTCCCGATCCAGCATATAGCATAACTCTTCCACGCTTGGCACAAAAAAGTCAACATATGGGAGAACTTTTTCCAATATTTTTTCCCAGTCAACTATACCTGCATCAGAATTGGGATCTACAGATGCCATGTCAAGGGATGTTGCACAGCCGGCTTCCTTTGCACATTTCATCACACTTAACAGTTCCTCCCCGTCATTTCGATACATATTACGCATCAGAGATGGATAGCCAAAATGGAATAATGCAGTCTCTTCCAAAACTTTACTGGAAATATCTTTTGCCATAAACGTATTATTTGCACCTGGATTATGGAGAAAAATACGGTCAATTCCAGGTACTGCCAAGATTACAGAATAAGAGGTTGCCTCGTTTTCCGAACAGATCACACTGCAATTTACATGATAGTCCTCCAGAAGATTCATTACCATCTGCCCAAAGGCATCTTTTCCCAGTTTGCACATCAAGGTGACATCCGCTCCAAGCAGTTTCATGGCAAGTCCGGTATTGGCCACGCAGCCACCGGTATGCACATCTGCAGCTCCCATATGGATTAGTTTGCCCGGAGACAGGATATCACTTAACTGATCTACTTTCTTTCCCGGAAAAACCGGTGTGATATCAAGGCAGATATGACCTGCCACAACTACTTTTTTCTTCAATACAGTCACCTCATGATTATTAAGAAATAGGAAATGCCAGGGAACCTAAGTCCCCTGGTTTCTTTTTAGCGAATTCCCATTAACAGTTCCATTACATACATTTCAAGAGCTTCAAAATCTCTGTTTTCCACACATTTCTTCTGGAATTCATAGTCAAATCTTTCTACTTTTTCTTCCAGTGCTTTAAATACTTTCAGACTGTTTTCCAGATGTTTATAGCTGTCTTCATCTTTTGTTGTACGCATTGCTTTTACGTCAAGTCCTACATACTCGCCATGCTCTCCATATCCATTCTCTTTGAGGACTTTTACCTGATTAAAAGCTGCACGGAGATTTTCTACACCAAAGGATTTATCCTGGTCATAACGGATACCGTTCTGATCGTTAAGGTGTACTGTCATCAGTTTGCCCATTGCCATTGCAAAACCGATCTCATGTGCAGGATCAAGGCCTGCCAGGATTGCATGTGCGCTTTCCAGATTGCCGCCTACACGGGAAGGATCAATTGTTGCAGCAGAGATTGCCATAACATGTCCCATAGTACCACAGATGCTTCTGTCGATTGGTTCATTTGGTTTTGGTTCAATGCAGACACGGATCTTTGGATCATATTCCAGCATCTTATTGATGGCATCGATCAGCATCTTGGTTGCCCACACCGGAGATTTGGACTCTGCACAAAGAGTGCCTTCTCTTGCCAGCCATAATACGATCATGTCACAGCCAAGCTCATTTGCTATATCAATAGAGCGATATGCTCTCCACATTGCATACTCTCTGTCCTCTTTAGAAGTACTCATAAATCCGCCATCCATTGTGTGTGGGTCCATCCACAGACGAGGAGCTACGAACTCTGCTTTCAGATTATATTTATCCAGTGTTTTCTTTAGTTCTCTTGCTTTTTCTTTAATTTCTTCTTCTGTGTAATCATTGATATTCGGAACAGCATCATCATCATGGAACTGAACTGCAGAAAATCCAAGTTCCGCAAATTTCTTGTATTTCTCCTCTACAGGAATTTCCTTTCTTGTTGCCGGGCCGTATGAATCAGCTCCTGAGTGTACATTCCAGGGTCCTACAGAAAATTTAAATTTAGACATTTTAATACCTCTCTTTTTCTCATAATTTTATTGGAATTTACTGTAGCGAGCAGGTTATTTCTGATTCACCGGTGTTTCATTTGCTATGCTTTATTTATACCAGAATCTGGCATGCAAAAAATGACAATCTTGCTATTTTTTGTATGCTATCTTGCGCAATCGTGATATAATGACTCAAGGCAGGACAGAACCAGCCCAATTACTTATATAGGGTGTAAATGACAGTTATCATATAAGGCGAGGATATCATGACACAAAAAAAAGAGCTGGAAATCATCCAGCACACAAAAATGAACTCTCTTGAATTGTTTCTCATAGAAGTAATTTCCCGAAGCCCCCACGGACATGATGATCTGGAGCTGGGCGTGATCATGGAAGGCTCTGTGATTCTTCTTCTGGAGCAGGAATCCTTTCTTCTCCACAAAGGGGACATTTTTCTGATCAACCGCCATCAGGTTCACTCCCTGTACCACACAAACGAAAAAAATCTGATCCTGGCATTCCAGCTTCATGCCGAATTTTACCGCCAGACAGACTACTCCTTGGAATATCTCCGCTTCGAAAACAACATCCTCCACAGTGGTACCATTCACAGGACGTTGCTCCCACTATTTTATCAGTGTGCCACTGTCTATTTTCAGGATCTTCCTTTTGGGGCACTGAAATGCTCTGGAATCATGCTGGATATCCTTTATCATCTGGCAAATGGCACCCACTGTCACATCGCCACAGAAAAAGAGTCCGTCTCTGCTTACCACAACACTATGAGGCTGAACCGGATCATGGACTACATAAATGAGCATTATACCGAACATATTTCCCTGCGTGAGCTTTCTGCTCTCGAAAATATCACAGACTACCATCTTTCTCATTTTATCAAAAAAATGCTGGGTATGTCTTTCCAGGAATATGTCAGTCATCTTCGCTTCCGCCATGCCCTGACTCTTATGCAGAAAACAGACCTGAATATTCTGGATATCTGTATGGAATCCGGTTTTTCCAGCAGCCGGTATCTGAACCAGATGTTCGAGAAAAATTTCCACTGCACAGCCAGGGAATACCTGAAAATGCAGGACAAACCCGAATTTA
This sequence comes from uncultured Blautia sp., assembly GCA_934394595.1. GTDB lineage: Bacteria > Bacillota > Clostridia > Lachnospirales > Lachnospiraceae > Blautia_A. The sequence continues at coordinate 186 of CAKRRX010000198.1, read as the reverse complement.
CCAGCACCCCCCTTTCTGCAGATACCATACAGAAAAAATACAATAACCAACAGGCCCTGCGCTACATGAAAAATATTCTTCCATCATAGCCCAGTTTCCGCCCCTGTAGCTTATTCATCAAAATCCGTCTCAAATACCCCTTCCGGTGTCCGCATGGTGAGGACACCCAGATTAAAATCATCATCC
>CAKRRX010000197.1 GCA_934394595.1 uncultured Blautia sp. | reverse complement strand
AAATGGTTGATTTATCTCTCTGAAACAATTCTGCCATCTGATCAATAGACAACCAGACTGTATCACCATCAAAAGTTGTTTCAACTTTCGTCAGACCATCCTCTGTCGTATGTGGTTATGACCACAGAAAGGAAGATTTTATGAAAAAAATTGTAAATGCACTTTTTCAGAATATCAGTCCGGATGAATGGGAACAGATCCTTTCCCTTCACTGCATACGCCAGGCTTCCTATTCCAGAAATGAAACTATTTTTCACACAGGTGATATCCCCAGGGAAATCGGTATTGTGGAAACAGGCAGTGTAAACATTGAAAACACAGATCTGTGGGGAAACCGGTGTATCCTGAGCAATGTTGCCCCAGGCCTGCTTTTCGCCGAAACCTATGTGCTTTGTCAGGAGCCCATGCTGGTCAGTGCAGTAGCTGCCGAGGACTGCCAGATTACTTTTTTGAATCTATCCCTTTTATCGGACTCCAGATATAGTCATGCTTCCTGGCATCCAAAGCTGCAATCAGATCTGCTTTATATTTTTGCCCGGAAAAACCTTACTTTATCCAGCCGGATCTTCTGTACCACTCCCAAAACTATCCGTGAAAGACTGCTTACCTATCTGTCCGGTGTTTCCCTGAAAGCCGGAAGCTCCACCTTCCAGATCCCTTTTGACCGGCAGCAGCTTGCAGATTATCTGAATCTTGACCGCAGTGCCCTTTCCAAGGAGCTTGGCAAAATGAAGCGTGACGGATTGATCGATTTTTATAAAAATACATTCCAGCTGCTATGCACGGCTGATCCTAGGGATCCCGTTTCCGTTTACAAGCGCTGATTTCGCCAGTTTATCCACTTCTTCATTATAATGATCACCGGAGTGGGCCTTTACCTTCTGAAAAGTAAGCTGAATATAAGATCTTTTTGAGTTCATAAACTCTGCATACTGCTGTGTACGTTTATTTTTTGCTTTCCAGTCTCCCTGTGCCCATTTGGCGATCCCTTCATAATCATAATATATGGTAAGTGACGGATAACCATGGTTGATTGCCCACTGAACTGCATACATGGCTCCCAGCATTTCTCCTGCCACATTGCGGATCGCCAGGGATTCCGGATCCTTACCATTGCCTGATTCCCGGATAGTTTCCCCTTCCGGAGTCAGCAGGATGCATCCAACAGCATACTTGCCAATAGACGGATCAAAGCTTCCATCTATTGGCAAGTATGCTGTTAATGTGGATTCTGTGCCGGAGGGAGCTGTATTCCTTTGATCTTTTTTCTCTTCTTCGGTCTGTGCAGCAAAAGAGTTCCCCAGATAGGCATTTGCCTCTTCTTTCGTGGTAAAACTTTTATATTCAGCGCCAGGATATCCATTTACAGAAGCACTGCATTCATCCCAGGAATAAAATATCCCGATTGCCTTATTTATTCGCCTTTACATATTCTTTTGGGCTAACCCCGGTAAATTTCTTAAACACTTTTGAAAAATAAAGAGAATCTTCATATCCCACACCGCTTGCAATATCTTTGATCTTTAACGAGCCATCTGCCAGAAGCAATTTTGCCTCATCGATTCTCTTTGTTACCAGGTAATCCATAGGCGTCAGTCCATAACAGGTCTTGAAAATGCTGACCAAATAAGACGGTACAAACCCAAAACTGGCTGCCAGCAATTGATTCGTAACATTGCTTCTGAATTTTTCATCCAGATAGTTTTTCATCTTTACAGCGATGATCTTTTTATCTCTGGAATCATACACCTCAATTCCGAAAATATCTTTTAACAGGAAATCAAATTCTTTAAGCAATTCTTCTTCTGTATAATAATTTTCCAAAATAAATTGTATGTCTTCTTCTACTTCAAAAAAGCCTCTGTATCCCTGGTGCACTTTATATAATTCTGATACAAAATATTTAATATTTCGTACAGCTTCTTTTTGCGTAACCGGGCGCACGGTAAACAAATGAAGTAAGTCTGCAAAAGATCCTGTAATATTATTGATACTCATATTATTGCATTGAAGTATCAGGCTGTCAATTTTTTCCCTAAGACCTGTAAAATCTGGCTTGAAGCTTTCCGGACTGTAGATCAAAACAGAATTTTTCAAAAATATCATATGTTCACGTGCATATTTCTGCATCAAATGATATGTAGCAAAAATGTCTGTCATTTTTACAGCTTCTTTATAAAATACAACAGTAATGGTAAGTCCGGGAAACTTCAGACTTCTGACAAATTGATTTAAATGATTGATATCCGGAGCACAATCTCTGCGAACAAAAATAATTTTCTCGTTAATATTTTTGCCATTAACCAGCCAGAAATTCTCCTTAGGGACAATTTGCGAGAAATTCCCTCCCAGATCTAACTTTTCAAAAAGCTCCCTGTAATTTCTTTCGTTTTCATACGGACAAGCGCCAAGAGTTACCAGCAGCATACTATATGAAGGATCCATTTCCGGGCGGTTCTCTTTTGTTTGCAATGTGTGGATCCCTTTTACCGCATCTGTCAGATTTTGAACCTTTTCTTCCTGCTGCTGTTTCCGGATTCTTGCCTCTATTTTTTGTAATAGGATGGTCAATTCCTGGCTGTTTAAGGGCTTCAGCAAATAATCAACCGCATGGTTGGCTACAGCGCATTTTACGTATTCAAAATCTGTGTATCCGCTTAACACCACAGGCAGCACCGGAAGCTTTTCATTGTAGCAAAATTTCAGCAGCTCCTTTCCGCTTACAATGGGCAGGTTCATATCCACAAACATAACATCAACCGGATGCTCTATCAGGTATTGTATTGCATCCTTCCCATTGTCTATGGCTGCTATCACTTTGAAATTATCATTGCTTTTCTCAATTTTCTGACAAATACTCCTCTGAATAGGAGGCTCATCTTCCACTACCAGTACTCGTATCTTCATAATTTCCTCCAACTGTGATACACATCCCCTCAGCGCTACTACTTATATCAAAAATCATATGCTTCCCATAAGCCAGAAACAATCGCAGATAAACATTTTTTATAGACAGACCGCCAATCTTCATTTCTTTCATAAGAGATTTCACATCGCAGTCGCGCATTTCCTGCAGTTCCTGCTTTATTTTTTCCAGTTCTTCCTGTTCCATACCGCATCCGTTATCCCGGATCTGCACTTCCCAAAGTTCATCAGAACAATAAACCTGAATATCGATTTTCCACGGAAATTCTTTATTATGAAAGCCATGTGCAAAACTGTTTTCAAGAAGGGGCTGAATAATAAATCTGGGTAAATGGCAATTTTGTATTTCCCCTACATAGGACATAGAATACTGAAATTTGTCCTCGTAGCGTATTTTCATTAATTCAAGATAATTCTCTGCGTGCAGAACTTCATTATTTAAATTTACAGTTTCCTCGGAACTGCTTACAATATATCGGATCATACTTGAAAGCTTTTCACACACTTCCGGTATTTTTTCACATTCGGAGGTACCGGACATTGATGAAATAACTGTTAAGATATTGTGGATAAAGTGAGGATTCATCTGCGTCTGTAATGCATACATCTGGCTTTGTATTTCATTGACTCTGCTGATCATCTCTTTTTCCATAGATTTTTTTAAATTGATCACCAGTTTATCAAATGCATAATTCAATTGCCTTAGTTCATCGGTTTCATCCCCACTTACCAGAGGAATGTTCTGTAAATTTTTATCAACCTTCAGACCTGTCAGCATGTCACACATTTGTACAATCGGTTCTGTTGTTCGCCTGATCATCAGCTTCTGTCCTGAAATCATGATAAAGACCAGGAAAAAAAGCAAAATAAATCCCCACGCAAGTGTGGAGATCAGGCTGTTGATCAACCCTGTATTTTTAGATGCAAGGAGGATTTTTATTCCATATCGTTCAGATTCCCAAAGTCTGCAGTACATTTCCCCTTTTGCAAG
>CAKRRX010000196.1 GCA_934394595.1 uncultured Blautia sp. | reverse complement strand
CTTCGGGAAAAAGGCAGCTGTAAAAAAAGCATAAATAGGAAGCTTTGCCGAACAGCTCATAAAAGGAGTAAGGAGAATGGTCATCTTACGATCCCGCTCTGACGGCAGGGTTCTGCTTGCCATAACACCAGGAACTGTACATCCAAAGCCCACTAGCATTGGGACAATGCTTCGTCCGGAAAGACCAATCTTTCGAAGCAGCTTATCCATTACAAAAGCAACACGTGCCATATATCCACTGTCCTCCAAAAGGGACAAAAAGAAAAACAAAGTCACAATGATCGGCAGAAAACTCAGCACACTTCCAACGCCGTTAAAAATACCGTCAATTACAAGAGAATGAAGCACACTATTCACATTCCAGGCAGTCATTGCCTGATCCACTACCTGGGATAACCAGGTAATTCCCATATCCAGAAGATTGGAAAGGCCCTGCCCGATCACTCCAAAGGTAAGCCAGAAAACAAGTGCCATAATTCCTGCGAAGCAGGGAAGCGCTGTATACTTACCTGTGAGAAGCTTATCCAGCTTCTGGCTTCGCAGATGCTCCCGGCTCTCATGAGGCTTGATCACGGTCTCATCACAGACCTTTTCGATAAAGTCAAAGCGCATATGTGCCATAGCAGCAGCCCGGTCAAGTCCTCTTTCTATCTCCATCTGCTTTACAATATGCTCCAGAGTCTCCTTCTCATTCTGATCCAGTCCTAGTTTTTCCAGGATCAAAGTATCTCCTTCTGCCAGCTTACTGGCAGCAAAACGCACCGGGATATCCGCCTTTATAGCATGATCCTCGATCAGATGCATGATTCCATGAAGACATCTGTGTACTGCCCCGCCATCTTCATTGGCATCACAGAAATCAAGCCGTTTGGGGCGCTCCTGATATTTTGCCACATGGATTGCATGGGCTACCAGCTCGTCGATTCCTTCGTTTTTTGCAGCAGAAATCGGTACTACAGGAATCCCAAGGGCTTCTTCCATCTGGTTCACCAGAACAGAGCCGCCGTTTACCCTTACCTCGTCCATCATGTTCAAAGCCAGCACCATAGGCACATCTAATTCCATCAGCTGCATGGTCAGATAAAGATTTCTCTCGATATTGGTGGCATCCACTATGTTGATGATTCCTTTTGGATGCTGCTCCAGAATAAATTTCCGGGTAACGATTTCCTCACTGGAATACGGAGACATGGAATAAATTCCCGGAAGGTCCGTTACCAAGGTATTCTTTTTTCCACGGATGGAGCCGTCCTTTCGATCTACGGTCACTCCTGGAAAATTTCCCACATGCTGATTGGAACCTGTAAGCTGATTAAACAAAGTAGTCTTACCACAGTTCTGGTTTCCGGCTAAGGCAAATGTGAGAAGCTCATCTTCCGGAAGGGGATGTTCATCCGCTTTCTCATGAAACTTTCCACCCTCGCCAAGTCCCGGATGAGGAATGGCCCTTGTCTGCTTTCTCTTTTTCAGTTCTTTTATATCCCTTATATTGTCAATTTCAATTTTTGCAGCATCTGCAAGACGCAGGGTCAGTTCATAGCTGTGGATCCGCACTTCTACCGGATCTCCCATAGGAGCATATTTTACCATGGTCACATCTGCCATGGGAATGATTCCCATATCCAGGAAATGCTGTCTCAGGGCTCCTTCTCCGCCAACTACGGTAACTGTGGCGGTTTTTCCAATGGGTAAGTCTTTTAATGTCATACGTTATCCTCTTTTCCCATATGTATGTTTTTGTGTTTTAATGATAAATATTATCGTTAATCGTTGCAAAAGTTAGTGTATTCTAATATTATTTCAATGTCAAGATGTTACGGTCAAAAGATGCCTTAGAGTATGTTTGAAAAAGGCTCTGGAGATTGTTCCGTACTTCATACTCCAAAAATTTCCAAAAATACTGTCCATTATTATTGATAAAAATTCTTGACAAACCAATTTTTATCTGCTAAAGTATCCACACAAGGTTTCCCCGTGAGGGAGTAGCAAGCGCATTTTCATGCGTGGCAAGTCAACATACCGACCGCTTCGATCTGGCTTGCATTAAATTGCGAGACTCATGTATAACTGACAGCTATACATGGAGTCTATCCTTTTCTATCTGAGTACTTATGACCCATATATAGCCCAGTGGTTATATACCGGGTCTTTTTTCATGTCCTTTTCTAAAAAGCCCCGACAAAGATATCATATTTTCCGGGAAACAATAAATACTACGGAGGAACTAAAAAATGAATTACAGCTTTATCTTTTTTCTCAACAGCGCACTGCTCGGCGTAGGGCTTGCCATGGATGCCTTTTCTGTATCCCTGGCTAACGGTCTTCATGAGCCAGGCATGCGTACCAGAAAAATGGCCGGTATTGCAGGAGTTTTTGCACTGTTTCAGGCAGTGATGCCCATGACTGGCTGGCTCTGTGTCCACACGATTGCGGAATACTTCCGGGCATTTGAGAAATCTATTCCCTGGATTGCGCTGATCCTTCTTGGCTATATCGGAGGTTCCATGTTGTTAAACGGAATCCGAAAAACCGAAGAGGACAAAGAAATCCCAGGAGTAGGCATCAAAGCTCTTTTTATCCAGGGAGTTGCCACATCCATTGATGCACTGTCTGTAGGTTTTACCATTGCAGATTACGACTGGCTTATGGCTCTTGTCTGTTCCCTGATCATTGCAGCGGTCACCTTCTTTATCTGCATGACAGGCCTTAGCCTTGGAAAGCGTTTTGGTACTAAGCTTTCCAACAAAGCTGATATCCTCGGCGGCGTGATCCTCATTGCCATTGGTCTGGAAATCTTTATCAGCAACATGTTCTGATTTTTTTGAAAGGAGAATATTTATGATCTTACCTGTAATCTATTTCGTCATCGGTCTTATCCTTCTGATCAAGGGCGGCGACTGGTTTGTAGACGGTGCTACTGGTGTTGCCCATCGTTTTCATGTGCCGGAGCTTCTCATTGGCGCAACTGTGGTCTCAATCGGTACCACACTTCCGGAGGTTATGGTATCTGCTACATCTGCCATCAGCGGCCACGGTGAGATTGCCTATGGAAATGCCATCGGCTCCATTATCTGTAATGTCAGTCTGATTGCAGCTATCACTATCGCTATCCGTCCTTCAAAGGTACACCCAAATTCCTTAAAGCTCCCGGTTTTCTTTTTCTTTCTGGCAGCCATCTTTTATGCCGGAACCGCTTACATCACCGGACATTTTTCACGGATCACCGGAATCATCCTTCTGATCATGTTTGGCAGCTACATCGGAATTTCCGTATACCAGATCAGAAAAATGCCAGCAGCCATGACTTCTGCCACAACTGAAGGACAGGAAGATACCCCTCTTATCAAAGAAATTCTCTTCCTGGTTGTAGGGGCTATCCTCATTGCCATCGGTGCAAATCTTCTGGTAGACAACGGAACCATCATTGCAAGAGAGCTTGGCGTACCGGAATCTGTTATCGCCCTCACATTTGTGGCACTGGGAACTTCCCTTCCGGAACTGGTAACTGCCATCACCTCCCTTACAAAGGGACACGGTGCCCTTTCCCTTGGAAATGTGATCGGTGCCAACCTTTTCAATCTTGTGCTGGTCAGTGGCGTTTCCGCTGTGTTATCTCCGTTTGATATTCCTTCTGGAAAAGTCATTGCAGGAATGAACTCCTCCCTTGTGGTAGATATCCCTCTGATGCTGTTTGTGATGGCATTTCTCACTTTTCCTGCATTAAAAAAAGGACGTCTCTCCAGGTATCAGGGAATCGTCCTTCTGCTTCTTTATGCAGTGTTCTGTATTTATCAGTTTGTGTAAAATTTCGACCTGGCAGGACATTCTGCCAGGAGACTAACTTCTCAAAATATATCCAAAAACAACAGGAGATTCCTATGGAATCTCCTGCTGCTCTCATAACATACATTTCATTTTAATCTTCTTCTATATGCTCTCTGCCCTG
>CAKRRX010000195.1 GCA_934394595.1 uncultured Blautia sp. | reverse complement strand
CTTGATATCCATCATTCTGACATTTACCTACAAAGTTGTAACCTGAGTGATCATTTCACTGAAGGATGGATGGGGACGAATCACAGAAGCCATTTCTTCCAGAGTGAGTTTTTTGGCAATGGCAACAGCAAATTCACTGATCATATCAGTAGCTCTGGCACAGAGAAGCTGTGCACCAATGATTACATGGCTTTCTTCCAGATAGATTACTTTCATAAACCCGCGTTCCTGCAGGGATAATACAGATTTTCCATTGGCAGAGCTTAGGATCTTATGGCTTTTAGCTGTAAGCCCTTGTTCTTTTGCCTGATCCAGTGTCAGCCCCACAGAAGCAATCTCCGGAGAAGTATAGATACAGGACGGAACAAGATCAAGAATAGGATCTTCCACACTGGAAACAGATTGTTCGAAGTCAGCAGTTGATCGAGCGGCAGCTATATGATGGACAGCATGAAATCCCTGAGCAGTGGCTGCATGTGCCAGCTGCAGCTTTCCATTCACATCACCGATGGCATAAATACCGGGAATGCTGGTCTGAAAATGTTCATCAGTCAGGATACGGCCACGTTCCATTGATGGAGCGAGGTTGTCAGCAAAAAGACCTTCTGTATAAGGCTTTCGGCCAGTTGCGATCAGAACTGCCTGTGCAGTACAAGTACAGACCGTGTCTTTTTCTATGTAAGTACATAAAATCCCCTCATCTGTAGATTCCAAAGATTGTACTTTAGCACTGGTATGGATATCTGCACCTTTTTTCTTCAGAGATATCTTCAGACTCTGTCCCAATTCTTTGTCCATGTTGGCAATCAAAGAAGGCAGTGCTTCCAAAATCGTGACCTTTGTTCCAAATGCCTGCCAGATTCCGGCAAATTCCACACCGATCACACCGCCGCCGATGATCAGCAAAGAAGAAAATGGTTCCTGATCCCAGGAAAGCAGTTCATCACTGGTCATCACACTGGGCAGATCATGCCCTGGGATCGGCGGAACAGAAGGGATACTTCCGGAAGCAAGCAGAATCTGCCGTGTCTCAATAATTACCGATTCAGCCCCATCGGATGTGATCTGCACCTGCTTGATCTCTTCGCCGTTAAAATCGCCAATGCCTGTATTGATAACTGTTCCCAGTCCTTGATAAACAGTCACTTTTGCAGCTTTTAAAAGAGCAGCAATGCCCTTTTGCAAAGTTGTGATAGTTGTCTCTTTGTGTTTTTGAATATGGGACATATTGGGCTGGACATGGTCTGCAGAAATACCAAAACGTTCTGCATCGCAAATCTCCCCATAAAGTTCTGAAGAATGGAGCAATGTTTTGGTGGGAATACATCCTCGGTTCAAGCAGGTTCCTCCCAGAGACTCTTTTTCGATCAGAGCAGTGCGAAGACCAAGCTTTGCCGCTTCCAGAGCTGCTTCATATCCCCCTGGGCCAGCACCGATGACAGTCAGGTCATATATAGTTGTTGTCAATTCTGCCATGGATAAATTCTCTCCTTTTTATTAGATTTGTTCTTGTACCATCCGACACAGATCCATGCGGACATTTTCAGGAACCATATGTTGTTCCAGCGAGCGGTCTAAAGCTTTGCAAAGAATATCGGCACGATAAGGAAGGCCCTGAAATTCCGATCCTATATCAGAAAACCAATCAGCTTCCATTGAATCAGATGAAAGCGATGCTTCTGTGATCATTCCTCCATTTACACAAAGATCAAGACCTGCCTCCCCCCATGGAAAACGCTGTTCCAGGCGATTGGTAAACGGAATCTTCGGTCCATATTTCCAGTGTTCAGAGGAAAAACGCTCTCTGCCCCTTTCAATAGCAGTCTGCTCCAGGCGTTCTGCACCCAAAGGTCTTGCAGGTAATCCATACACTTTGGAAAATGCATTAAACATAACCTGCTTCATGGTATCAATGGTAATATCCGGACAAAGAGAGGACAGGTTCACCACTCTTGAGCGAACGGAATCCACACCTTTTGACTGTAATTTCGCTTTGGAAGGATTTAAAAAACGTGACATGGAAGCGGTATCTACATTCAGCAATAAAGTTCCATGATGATAATAATATCCTTTGGAATCAAAAAATGCATTTCCGGAAAACTTCTGCCCGCCGATCGCTACGTCATTTCGACCGGTCTTCTCAGCAGTCAGTCCAAAGGATGACACAGCTTCTATAATTACCTGGAGCTGGCGATCTACATCCATATCTTCTTTTCTCATACAAAAAGTAAAATTCAGATTTCCCAGATCATGATAGACTGCTCCCCCACCGGAGAGGCGGCGGACTAAATGTCCACCGTCTGCTTCCAGTTCTGATACACGACACTCCTTCCAGCAATTTTGATTTCGTCCGATCACCACGGTATGTGCATTTTGCCATAAGTACAAGATGCATTCCCCTGGTTCTGTGTGAAAAGTAAGATATTCTTCCACTGCAAGGTTTTGATAAGGATCGGTAGCCTTACTTTCATATGTGGTCAGAGTATGTATCATAGTAGATTCCTCCTGTTAATGATCTATTTGGAACTATAGAGATAACGTACCACCGGTTTTCGTGCAGCACCGACTTCATCCAATCTGCGGACTGGAGTTTCAAATGGATACTCGTGCATTTTTTCCGGATGGGCTTCAGACTCAGCCAGCACCTCCAGGAAAATCTGTACAGCTTCATCCAAGGTTTCCCGGCTCTCTGTTTCGGTAGGTTCAATCATCAATGCTTCATGAACGATCAGTGGGAAGTACATGGTAGGCGGATGGATTCCGTGATCTAACAATGCCTTGGCAATATCAAGAGCTGAGACATTTCGCTCATGCTTTTCATGTTCCAGTGTCATAACAAATTCATGCATGCAAGTATGGTCATATGCCATCTTGTAATGACCTGACAGCTTATGCATCATATAGTTGGCATTCAGTACTGCTGTAGTGGATGCTTCCGGAATACCTTCCCTGCCGAGAGTCAGGATATAACAGAACGCACGAACAACAACCAGGAAATTTGAAGAAAAGCTGCGGACATTTCCGATGGTATGTACAGCAGTCTCTTCTGTAAATGTACCGTCTATTTGTTCGTTCACACGAAGTCCTGGAAGGAATGGTGCCAAAAACTCTTTGCATGCAACAGGTCCGCTTCCCGGTCCACCTCCACCGTGAGGAGTTGAAAATGTTTTATGCAGATTCAGATGCATCACATCAAATCCCATGTCACCTGGGCGGGTAATACCCATAACTGCATTTAAATTTGCTCCATCATAATAACATAAGCCGCCAGCCTCATGAACGATTCGTGTGATCTCTGCAATATTGGGATCAAACAGACCAACTGTGTTTGGGTTCGTAAGCATCAGTCCGGCAGTATCATCACCAACTGCTGCTTTTAATGCCTCCAGATCTACGCATCCATGCTCATCGGAAGCAATATTGACCACATCAAAGTCAGCCATAGCAGCACTGGCAGGGTTGGTGCCATGAGCAGAATCCGGAACGATGATCTTTGTTCGCTTGCTGTCACCGCGGCTATTGTGCCATGCTTTGATCAGAAGAAGTCCTGTGAACTCACCATGAGCACCAGCTGCCGGCTGAAGGGTACATGCCTGCATTCCGGTGATTTCACATAATGCTTTTTCAATAGAAGAAAGAACTTCCAAACATCCCTGAATATCTTTCGTATCCTGTAAAGGATGAATGTTGGTAAATCCTGGAAGCAGAGAAGCTGCATCGTTAACCTTCGGATTATATTTCATAGTACAGGAGCCTAAAGGATAAAAACCATCATTGACTCCATGAGTCTGCTTTGCCAGGTCAGTATAGTGACGGCTGAGCTCCGTTTCAGATACCTCCGGGAGATGCAATGTTTTTTTGCGCATTGGTACTTTGACAGTTACTTCAGGGGTCGTGCAAGGCGGGATCAGGTCGCAGCCTCTTCCGGGTGCCCCCATTTCAAATATAAGCTTCATGCAAGCACCTCCTTTATCACAGCAATAAGACCATCGATCTCAGATTTT
>CAKRRX010000194.1 GCA_934394595.1 uncultured Blautia sp. | reverse complement strand
TTAAAAGTGCCCCTCTGTTTTTCAGATTTTTAGAACGAAAAGACAGATTTTGGAGTCCTAAAACGCATATTACAGCAGTCTGCATTTCCTAAAGGCCCATTGTTTTATTGTTGTATATGCACAATTATCGAAAGGAATAGTATGAGAAAATTAGCACTTAGTGACGAAATATTACTCAGTGTTGACAAAGCAGCCCGCTATATCGGCGGGGAAGTCAACTCTATTATGAAAGACAAGGATAAAGTGACCACAAGAGTCGCATTTAGCTTCCCGGATGTCTACGAAATCGGCATGTCTAATCTTGGCATGATGCTTCTCTACAATATGTTCAACAAACGTCCCGATGTGTGGTGTGAGCGTGTCTATTCTCCATGGCTTGATCTGGACAAGATCATGCGTGAACAGAAGATTCCGCTGTTTGCCCTGGAATCTCAGGACCCAGTGAAGGATTTTGATTTTCTTTGCATAACACTTGGATACGAAATGTGCTATACCAATGTACTGCAGACGCTGGATCTTTCCCAGATTCCGCTAAAAGCGGCTGACCGTGACGAGTCATGTCCAATCGTAATCGGCGGCGGTGCATGTGCATATAATCCGGAACCACTGGCAGCCTTTTTTGACTTGTTTTATATTGGTGAAGGTGAGACTGTGTATGATGCCCTTTTCGATGCTTACAAAGCTAATAAGGCAGCAGGAGGTGGCAGGGAGGATTTCCTTCTAAAGGCAGCTCAGATTCCGGGAATTTATGTTCCGGCATTTTATGATGTTACTTATAAAGAAGACGGTACGATCGCTTCTTTTACACCAAATCGACCAGGAGTTCCAGAGAGGGTCCAGAAGCAGCTGATCGTGGATATGGATAAGGGATACTGTCCAATTGAGAAACCTGTGGTTCCTTTTATCAAGGCTACACAGGATCGTGTCACTTTGGAAATCCAGCGTGGATGTATCCGTGGCTGTCGTTTCTGCCAGGCTGGTATGATCTACAGACCTCTCCGTGAACGTGATGTGGAAGAACTGAAGAATTCTGCAAGAGCTATGCTTAAGAATTCCGGGCATGAGGAAATTTCCCTCAGTTCCTTAAGTTCCAGTGATTACACCCATCTGGAAGAACTGGTAAACTTCCTGATTGATGAGTTTAAGTCCGCAGGTGTAAATATTTCCCTGCCGTCACTTCGTATCGACGCCTTTGCCCTGGATGTTATGAGCAAGGTTCAGGATATAAAGAAGAGCAGCCTTACTTTTGCTCCAGAAGCTGGTTCCCAGAGACTTCGTGATGTAATTAACAAAGGACTTACAGAAGAAGTGATCCTTCACGGTGCACATGAGGCATTTGTTGGCGGATGGAACCGTGTTAAGCTTTATTTCATGCTTGGACTTCCTACAGAGACAGAGGAAGATATGAAGGGAATTGCTCATCTGGCAGAGCGTATTGCAGAAGAATATTATGATACTGTCCCCAAGGAAAAGCGTCATGGAAAAGTACAGATTGTTGTCAGCACCTCTTTCTTTGTGCCAAAGCCATTTACTCCATTCCAGTGGGCTCCAATGTACACAGAACAGGATTTTATCGACAAGGCAAAAGTAGTAAAAGAAGAAATCCGGGCCCAGCTGAACCAAAAGAGTATCAAGTACAACTGGCATGAGCCGGATGTCACTACTCTGGAAGGCTTCCTTGCAAGAGGTGATCGCCGGGCTTCTGAAGTTATTTTAAAAGCGTATGAAAAAGGTGCTCTTTACGATGCCTGGTCAGAAAGCTTCCGTTACGACATCTGGAAGGAAGCTTTTGCTGAAACTGGTATTGACATTGAATTCTACACACTTCGTGAGAGAAACACAGATGAAATTCTTCCTTGGGATTTCATTGATGCAGGTGTTACCAAGGAATTCCTGATCCGCGAGTGGAAACAGGCAAAGGGAGAGGTGGTTACACCGAACTGCCGTCAGAAATGTGCAGGCTGCGGAGCAAGACGTTATGAAGGAGGCGTATGTTATGAAGGCAAGAATTAAATTTACAAAAGAAGGTCCTATGAAATTTGTAGGACATCTTGACACCATGCGCTACTTCCAGAAAGCCATTCGCCGCGCAGAGCTTCCAATTGCTTTTTCAGGAGGTTACAGTCCTCATATGATCATGTCCTTTGCCGCACCACTTGGGGTTGGCGTGACAAGTATTGGGGAATATTTCGACATGGAGCTTGCCGTTTCGCTTCCTACTGACGAGATTTGTCAGCGTCTTAATGCACAGATGGTGGAAGGTGTACGTGTTTTAAGCGCCCGTCAGGTAGAGGATGGAAAAGCAAGTAAGGCCATGTCTTTAGTGGCAGCAGCTGATTACCTGGTAGACTTCCGTCAGGGAAAGGCGCCAGCTGATGGCTGGCAGACCAAAATCGCTGCGTTTTTAAACCAACCTGAGATTCTGGTTACCAAAGAAACAAAAAAAGGAGAAAAACAGGTAGATATCCGTCCTTATATTTACAAGATGGAATTACAGGAGGATGATCGTATTTTCTTAAGCCTTGCTTCTGCAAGTGCCAACTATACCAAGCCGGATGCGGTAATCGCCGCTTTTGCAGACTGGCTTGGACAGGAACTTCCGGAATTTGCATGCATGATCCACCGCCTGGAGGTGTATGCGGATCTGGGAAATGAGAAGAAACATAAATTCGTATCTTTGGAGTCTCTTGGCAAAGAGGTTAAATAAATTGAGCAAATTAATCATAACCACCATGAACCTTGGCGGCAACAAATGCCACGCCTGTGCCATCGAAGAAGATGGCCAGATCATGGAGCTTCGTTTAGAAGCTGCTGCCCGCCAGTCCATTCTTGGAAATATTTATGTAGGACAGGTAGAAAATATTGCCGTAAACATTCAGGCCGCATTTGTTCTCATTGCACCTGGGATACGAGGCTATTTTCCTCTTGAGGAAGCAAAACATGTAATCTACGCCTCTGGTAAAACACCTGGGAGCCCTTTGCGCCCTGGTGACCAGATCCTGGTGCAGGTAAGCCGTGATGCCATGAAGGGCAAGCTCCCTGCACTGACTGCAAACTTAAATTTCACAGGCAAATTTCTTGTACTCACCACAGGGGAAAAGAAATTTGGACTTTCCGGAAAGCTCTCCGGCACAGAGCGGCATACTCTTTCCTCATGGCTGGAAGAGGAGGCGGCTCGCCCGGATAAAGAATACGGACTTATTGTCCGCACCAATGCTGCCCAGGCCGAAAAAACCGAAATCCTTCAGGAGCTTTCCTATCTGAAATCCCTGTACGAAAAAGTCGCTGTCAATGGAAAAAGCCGCACCTGCTTCAGTCTTCTCTATGAAACAGAGCCGGTTTATCTTACCACTCTTCGCGACATTTACAGTGAAAACCTCACAGACATTGTGACAGACGATCCGGGAATTTTCCAGCAGCTTACTTCCTATCTTAGAGAAACAAGTCCGGAAGAAGAGAGCAAGGCACGTTTTTATCAGGACAAACTTCTTCCATTATATAAGCTGTCCCGTTTGGAAAATGCCCTGGAGGAAGTCCAGAAGGAGAAAGTCTGGCTGAACAGTGGGGGATTTGTTGTGATCCAACAGACGGAAGCATTTGTCTCTGTTGATGTAAACAGCGGCAAATTTACCGGTAAAAAGAAAGCAGAGGAAACTTACCGTAAAATCAATCTGGAAGCAGCAAAAGAGATTGCAAGACAGCTTCGGCTCCGCAATTTATCTGGAATCATTCTTATTGATTTTATCAACATGGCAAATCCGGATCATAATGACGAACTTTTCCATGTATTGCAAAAATACCTGCGAAAGGATCCTGTAAAATGCAAAGCAGTGGACATTACACCACTGCATATTCTGGAGATGACCAGAAAGAAAGTCAGGAGATCTGTAATTGAGGAAATCCGACAGATAAAATCCGGAGAAGCTCTTGCTGAAATATAAAATACTTTTTTAAAATATTTCCCAAAACCTCTTGACGAAATCATTTCTCCCTGTTATTATAATCAAGTATGCCGCACAAAGAGGTTTAAGAGCCGAAAGGCCACCATATTTGGCGAGTAAAG
>CAKRRX010000193.1 GCA_934394595.1 uncultured Blautia sp. | reverse complement strand
TCTTCGCAGACAACCGTGATAAACACAAACGGAAAAACGTTTTATCTGGTAACTAATGAGGCTGGTTATTCGTACAAAAATGTCAGTAAGTTGTACTTAAAAACATATTATGGCAATAAGTTGGTGGCAAGCATGAGTTATGATGGAAATGCGGGGATAAGCTATAGTCTCAACTATGGAAATAAACTGTATTTTTGTGTGGAAGATTCCGGCCATTATTACGATACTTATGTATATACAATTGGCAAATCCGGTTTCCGTAAAGAAAAAAACAATCTAAAGCTGATTGGCCGAAAGGGAAAATATGCAATTGCCTATATACATGAAGCAACAGATGTGGCACCTAATCGATATTGTCTGTATAATCTTTCTTCAAAAAGATGTCAGTACCTGGGAGAGGGATATGGAATCCGATATTTTGGGAAGAATATTTATTATGTGAGATCCTATAAAAATATGAAACGGGCACAGGTAATTCGCTGCAGTTACAATGGTTCAAAAAGAAAAGTTCTGAAAACGTTAAAAAGTTCATGGGATATGATTGGTTTTCGTTTTGTAAATAAACATAAGGTGTGGTATCATATTTACAGAAGTTACCCATACAGGATTGTCAACAGAACGGCAAGTTTTTAAAGGTAAAATTAAAGAAAATGTTGTATATCTTTAGTGGGGGAGAGGATTTCGCTATGTATATAAGAAAAAACAGAATTTTATATTTTGCTGTAGCATTGCTTTTCATTCCCGCTATTTCAGCATATCAGACGGAAGCTGCAACTTCAAAACCAACACAGGTAGCTTCACAGAGTCAGATTGACGATACCCAAATTGTTCAGTGGGAAGACGAAAACATGGGAGCCTCAATTTGTAAGGCTCTTGGAAAGGAAGCGGTAACATATGGAGATATTGAAAATGTAACAGGACTTCATATTGCTTCTACGTATTCAATAAAGCTGACGTATTCAGATAATAAAGAAAAAGACGATCGTGCCGCAAATGAGGAGGCCGGTGATATCTGTGCATTGCCTGGATTACAGACATTTTCTACGCTAAATGATCTGAAAAAATTCCCGCATTTACAGGAACTCTCGCTGAGTGAATGCATTGTTGAGGATAATAAGGCGTTGGGAGAATTAAAGAGGTTAGATGCTCTTCGTTTGGATGGATATGCGATAAGTTCACTTGATGTTTTGGGAGAACTTACGATGCTGAAGAATCTGACTGTCTTGGATGCTGAAGTTTCAGATTTGCAGCCGTTGAAAAATATGGTAAATATGGAAAAATTGTGGCTCACGAATGCTGGAATAAAAGACATAGATAGTTTGTCCGAGATGGTCAACTTAGAAGAACTGGTATTGTATGGAAATGAGATTGAGGATGTGTCTCCGCTAAAATCCCTTACGAAATTAAAAGTGCTAAAGTTAGGAGATAATTTAATTGAGGATATCAGCCCATTGTCTGGCTTGACGAATCTTACAGAGTTAAGTTTACGGGATAATCCGATAAAAGATACAACACCCCTTGAAAATCTCACAGAAACAGAAATACAACTGAATTAAGAGACGAGGGTATTTCAGGGTTCCCCCTTGAGCCCCTAAAGGTTTCATGATATCATATATCTACATATAGATAGTTGATGTCATGAGACCTTTTTTGACGCTAAGGGGCGGCTAATGTGTACAAAGAGAATAGCTGTCGTGTAAGTGACTGCAAAATTGCTGTAGGAAATGATGAAATCCAGGTGAGGATTTTGTATGAGGGAGCGTGAGATAATGGGAAGATTTGTGAATCCGGACAACCGGGCATTTCAGGATGCTTTAAATTCAAAGATATACGTAGATAAAACAGGACTTTTGGACTACACCAACAGTGTGATCGATACTACAGATAAGTTTATCTGCAACAGCCGTCCCCGCAGATTTGGAAAGACCATTACCGCAGACATGCTTACGGCTTATTACAGCAGAGGCTGTGACTCTGCACAGATGTTTGAGGGATTGGAAATCAGCAAAAACCAGAATTTTGATAAACATCTGAATCAATATGAGGTGATTCATTTTGATGTGCAATGGTGCATGACCGCATCCGGTGACGCTGGGAATACGGTGTCTTTTCTTACGGAGCGTGTAATCAAAGAACTGAAAGGATATTATCCTCAGGTATTGGACGAGCATGTAAGTTCTTTACCAGATGCGCTTTCCTGTATCTATTCGGCAACTGGGAAAAAATTTATTGTGATAATAGATGAGTGGGATGTACTGATCCGTGATGAAGCGCAAAATCAGTCTGTCCAGGAAGAATATATTAATTTTCTGCGAGGGATGTTTAAAGGTTCAGAACCCACCAGATTTATAGCACTGGCTTTTCTCACCGGCATTCTTCCGATGAAAAAACTGAAGACCCAGTCTGCACTTAATAACTTTGCAGAGTTTACTATGTTGGATGCCAGGATCTTCTCCCGATATATTGGTTTCACAGAAGAGGAAGTACAGGAACTTTGTGAGAAATATCATCGTGATTTCCCAAAAGTAAAAAAATGGTATGACGGTTATCTTTTGGAGGAATACCAGGTCTATAATCCAAAGGCTGTTGTGGAAGTGCTGACTTGGAATAAATATCAGAGTTACTGGTCAGAGACGGGATCGTATGAAACAATTGTCTCTCTGATCAATATGGATTTTGATGGTTTGAAATCTGCCTTAATTGAAATGCTTTCCGGAAATTCTGTAGAAACTGATGTGACAACTTTCCAGAATGACATGCTTCATTTTTCCTGTAGGGATGATGTACTCACTTATTTGATTCACCTTGGATACTTGGGGTATGATCAAACAAGCAAAAAGGCATTTGTCCCTAATGAGGAAATCCGACAGGAGTTGGGAAAAGCAGTAAGAAGAAAAAAATGGAATGAAATGATTGCTTTTTCCCGGGAATCTGCAAATATTCTGGAAGCTACCTTGGATATGGATGAAGAAACGGTAGCAGTCAGCATAGAGAAAATTCACAGGGAGTATGCTTCGGCAATCCAGTACAACAATGAGAATTCCCTTAGCAGTGTGCTTACCATTGCTTATCTGGGAACCATGCAGTATTATTTCAAGCCAGTTCGGGAGTGTCCGGCAGGACGGGGATTTGCCGATTTTGTGTATATTCCAAAACCGGAATATCTTCAGGATTATCCAGCTCTGGTTGTAGAACTGAAATGGAACAAAAGTACTGGTACAGCCCTACAGCAGATCCGGGAAAAGCAGTATCCTGAATCTATTGTGGATTACTGTGGCAATATCCTTCTGGTGGGAATCAATTACGATAAGAAAAGTAAGAAACACCAATGTGTGATTGAAGAATATCAGAAGATCCGATAGAATCGATTGTCAAACTGCAAGAAAAAGAGAGGAGCCATATAGGATCCTCTCTAAAACATTTTAAGTATTGAAGTAACATGTTTCGAAGTCCTTTTCTATATACTCTAAAACAACGTCTCCTCATCCTCATCAAACAGCTTGTCATTGATCTCAAACAATCCTATCTTATGGAGCAGCCCATAATAGATGATGGCATCTCGTTTTACCTTTGGATAAAGCTGTGCCATTTGACAAAGTCTGAGCATTTCCTGAGTTTCATTTACACTTGCTTCCAGACCGTAGCACAGGCACAGCAGACGGTTCCTGGAGGGATTTCGCCGCCCAGCAAAAATCTGGTGGAGATAGATTTCACTCATACCAGCTTGCTTGGCAAGGGCAGCCTTTGAAATGTTTTTTCTCAGAAACAGCTGGTTCAATGCTTCTGTCACGCTTTTATCTACGAATTGCTCGGTGTTTTTTGACAGAAACTGAGTGAGATCTGAGGAATCCATAAGCTCCTGCTGCAAATCATCGGTATCTTTCTTTTTCATATTCCACGCCTTTACATTTCTTATTTTATCAGTTACAATATTTCATATCATTCAAATATACTATGATGTTAGGGTCAAAAGGTATTTTGCCCCTAACTTGATATCCACGAATTGCTTCGCAGCAAAGCTGCTCCCGCAATTCTCGAACATTCGGAATCCGCTGATTTACTGTGTAAATCGCTACTTCCTCATGTTCGGCGG
>CAKRRX010000192.1 GCA_934394595.1 uncultured Blautia sp. | reverse complement strand
CTTTCCCCATGGGATCGCAACCAGCCTTGTTACGGAAGTGGAAAAGAATATGATGATTACTATCTGGCACAGCTGACCGAACTTCTCATCGGTTATGGGGATATTTTCAGTGTATGGCTGGATGGTGCCTGCGGGGAAGGACCCAATGGAAAAAAACAGGTATATGACTGGAATCGCTATTACGAATGTGTTCGAAAATATCAGCCAGACGCATGCATCTGTGTGTGCGGGCCTGATATCCGGTGGTGCGGAAATGAAGCTGGTGATGTGAGAAAATCTGAGTGGAGTGTTGTCCCTGCACGTACAGCACTTGCAGAGAGTGTACAGGAAAGAAGCCAGCAGACCGATGATGAGGAATTTAGAATGCGCAGAATTACCAGCGACATGGAAGATCTTGGAAGCAGAAAAGCCCTTGAAGGTGAAACAGATCTGATCTGGTATCCGGCAGAAGTAAATACTTCTATAAGACCTGGATGGTTTTATCATTCAGAAGAAGATGATCAGGTGAAAAGTCTGGAGGAGCTGATTCATATCTATATTGGAGCAGTTGGAGGAAATGCAACCTTTTTGTTAAATATTCCACCTATGCCAAACGGGCTTCTTCATGAAAATGATGTAAAACGTCTGGAAGAATTTGGATGCTGGAAAAGAAAATCTTTTGTCCATAACCTAATGGAAACAGCACATGTTTTTTCGGAAAATGAAGATTCGGCGCATCTGGCTTCTAATTTGACAGAGGATACCTTGGAAACATGGTATCAGCCTGAAAGCAGTGAGCTACCAGTAGAGATAACTATTTGCCTGGATGACTCATACAATTTAGGGTATCTGGTGTTAAAAGAGGCCGTCTGCTATAGTCAGAGGGTAGAAAAATTTGAGATGCTTGTCAAAGAAAATGAAACATGGAACAGTATTTTCACCGGAACAGTAATTGGCTATCAGAAGATTATTCCTGTTAAGGGCAAAAAAGCCCGGGAAGTGAAAATTGTCTTACATGATTTTCGGGTACTTCCACTTCTCTCATTTGTGGGGATTTATCCGGAAAAGCCCTGATAAATATTATAATCCTAGATTAGATAAAGTGAGGATAGAAAATGAAAAAAGGCAGAGTTACCATACCTACAAATCTTGATGTGGTAAAAGAAACGTTAGATATTATGGAAGAGTGGGGTGCTGATGCCATCCGTGACTGTGATGGAACGGAATTTCCCCAGGAACTGAAGGATACCGGAGCAAAGATTTACGCCACCTATTACACCACCAGAAAGGACAATACGTGGGCGAAGGCCAACCCGGATGAAATCCAGCAGATGTACATTATGAGTTCCTTTCATACTGCAACATCAGACAAGCTGGAAATCCATCTCATGGATCATCTGTACCCAGATATGTTGAAGGTAAACAACCGTGATGATATCACCAGATGGTGGGAGGTTATAGACCGTACTACAGGAGAAGTGATTCCTGTAAGCCAGTGGCATTACGAGGAAGAGAGCGGAAACGTAGTGATCACACCTGCCAGGCTTTTCCATGAGTATACGGTCAGCTTTCTGGCATATATTATGTGGGATCCGGTACATATGTACAATGCAGTGGTAAACGACTGGAAAGATGTGGAGCCACAGATCACATTTGATGTACGCCAGCCAAAGACAAGAGCACATTCCCTGGAGCGCCTTCGCAGATTTCTTGACACTCACCAGTATGTGGATGTGGTACGTTTTACCACCTTTTTCCATCAGTTCACCCTGATCTTTGACGAACTGGCAAGGGAGAAATATGTAGACTGGTTTGGCTATTCCGCATCTGTCAGCCCCTATGTGCTGGAGCAGTTTGAAAAAGAGGTGGGCTATCCATTCCGCCCGGAGTACATTATCGACCAAGGCTACATGAACAATGCTTACCGCATTCCATCTAAGGAGTTTAAGGACTTCCAGGCATTCCAGCGCCGAGAGGTTGCTGCACTTGCCAAGGAGATGGTAGATATTGTCCATGAATACGGCAAAGAAGCCATGATGTTTATGGGTGATCACTGGATCGGCATGGAGCCGTTTATGGATGAGTTTGCTTCTATTGGACTGGATGCAGTGGTTGGAAGTGTTGGCAACGGTGCAACCTTGCGTCTGTTCAGTGATATTAAGAATGTAAAATACACAGAAGGCCGTTTTCTCCCGTACTTTTTCCCGGATACCTTCCACGAGGGCGGCGACCCGGTGAAAGAGGCAAAGGTAAACTGGGTGACTGCAAGACGTGCAATTCTTAGAAGCCCCATCCAGAGAATCGGTTATGGCGGATATCTGAAGCTGGCTCTTCAGTTCCCGGATTTTGTCCAGTATATTAAAGAGGTCTGCCAGGAATTCCGTACTCTCTATGACAATATCCAGGGAGTGACTCCATACTGTGTGAAGCGTGTTGCCGTATTAAACTGCTGGGGCCGCATGCGTTCCTGGGGCAACCATATGGTACATCACGCAATCTATTATAAACAAAATTATTCCTATTTTGGAATTATCGAGGCGTTAAGCGGAGCTCCTTTTGATGTCTCCTTTATCAGCTTTGATGACATTCTGGCAGACCCAGAGCTACTGAAGAAATTTGACGTTGTGATCAATGTTGGAGATGCAGATACTGCACAGAGCGGCGGCGAGTACTGGATAAATGCGACTATTATCTCTGCTGTAAAAGAATTCGTCTATAACGGCGGTGGATTCATCGGAGTGGGAGAGCCGGCAGCCCATCAGTGGCAGGGCAAATTCTTCCAGCTGGATGATGTGCTGGGTGTGGAAGAAGAGAAAGGCTTTAACTTAAATACAGATAAATACAACTGGGAAGAGCATAAGGATCATTTTATTCTGGATGATACAGAAGGAATTGTAGATTTCGGTGAGGGTAAGAAGAATATCTTCGCACTTCCAGATACCCAGATTCTAATTCAGAATGACCAGGAGGTACAGATGGCTGTAAAGACCTTTGGAAAAGGCCGTGGCGTTTACATCAGCGGGCTTCCATACAGTTTTAAGAACAGCCGTGTGCTCTACCGCGCAGTTCTCTGGTCCGCCTCTGCGGAGAAAGAATTGAACTGCTGGTATTCTACAAACTACAATGTAGAAGTTCATGCCTATGTAAAAAATGGTAAATTCTGTGTAGTAAATAATACCTATGAACCACAGGATACAGTTGTATACCTTGGAGATGGAAGCTGTTTCAAACTCCATATGCAAGAAAATGAAATTAAATGGTATCATATAAACGAAACGAGAAAAGCTTTCCTCTAGGGCTTTACAGAGTAAATATGATAAAAAGAATTCTTCAGAAGTATGCGAAAATATCCCGAAACCAAGGCGGTTGCAGGTTCACAGAAATTATTGAGTATGATGGAGACTTCCATGAACTCTGGTGCCTGCGAGATTCCCATTGATAAGCACGATCTTATGGATCTTACAGGAACAACATACTTTTAAAAATACGGCATAGTCAGCTTACCCGGCTATGCCGTATTTTATTACCAGCAAAGATCATCCGTCCCCGATGCAGGCAGATACAACACACAAATTGAGTGACCAAAAACTGTTTTTCTTTCCATGTCAGGCAAAAATTTCTCTGTTTTTCACTAAAAAAGTGACCAAACCCACTTTTTAGCCCCATAATGAGCTAAAAAACAGGGCTTTTTTTTACAGATTATCAACAAGCTTGATATAAAAAATGTAGCAGATAAAGCAGATATGATTATTAATGGTTATGCTTTTACGCAGGAAAATAAATATATTCGTGTTCTAAATTTGAATCAGTTAAATCATGCAGCTGTGATTTATGATGATAAACTTCCATTATAACTATATTTGTTGTATACCCTGGTGCCTGTTTTATCGTTACACTGCGCGACCAGAAAGTATTCTGGGCCTGAACACATATTGTAGCATTTCCCGAGCCTGAAGTTGCAGCAGATGCTGTACACACATTTGCAGAAAGGACGAACATTGCTGCTAAAGTTATGATAAAAATATTTGTTAATTTCTTCATGTGTTTTCCTTCTATGGGCTACCGTGTCCCTGCAAGTCGTCATAGATTTGTGTAAACGCAAAGAAGGGGCTGTCGGTTAATACCACATTTCGGCATCCCCAGTAGTAATTGAAAGGATCCCAGCAAGAACGAGGCTTGTT
>CAKRRX010000191.1 GCA_934394595.1 uncultured Blautia sp. | reverse complement strand
GTGTCAGGACAGGAATGTAGCAGCACTAAGTAGAATCTCCTGTGTGCCGTGAGGGTGCCTGGGCTGAGTTAACTGTAAAGGTAACGTCTGTGAGACCATTCCGAGGTGCGGCGCGCGTAATAAGAAGTTTATGGAACGTCTTTTTAGACGTTCTTTTTTTACAGATATTACTCAAAATTTCCTGCTCATGTCCGCAAAGAACTTTTTAATGTCCACCATAATGTGCGAAAATTTTTCATCAAAAAAGACATATGCCGCAGCGTATAATTCTCCACCCACAGTATATGCCTTTTAATTCTGATCCATTCAACTGCCTCTGCCCTGCTTATTTACAAAGCTCTGCCACAACCTGATTGATCACCTTTCCATCGGCCTTGCCCTTTAACTCCGGCATAATGGTCTTCATGATCTGGCCTTTATTTCCGGATGCGATCAGCTCAGCATGCTTTTCTTCCAGATATGTCTTGATCTCAGAAGCATCCATCAGCTTCGGTGCATACTTTGCGATCACATCATATCTCGCCTGATATTCCTCTTTCAGATCCTGTCTGGATTCCGGGCAGGTGTCGATCTGCTCTTTTACAGATTTCAGTTCTTTGAGGATCACACGATCCACCAGCTCACTGCTGATATCATCACGGCAGCCTTCATCTATTGCCACCTTCTTTACTGCAGAAATAAGGGAAGAAACTGCGTCCTTTGTTACTTTATCCTTTGCTTTCATGGCTGCTACCATGTCTTTTCTTAATGCTTCAAGTTCCATTTGTCATTTTCCTCCTGTCTTTTTTCACTTTGTTTTTTATCATACCACTATTTTTCTGAATTTCCAACCTGTTCTGCCAGAGATTTTTTCAGCATTTTCTTCTTTTCCCGAAGCTCCCTGAAAAAATCAGACAGCATGGAAGAGCACTCTTCCTGCAAAACGCCCTGTTCCACTTCCACCTTATGGTTAAATCCATCTATTTCCAAAAGATTCAGCACAGATCCGGCGCATCCCGCTTTTGGATTCATGCTTCCGATCACCACCCGGTCGATCCTGGACTGTACCAGCGCTCCGGCACACATCTGACATGGTTCCAGGGTCACGTACATAGTACAGCCCTCCAGCCGCCAGTCTCCAAGCTTTTTGCTGGCTTTTCGTATGGCATTTAACTCTGCATGGGAAAGGGTATTCTTGTCTGTATTTCGGCGATTGTAGCCTCTTGCAATGATTTTTCCATCACAGACGATCACACAGCCAATAGGAACTTCTTCCAAAGCCCGGGCTTTTTTCGCCTGACGGATGGCTTCTTTCATAAAGCGCTCCTGTTCTGTCAGCATAATTCTCTCCTGTTCTATTCGCTTTACGCGGACAAACCGTTTCTGTCACTCATTATCTTTGGTTTTATATAGAAAAAACTCTTCCACAAAACCAAAGTATTTTTATTATAGGCAGTTCCGGCAAGGATGTCAATTTTTCCGGTACTGGCCCGGCGTTTTTCCTGTCAGCTCTTTAAACACCTTGCCAAAATAGGCACAGTTGGAAAAGCCTGTAGCAAATGCGATCTCTGTGACAGAAAGATCTGTCTCCTTAAGAAATCTGGCTGCCATATGGATCCGGTAATCCTGGAGATACTCAAATGGAGTCTTTTTTATACACTCTCCAAAGCAGCGGATGCACTCTCTTTTCCCGATCAGTCCGGCCCGGGCAATGTCTTCCAAGGTCAGCTTTCTGGCATAATTCTCATGGATGAAGGCCATCATATTCTGTATTCGTTCCTGACTTGCAAAACCCATTTTACGGTTATCAAATTCCCTTGTCCTGATTTCTTCCAAAAGAGCCAGCCAAATTTCCCCCAACACATTTCTGGTCTGGAACTCCATGTTTTCCTTTCCGTAAAAGTCTCCCAGCTTACAAAGTCCTTTCAGGATTTTCTTCTGAATAGAATTCTCCCCACGCAGCTCGATTACTTCTATTTTCCGGTTCTGAAGAACGGGTGCCATATATTTGGTCTCAAAAACACTTTTAAAATGTCCTGAAAGAAAGATCGGATGAAAAATAAAGGAGTCGCTTAAGCAGGCTTCTCCGTTCTTTTCCATTGTGGCAAGTACATTGGAGTTCATGAAGAACCCCTCTCCTTCCCGGAAATATCTGGTTTTTCCAAGAGTAGTCACTTTCATCTCGCCCCGGGCCACATAGCCAAATTCTATCTCTTCATGCCAGTGCCAGGGAATCTGAAGCTTTGACAGATCCCAGTGATAGTGACAGGTATATGGGTATTCTGTTGTGATTCCCAGAATCTGTTCCTGTTGATCCGGAGTAATGCTGATCTTCATTTTCTTTTCCTTTCTGCGTCACACATTTTTTAATCCCTTATAGCAGGCAGGGAACTATATTTTTAATTATTTCTGTTTTTGTCTTTATTTTTATAATATCTGTCTCTAATTATATATTTTTTATATCCATTATGCAATATTATAATATTAATAAATGTTGTACAAAGATTTCAGGCTCGACACTTTGAAATAGTATTTTATTTACGGCAGATGTCAATAAATATTTTTCAGACAGACTGTATAGAAAGGAGGATTTTCATGTTATACGAAACTTTCCATGCGCTCCGCAGTTATGCTGCATCTCATCCTGAAGAATTTCACCATATTACAGAAAAAGAATTCAGGCAGAAAGAAAATGCCCAATCAGGAAATTTTACTGAAAAATCTCCCGGAACAGCTCCCTCTCTGCCTGATGGATGTTGTCTTTGTATTTCCACTGCAAATGTGTTCAGTGGCAGACCGGCGAATCAATAATACGATACCAATAACCGCCCCTACCTTTTTTTACTTTGATCAGAGGACTTTCTTTAAAACAGGAGAACCCAAACATTCCTGCCATAAACTGTTCCTGCTGGTCATAGCTTCCCGGCACTCCCAGTATGTAACGGCCATCAGCTCTTTTGCATAACAGCAGATGACCGAAATTGTAATAACCATACTGTAAAAAGCGGTTATTTCGAAGCACGCATTGTCTTCTTGGAAAGTGAACCAAATCCTGCGGCTGGATTTTCCAGCAGACTGACAGATCTCCCTCTGGAAATGGGCAAAAGGGCTCACCAAAGGGAAGGAAAGCCTGCTCTTTCTTTTCCTGACAGGCTGCTGACTGGATGTGGAGGTCTTTTTCTGACGGAACTGAAGCGGCTTCTGCAGGCTGTGACTCGCGCTGGCTCTGGGGTTCCCTCGCCGAAGGAAACGCATTGGATGACTGAACAGCCTGACGCAATTGTACCTGGCGAGGTGACCTGGCTCCCTGCTGCAACTTTGTTTCCTGCAGCGACTGGATTTCACTGGATGCCGGTGTCTCCTGCAACGACAGGATTTCACCGGACGCCGGGGCCTCCTGCGGCGACTGTGCCTCTTCATGGGATACCGGTGCTTCATTGATTGAATCCTTCCGTGCGGAATCCTGCTCTTTGTCAGACCAGTTCTCCGGTGCAGATATGGCTTCTTCATCGAACAAATTCTCCGATGCAAAAACTGGCTTCTTCAGCGCTTGCTTTAACTCCTTAAAATTCTCTGGTCTGATTGGCTGGTCATCCCACTCCGTTCCAAAAAATCCACCGCTTTCTGTAAGCAAAATCATCCCACCAAGCTTTCCAAAAGCTATCCCACTCTCTCCTACATTCCGGGCATCCGCTTTCACCGTACACTCCATTCCATCCAGCCTGGTCTCACAGTTTCCCATCAAAATACTACCTAGCAGTCCGTCTTTTCTCTGGAAACCGTATATCTTGCAGTTCTCTTTTGGCATCATTCCTTTTACCCGCAAATGGATTTCCACTGTACATGCATAATCCTGTATCTCCACTTTAAGAAAACCGCAATTATTTGCCTTTTTTCCATTTCGATACTCGTATACATATGCTATAAAGCGCTGATATCCGCTCACCAGATACCCTCCCAAACTTTTTGCTTTACTCATTAATGTATATGAAAGCTGCAGTTTTTCATTCATAAAAAAGCAAATTATTTGAGTTTTTTGAAATCTGATAATTTTCCAAAAATTAGGGCTTGACATTTCATTATAATCTATGTATAATATCACTTGCAGTCGACGAAGTGTGGCTCAGTTTGGTAGAGCGCTGCGTTCGGGACGCAGAGGTCGTGGGTTCGAATCCCGTCACTTCGAC
>CAKRRX010000190.1 GCA_934394595.1 uncultured Blautia sp. | reverse complement strand
TCTTCTCACAATAACTCCCGATCAATCAAAATCTCTGGTAATGTTTGTGAGCCATTTGCCTCGGAAATAGTGAATGAAGACCACAGGCATTTTTTCGAACTCATCCAAAGTCATTACAAAGTATACCCAGATAGGCGGCAGTTTTAAAACATATGCCGCAATAAAGGTAAGTGGAACTGCTACAAGCCACATAAATATAGAATCTACGATCATTCCAAATCTGGAATCACCACCACCTCTGAAGCATCCACATATAAGGCAGGTATTGATGCCTTCTCCCACAAGGCGCCAGGTTGTCATAACTATAAATATGCCAAGATAATAAATAGCAGTCTCTGTCAGTTTATCCCGATAGAAATCCAGAATTAAAGGGCGAAGCGCCAGAATAATGACACATCCGATCAGACTTACAATCATTGTTATTCTGAGCATGCGTTTTCCATATTCTCTGGCTGCTTCAATGTTATCTTTCCCCAGCTCCTGGCTGACAATAATGGTAGTGGCGTTAGCAAAACCACGACAGGCAATAGCACCAATATTTACCACCATAACAGCAACGGCATTTGCAGCAACCATATCATCACCAATATGGCCGAGGATCGCTGCGAATGCTGAACCGGCAAAACTCCACACAACGTCATTTATTACGGCAGGAGTAGCTATTTTCATAAAGTCCCGGAACAAAATGCCTGATTTCGTAAAGAAGTATTTTATCCTGAATCTCACATCAGAGCTTTTTAATGAGTAGATGAGGCAGATCAATACTTCTGTGATTCTGGCAATAACAGTACCAAGGGCAACACCGGTAACGCCAAGTTTGGGAAGTCCAAACAGACCAAAGATAAATGTGGCATTACAAAGCACATTGACGCAAAGCGAAACAATGTATGTAACAGAGGGCAGCATTATTTTTCCAATACTTCGAAGAGCACTCATAAAAACCTGAGAGAATCCCATAAACATAAATGAAAATGAAATTACTCTTAAGTATTCGCTGCCTGCAGCAATCGTATCCGGACTGCTTGTGAAAATCTTCATGATCGTAGTTGGCATAGAGAAGGAGACAACAAAAAATACAAAAGAGACGATCAGTGAAATCCGTTCTGCCAGGCCGAGAATCTTTTCGACTGTCTTTTTATCACCTTTTCCCCAGTACTGAGCACATAAGACGGAGGCTCCCGTTGCCATACCATAATATAAACAGAAAAGAATGAAAGTATACTGGTTAGCAAGGGAGGAAGCCGACATGGCAGTCTGGCTTACATATCCAAGCATTACAGTATCGGCAATGTTTACCAATGTTCCAATCAGATTTTGGATCATAATTGGAAATGCTAATTTTGATGCATATTTTAAGAAATCTTTTTTATTTAGCATACAATAGTTTTTTCCTTACACTCATTATAAATATTTCATCATTGTTGGCACAAGAATATTCATATCAACAGGCTTTGCGATATGACCATTCATTCCAACAGAAAGAACCTTTTGTATATCTTCTGCAAAAACATTGGCAGTCATTGCAATGATTGGGATCCCGGCTTTTTTAGCATCTTTCATCTTTCGGATAGCTAATGTAGCATCATATCCATTCATAACCGGCATCTGAATATCCATAAGGATCATCTTGTAATAATCAGCGTCAGCCCTTTCAATCATGTCAATACATGCTGCACCATTATTTGCAGTCTCAACAATACAGCCTTCTTCTTTCAATAGTTCTGTTGCAATTTCTGTATTGATCTCATTATCTTCGACTAATAAAACCCGAACACCGCTTAAACACCTCTCATTACGCAGATTACTGTTTTTATTCACCGGAGAATCTTCTTTTGAAGCTTTTCTGCAAGGAACAGTCACTATAAACGTGGAACCTTCACCCGGCTTACTTTTCACTTCTATCGTGCCATCCATAAGCTCCACAAGTTTTTTCGTAATACCCATTCCGATGCCGCTGCCCTCAATATGACTGACTGTAGAGTTACGTTCTCTTTCAAAAGTTTCAAAAATATGCTTTTGAAATTCTTCAGACATACCAATTCCATTATCCGTAATGGTGATGATCATATTGCACCAATCTTCTTTTTCACAAGATTTCTGTACAATATCACAGGATATCGTACCTCCGGTATTTGTATACTTTATAGCGTTACTTATAATGTTGAAGCAGACTTCTGATAGGTGTGGTGCATCCATATATACATAGGGATATCTGATTTGTTCTGTCAAGGATAGAGTCTGATTTTTACTTTCTGCCTGTTGTTGGAACATAGCGACACAATTTTCAAAGTTTTCACAGACATTCGAAACAGCGTATTCCATTTCAACCTTATTATTTTCAATTCTTGCAAGATCCAGAACATTACCAAACATCGACAAAAGTTCTTTTCCGCATATTTGAATTTTTTCAAGATATCTGCCAAGTTTATCTGTTTCTTTCAAATGTCTGGATGCCAGATCTGCATAACCAATGATTGCATTCATAGGAGTCCTGACGTCATGAGACATATTGAACAGGAACGATGATTTTGCTTTATTTGCACATTCTGCTTTTAATTTAGCTTCCCGCAATTCTTCCGCTTGTCTTAATTCCCGCACTTTTTCATCTGTCACATCTCGATTCGCGATCAGCACTGATTTAACATTTCCATTCTTATCATAGTTCAGAGGAACAACCATAGAAAGGAACCAGGAGCCATCCTTTTTTTTGAATTCGGAAGACATAGATTCTTTATTCTGAAGCCGTGCCGCCATGGTTTGTGTATCAAAAAAATCTATATACCTCTGTACGAACGGTTCTTCTATCACACCTTTAATAATCTCGAACTGAGGCTCCCAATCTGCACTGTTTTCTTTAATATCCATATCTATTTTTCGAGATTTTTTGACAAGTTCAACCTTTTTTGTTTTTAAATCCAACCTTGAGATATGATAATAGGCAGTGCCTAATGCATGAAGTGACTGCCTGGTTTTTTTCACCTGCTTTCCCAATGTAACAGGGAACTCTTCACCGACCATCTGTTCCCAATCCGGTACAGACTGATGCAGATGCTGAACTAACCATTTTCCATTCGTCCTCTTATAGATAATAGTAAATCTTGTCCCCATTTCAAAGCAGGTTGATCCATCATGAAACAACCCGGCAAAATCTACTGTTCCATGTGCAAGAACATGGTCATCATCAAGTCTTTCTTCTTCCTGATGTAAATTTCGTACTTCAATTCTGATTTTACCTCTTCGTTTTACATCGAATTTAAATGATTCTAAAAACTCAGGCAGATTCCTGTAAAGCTCATGTTTCCCGGTTCCTATCAGGCTGATATTTTCATCAAAGTAGTTCTCAATACCTAAATCATTTACTGATTCAGCGTTAATATATATTTTCAAAAGTTGCTCTGTGAGTTTTTTGAAATCATCCATACGCTTCCCCCCATATGAAAACATTAAATGACTTTAAAGCATAAAATCGTTTACTTTATTATAGCATAGCATCATATTGTTCTACCATCATTTTTTGTTGGCCATGATTTCCTGAGAGCCACATAGGATATTAAAAAGTTTGCAAGCCAACCAACTGGTACGGCAAGCCATACAAATGCAATACCAAAACGCGGTGCAAAGATCAAAGCAACGGACAGACGAATCGCCAGGTTCACCATGTTTGCAATAAGGAACGGGCGCATGATTCCAAGGCCACGAAGGACTCCATCAGTTGCCATTTTGATTCCCATAAAAATGAAGAAATAGCCAAGCCATCTCATATAATCCTCAGATACCTGATAGGCCAGGGCGGTTCCATCTTTACCAAGAAACAGCGAGGAAATTTGCGTATGCAGTGTTTCAATGACGATGAAAGCAATGAATGCAAAGCACACATCAAGCACCAATGCAGCTTGGTAGCCTTTTTTAATACGCTGGGGTTTGTTTGCGCCAAGGTTCTGGGAAACATATGGCGAAACTGCATTGCCGATGGATACAAAAATCAGGGAAAAAACATTCTCTACCCGCATTGTCGCCGCATACCCCGCAAGTGCCTGTGTACCGAAAGGATTTACAACTGCCTGTACGATCATCATGCCGATAGACACTGTAGACTGCTGAAGAACCGAAGGTACAGCAATTTGAAACATGGAATGTAACTCCTGCCTGTCAAACCAGTCAAAGTGACTTTTATATCG
>CAKRRX010000189.1 GCA_934394595.1 uncultured Blautia sp. | reverse complement strand
GGCTGGAACTGATCCTTCCAGCCTGGGGTTTTTTGTACCTTTTAAAGGAAAATGTATTTCAGGACAAACAGAACAGCCAGCACGTACATCAGTGCGCTGATCTTTTTCTCCTTTGCTTTTCCTGTAACAACATTGATGATCACATAGGAGATAACGCCAAGTGCGATACCTTCGGAAATGCTGTATAAGAACGGCATTGCAATGATTGCGATAAAAGCAGGGATTGCTTCGGTCAGGTCATCAAAATCAATCTTTGTAACAGAAGTAAGCATCAAAAATCCTACCACGATCAGAGCCGGTGCTGTGGCAAAGGAAGGAATTGCCAAAAAGATCGGGGAAAGGAATAAGGAAAGTGCAAACAAAAGTGCAGAAACTAAAGAGGTAAGACCGGTACGTCCACCTTCTGCAACACCGGAAGCACTCTCGACAAATGTGGTAACTGTAGAAGTACCGCACATAGCGCCTACTGTAGTACCTACAGCGTCAGAAAGAAGCGCACCTTTGATTCTTGGCAGTTTGCCGTCTTGGTCCAGCATGTCGGCTTTGGAAGCCACACCAATGAGGGTTCCCAGTGTATCAAACATATCTACAAACAGGAATGCAAACATGATGACAATAAAATCCAGGGAGAATACCTTTGCAAAATCCATTTTCATAAAAGTAGGAGCCATGCTTGGTACTGAGATTCCGTTGGAGAAATCCGGGAGAAGGCTGAAGAAGCCTGCCTTTACATCCGGAACATAAAGTCCGATAAACTGGCAGAGGATGCCAAGACCCCATGTGATCAGAATACCCCAGAGGATACCACCTTTTACATTTTTGACCAGCAGGACGGCAGTTACAAGAACACCGATAAGAGCCAGCAGCACAGTGATTCCAACGGTTTTGAACGTGCCGTCGGCCATGGAACTCTTAAAGGAGAACATGGAGACCAGAGTGGAATCGTTGTTTACTACGATCTTTGCATTCTGCAGACCGATAAAAGCGATAAAAAGTCCGATTCCTACAGAAACAGCATGCTTCAGTGTCATAGGAATGGAGTTGAAGATCGCCTCACGTACATTGGTAAGGGAAAGCAGGATAAAAATAATACCTTCTACAAATACAGCAACCAGAGCCTGTTCCCAGGAATAGCCCATGCCAAGGACAACGGTATATGCAAAATATGCATTCAGTCCCATGCCAGGAGCCAGTACAAATGGATAATTGGAAAGCAGTGCCATCAGGCAGGTTGCGATGAAGGATGAAAGAGCAGTAGCGGTAAATACAGCTCCCCGGTCCATTCCAGATGCGGAAAGGATGTTCGGGTTGACAGCCAGGATGTAGGCCATGGTCATAAAAGTGGTGATGCCGGCCATTACCTCAGTCTTGACGTCTGTGTGGTTTTCCTTCAGGTGAAATAATTTTTCAAGGTTCATAAATGTACCCCCTTCTTTTTCGGCACAGATCCGTGCCGGATTTTTATCTATTTTCACAGAGAAACGGAATCTTTGCAGCTTTCCAAGACGCTCAGGCTGCAAAGTGCGAAATTATCCGCCATCTCCGGAAAAAGAACAATGTAAAAAACAGTGGCACTACATTTTGGTGTGACGGTTGATATATTTTGCCTTATACTTGGAGTAAACAATAGTCTGATCCTTATAAAGACCATAATATCCGGAAGCAGCATAGCTGATGGATACGGCAATCAGATAGAAGGATACTCCCTTAAATCCGAACATTTCAAAGGCAATTAAAATGGAAGTGATGGGGCAGTTGGTCACACCACAAAATACTGCCGCCATTCCACATGCTGCACACACAGAGGGAGAAAACCCTATAAGCTGTCCCATCATGCAGCCAAAAGTGGCACCTACACAAAAAGAAGGAACAATTTCGCCGCCTCTGAAGCCTGCACGCATGGTAAGTGCAGTAAGGATCATTTTCCAGAAGAAAGACAGATAGCCAGTCTCTCCGGTCTCCACTGCTTTTTCAATCAGTTCAGCACCTGCACCCATATAATCCCTGGTGCCAAGGAGCAGAGTGATTCCAATTACAAGAACAGCACCGGCAGCTACACGGATGTATTTATTTGGAAAAAATTTGTTATATAACCGGGCGGTCTCGTTTAAAATGATGCAAAATACAATGCTGATCACGGCACAGCCAAGGGCTACCAGCCCCATTTTCAGTCCTGTTTCCACAGAAAGCTCCGGGATATTTACCACATGGAAAGCTTCCGGGGTAATCCCCATTCCTGCTGCAAAGCGTGATGCGATCAAAGAGGAAATCATACAAGGCATCAGTGCGGTATAATACATGACCCCTACGCTGACCACCTCCATGGAAAATACGGCAGCTGCCATAGGTGTGCCAAATAGTGCGGAGAAAGCAGCACTCA
Source organism: uncultured Blautia sp. (assembly GCA_934394595.1). GTDB lineage: Bacteria > Bacillota > Clostridia > Lachnospirales > Lachnospiraceae > Blautia_A. The sequence goes on along the minus strand of CAKRRX010000189.1, from coordinate 1,864 downwards.
TACCGCACATCACGATTACATGGCGATCCTCTTCATCCAGATGGATCCAGCGCCCAAGAAGATTGGCAATGCTTCCTCCCAGCTGAATGGCAGCTCCCTCACGTCCGGCAGAACCACCTGTGAGATGGGTGAGCGCAGTGGAAATAAAAATCAGGGGACCGGAACGCCAGGGGACATCATCCTGGGAGCGCACTGTGGAGAGTACCTGATTAGTGCCTCCATCCTCCTTGCCAAATTTCTCATAGAGAAATACAATACAAAGACCGGCTGCGGGAAGCAGATAAAACATCCAGTTATTCGCCTTACGGTAATTGGTAGCTGCTTTTAGTACATAAGAAAACAGGGTGCTGGCAGCGCCTGCCACACAGCCTACTATCACAGCAAGGAACAGCCATTTGGCAAGATTCCACATGTCGCGCTTCACTGCTCCAGAATAGTACTTCAGTTTTCCTTCCGGAGCCTGTCTTTTGTTGTTATCCATAATTGTTACAAATCCCCTCGTTTTGTGATTTTTCAATAATTTTATTATACTATATAAATAGGAAAAAAGCGACAAAAATTTTGGGAATATCAAAAATTGTCTTTAAATTTAGAGCAGATTTGGCAATGAGAGCATAATTTAATGTAAGTTTTCTTCTTTTGGGGAAAATAATGGGAAAATCTTATTATACGGGGAAGGGAATTGGCGTGTGTATCCTGGATACCGGGATTTACGAACATATAGATTTTGCAGGGCGGATATGGGCATTTTATGATTTTCTGTCTTATAAAAGATTGCCCTATGACGACAATGGACACGGCACCCATGTGGCAGGACTCCTAGCAGGAAATGGTACTGCATCTATGGGAAAATACAGAGGTGCAGCGCCTGGCTGTGGGATCATTTCTCTGAAGGTGTTGGATCGCTACGGAAATGGCAGTCAGGAAGATGTGCTGAGAGCTTTTCGGTGGATCCGAGAATACCGGCAGCAATACAGAATCCGGGTAGTCAATATTTCTGTAGGTACTACCTGCAATTCCAAAAAGGATCATACAGAACTGATCGAAAAAGTGGAACAGTTATGGGATGAGGGAATGGTGGTTGTAGCTGCAGCAGGAAATCAGGGCCCCAGACCTGGAAGTATCACAGCTCCGGGAAACAGCAGAAAGGTGATTACAGTAGGCTCCAGCGATATGCTGGAAGGTCGCAGTGGGATTTCCGGAAGAGGTCCTACCAGAGAATGCGTGTGCAAGCCGGACATTGTAGCTCCAGGAAATCAGATCATGTCCTGTATTCCAGGAAAACCGTATTCCTATGGGATAAAAAGCGGGACCTCCATGTCCACACCTCTTGTCAGCGGAGCCATTGCCTGTGCCCTGGAAAAAGATACTACCCTTACCAATGTGGATATCAAAACCATGCTGATGAACAGTGCGGAGGATATGGGGCGTCCAAGAAACCAACAGGGCTGGGGCAGATTTAACAGACGGAAATTTCTGGAATTCTGAAGTGCCAACAGGAAATGGAGGACGAAACGGGGCCGGGAACCCTTACATTGATAAAGAATTATCACTTTACAGTGCGAAAATCCTTGACTGTGGCATGTTAATTGAGTACAATGGACAAAGAGTTGTAAACGAGGAGGATGTATCAATGGAAAACAGACGTGTTTCAATGAACCGCCATACGAACCTGCTTCAGTTAGAGGAGCATATGTATCCACTTGTGGATGTTGCAACTCCCAATGTATTCCGAAATCTTTTTCCATATTCCGAAGTACCGAAGATCGCGTTCAACGACAGGGTGGTTCCTCATCATATGCCAGATGATATCTGGATCACTGACACCACATTCCGTGATGGACAGCAGTCAAGAGCCCCATAC
>CAKRRX010000188.1 GCA_934394595.1 uncultured Blautia sp. | reverse complement strand
TTCCAGTATGGTGACTGGCTTGCCCTGGATAAAGAAGAGAGCGCAGACAGAACTGGTGCGACGGACAAATATATGATCGCAAATGCATACTATCTGTATGTGACCGAGCTTGTGAAAAAAACAGCAGAGGTGCTTGGAAAAGCGGAAGAAGCAGCAAAATATGGGAATCTGTACGAAACAACCTTGGATGCATTCCAGAGAGAATATTATACAGAGACAGGCCGTATTGTAAGTGAAACACAGACAGGTGCAATTCTTTCCCTGTATTTTAATCTTGCAAGAGAAAAAGATCGAAAACGCATTTTAAATACATTGATTACGAATATTGCCAACCACAAAAATCATCTGGCTACAGGATTTGTGGGAACACCTTATATCTGTCATACACTTTCTGAAAATGGAGAGCATGAGATGGCAGCGACTCTCTTTATGAAAGAGGATTATCCATCATGGCTCTATGCAGTAAACATGGGAGCAACAACTATCTGGGAGCGCTGGAATTCCATCAAACCGGATGGAACCTTTGACGAATCCGGAATGAATTCGCTGAATCATTATGCATATGGTTCTGTAGGTGACTGGATGTACCGTAAGGTTGCCGGATTATCCCAGTTAGAGCCGGGATATAAGAAATTTCAGGTCAAACCCATGTTTGTGAAAGGCATTGAAGAGTGGGGCACAGAGTTTGAATCCGTTTACGGAAAGATTGTGACAAAGACATCCTGCAAGAATGGAAAAATCCATGTGCATGTAGAAGTTCCGGCAAATACTACAGCAGTGATCGTACTTCCGGAGAAAGAGGAAGTGTATGAGGTTGGTTCCGGAATTTATGATTATGAGTACGAAACCAAAACCTGTCTTGCAGTAGAACGTTTCAGTATGGACAGCACACTTGGTGAAATTATAGCAGAACCTCTTGCAGTGGAAATGTTTAATCAGATGGCACCGGGAATGCTTGAAGGGCCTATGATCCAGTTCGCTTATGGCATGACTCTGGCTGAGCTGCTTGGAGCTGCGCCCCAGGCAAAACCAATGTATACGGCAGTTATCGATGCATTAAATCGTGAAAAAAAAGAAGCATAAGGATTGGTGCTTTCTTTTTCTTTAGATATATAATAAAAAAGGATGTAACTTCTAAAACGTTGAAGTTATGTCCTTTTTTATATCTGCCTCCTGACTTGATTGTCCCTCAAAACAATGTTATTATTGAAAGAAAGGAAGGTAAGTTTAGAGAAAAGAGGAATCTTTGATGAACGAATATTTTTATGTGTTAACCGCCATTGATCTGTTTGTATTGATTTTTATGTGCATTCTTACTAAATTCAGCGAAGCACTGAATTTCAAGCAAAAACGTGGTTTTCTCTTTGCTTTTATATTGATTGCTGCTATTTCTGTACTGGAGGTGATAACCCTGGCAGTGGATAAAACTCCTGCAGGATATCGCTGGTTAAATATTGTTTCTAATTATCTCGGATTCGGGTTATCACCGTCTGTCGCTATTTGCCTCGTATATGTACTGGATAAAAAGACTGCAATCAGACGTGAAATGAAAATTGCAATGTATTGTGAAATTGTATATCTGATTTTTCTTGCTGTATCGGTTCCGTTTGGCCTTGTATTCTCTGTCAGTGCAGAGAATATCTATTCACGTGGTCCTTATTTTTATATTTATATATTCATGTACTTTATGGCGATTATGTATCTTTCTGTAACTACTATTATTACTGCAAAAGAATTTCAGAACCGAAGCCGAACACTTATTTATCCGTTGATTGTCTTTTTAACTGCCGAAACCATTATTCAGATTACATTACCTGATCTACATGTAACATGGTTATGCGTGACATTACTTTCAGTACTGTATTTTATCTATTGTAATGAAATGTGGACTCAGCTGGATTCTCTGACTGGATTGTTAAACCAGAACAGTTATTTAAACCATACCTCTGAGATGAAAAGGACAGACGGAGTGCTGGTGGTATTTGATGTGGATGACTTCAAGAAAGTAAATGATCAATATGGCCACCTGAAAGGAGATATCTGTCTTTCTGAAATTGCATATTGCATAAAAAAAGCCTATGCAAAATTTGGATATTGTTATCGCATAGGCGGTGATGAGTTTTGTGTACTTTTGAAAAATGTAAGTCAACAAGAAAAATGTCTGAATGAATTCATAGCACTTTTAGATGAAAAGAGGGAGGAACTGGACTTTTTACCAACCATTTCTTTTGGTTCCTGTGCTTTTTCAGGTGAAGATATTCTAACCATCAAGGATCGTGCAGACCAGAATATGTACCGCTTAAAAAAGACCAAAAAAGAAAATACCTTTTTTAAATAGCGGTGCTGGAAATACTTTCAATTATTCCACGAAGATAATTGTAACAGAGCATAAGACTTTTCTCCCCGTCTTCATCAAGTGGAATCTGCAGTGTCCGCTCTACACCATTTCTTGAAATCACACAAGGAAGACTCATTGCAACTCCCTCTAACCCATATTCCCCTTCCAGAACAACAGAAGCAGGTACAACAGCACGTTCATTTCGCATAATTGCTCCTACAAGTCGGCAGACGCTGAGGGCAATGCCAGAGCTTGTATAGCCTTTCAGTTCTACAATATCCAGACCGCTGACTTTTACTTCGTGAAGCAGTTTCTCACAGTCGATTGGTTCTTTCAGTCCAAACTGTTTCTGGAAATCATGAAAAGGAATTCCGACAATATTGACTGCATTCCATGGAATAAAGCTGGTGCCACCATGTTCGCCTAATACAAAACCGGTAACATTTTTGGCATCTACACCGCACAGATCGGCGAGCATTTTGTTGAAGCGGGCGGTATCAAGGAGTGTGCCTGTACCAATCAGAAGATTTCGGGGATAATGAAACTCCTTTTGTGCTATATATGTGAGAACATCCATAGGATTTGAAACATTGATAATGATTGCTGATCGTGTATAAGCAGTAATCTGTTCCATGATCTTCTTCATCACCTGTACGTTAGTCTGCAACAGCACCATGCGATCCCGAGAGTTGCCCGGCTGAATGCTGGGGCCTGCGGTGTTGATGATAATCTGGGCATCCCTACAGTCTTCATAAGTACCTACACGGATGTTGGCGTTAGCACTATATGCAAAGGCAGTGGTGTGACTGGCATCCAGAACCACGCCCAATGCTTTTTTCTCATTTCTGTTTATGACAACGATTTCATCTGCAAGATTCATTCGCAGAAGAGAATCCAGAATCGCAGATCCCACGTGACCTGCGCCGATCAGAACAATTTTTCCGTAACTTATGTTTTCCATGATGTAATTCTCCTTTGGGAAAATAGTTATTACTCAAGTAATTACTTTAACATATTAACTTGTGAATAGAATAGCACTTATGCGTTGTAAAAACAAGAAAAATTTAACAAATCCCAGGATTCCGGCAGCACCTTATTGTCCTGTCTTAGAGCGTGTTTGAAAAAGGCTCTAGCTTTTATGATATGATGATATCAGGGGCAAAAGGTCAAAAAGCTGTTCATGCTTGCATGATAAGGCTTTTGAACTTGGGTCCCGCCTAACATCATGATATATCATAAGAAAAGGAATAATAGTATGGACGTTAATTTCATGCTTATGCCTTTTCAGGAGATTCTGGTTGGAGGAACTACTTTTACCTCACTTGGCAGCCAAGAGCTTTCCCTTCGGGAGGTGAAAAATTATCCTCTGATTTCCCTTGGACGGGAAACCATGACTTATAAATTCTACAACAGTATATTTTTATCCCGTGGTCTGGATCTTTCCCCGGATACAGAAGCAGCCACCACAGACCAGATCCTGCCCCTGGTAAAATGCGATCTTGGCCTTGCCTTTTTACCTCAGCCAATGGCAGCACCATCCCTAAAGAAAAAAGAAATCATACAAATCCCATTAAAGGACGAAATCCCAGAGCGCCAGATCTGTCTGGTATATGACAGCCAGCATCCTATAGGTGCTGCGGCAAGAGAATTAAAAAACACAATTGTATCCGGGCATGTTTGATAAATGGAACATACTCAGTTTCGGAATATGCTGACACTTGAAAAAAGTAGTTAGTTCCTTTAAAATTATTGTAGTAAATTTTTTATTAATGTCATGACATTGATGTTAAAATGGTCTTTAACAAAAATATATTTTTCTATAATTGAGGATTGAACTATGGAACGCTTAGCACTTACTTTTGATAAACCAGCAGAGGCCTGGAATGAAGCACTGCCCCTTGGAAATGGAACCATCGGGGCAATGTCTTATGGAAGATTCCAAAATGAAAAAATAGAATTAAATCTGGAT
>CAKRRX010000187.1 GCA_934394595.1 uncultured Blautia sp. | reverse complement strand
GCCATTTTGATTCCGCCGTATGGCATAAACGCACGTTTCAGAGGCTTGTCTGTCTGAAGTCCTACAACCTTCTCAAGGCCTTTCAGATCCTCATCAATATATCCAGGTCCATATGCGGTAAGTCCTGTAACAACTTTAGTTTCCATATCAAGAACGCCGTTGTTGGCACGCTCTGCTTTCTGCAGCTCCTGCAGTTTTCCCCACAGCTTATCTGTAGCTTCTGTCGGACCTTCCAGGAAGGAATCATCTCCGTCATAAGGGGTATAATTGTGACGGATAAAATCGCGAACGTTGATCTGTTCTTTCCAACGACTTCCTTCGAAGCCTTCCCACTGTGCAAAATCTTTCATTCTTGTACCTCTTTCTTTATTTTATAGTTCTCCGCGTATGTTGAAGAATTGTTATTGGTTTAACAATATGTAGTATACGGGATAGTGATTTCCTAGTCAATCGGTTTGGAGCATGCTCTTAATAAAGTACAATCCACCTGTAAAAAGATATTTGCGTTCATATAAAGTCCAATATTTTGTACTATATTTTCATTTTCTTTTTTTTGGGGGGACATAATGCCTGTTATTCAATTTCAACACAATTCAAGGAGCAAAGACATCTCTGCCTTTCCCCTTGAATCCTTGCATTTTCTAAAGGCAACAGTCCTTTTTTTAACTCTCTACAGATCATATTTTAATAAAAGAGCAGAGTTTGTAATTACAAGTACAGATCCTGCATTGTGGACAAGAGCACCTACAATGGGGTTCAGGGTTCCTGTAATGGCAAGTACGATTGCAATAAAGTTCAAGGTCATAGAAAAGGTCATGTTCAGCTTGATAATGGTCATCATACGCTTGGAAAGGGCGATCAGGTGCGGAAGCTCTTTTATCTCGTCGTCTACAAGAGCAATGTCCGCTGCATCTACTGCGATATCACTTCCCACACCTCCCATGGCAATTCCTACTTCTGCCCGCTTCAAAGCCGGGGCATCGTTGATTCCGTCTCCGATCATGCAAACCATTTTGTTTTCCTGCTGGTAGCTGTCAATGTATTTCAGCTTGTCTTCTGGGAGGCAATTAGCGCGTACTTCATTGATATGAAGCTGAGAGGCAATGGTCTTCGCAGCGTTTTCGTGGTCTCCTGTCAAAAGCACAGGCTGGACCATGAGACTGTTCAGGGAGTCGATCATGGCGGTGCTTTCTTCCCGAAGAGTATCAGAAAGGGCGATGAAACCTGCATAATTGCCATCAATTGCTACGTAAGTTACGGTACAGCCCAGTTTTATGTATTGTTCCGGGTTGAAATTGTCTTGAAATTTTTCTGTGTTTTTAGGAGAAAGCTCCTTACTGATTTTCGCAGCGGAAAAATTTGCAGAACTATTTTCCTCACCTTTAGCATTTGCAGCTAACACTTCTTTACTTCCTACATTTTCGCTCCCAACATCTACGCATTCTTTGATATGTACATCAACATCTACACCATTCTCTTTCAGCAGCTCTGGATTTCCTGCCAGAACCTTTTTCCCGTCTACCACAGCACAAACACCACGTCCAGGAATCATCTGGAAGTTCTCCGCCTTTGAAAGTGCTACCCCTTCTTTCTTACAGCAGTTCACAATCGCTTTTCCAAGAGGATGTTCCGACATCTGTTCTGCTGATGCTGCTAATCTGTAAATATCATTATTGTTATAATTTTCGTTGTTGCTGACGGCTGCAACTACTTTTGGCGTGCCGTATGTTAAAGTTCCTGTTTTGTCAAATGCAATCACGTTTACCCGGGCAAGCCGTTCCAGGGCATCTCCTTCACGAACAAGAAAGCCGTGTTTTGTGGCGTTTCCGATGGCAGCCATAATTGCGGTGGGGGTTGCAAGAACAAGGGCGCATGGACAGAATACAACCAGAATCGTTACGGCGCGGATGATCTGGCCGGAAATCAGCCAGGTAAGAGCTGCGGCAGTCAAAGCAATTACCACGATCCAAGTAGCCCAATGGTCTGCGATTCCAACGATCTTCGCCTTACCAGCATCTGCAGATTGAACCAGGCGGATCATTCGCTGAATAGAGCTGTCTTCGCCAACCTTGGATGCTTTCATCTCAAAAGCTCCGAATTGGTTCACCGTTCCACTGGATACTTCGTCTCCTACAGTCTTATCTACAGGAAGGGATTCGCCAGTCATGACTGCCTGGTTCACCGAGGTCTGTCCGGAAATAATGATTCCATCTACCGGCACTCCCTCACCAGGAAGTACCCGGAGAATATCGCCTACCTGAACTTTTTCCGCTGGGATAATGATTTCTTTCCCATCTTTTATCACCCTTGCAGTCTGAGGCGTGAGATGCACCAGCTTCTCAATTCCGGCTCTGGCTTTTGCTACGGTAAGCTCTTCCAGAAGTCCGCCAAGTTGCATGATAAACGCTACTTCTCCTGCTGCAAAATCTTCTCCGATACAGACAGAAGCAATCAGCGCCAGGGATACAAGAACGTCTGCTTTGATATCGAATTCGGTTACCAGGCCGATGATGGCTTCCAGGATAATGGGGAAACCACACAGTACAATGGCAATCCATGACATGTCAAAAGGAAACGGAGAGATCCCAAGCAGACTTAGGATGACAGCAATTCCAGATATTACCAGAAAAATAATGTCTTTCCTGGTACCGCCTAGATCAAGCAACTCTTCTAACTTTTCGATTAGCTTTTTCATAATTTTCCTCTTTTCTATACCCCTATAGGTATGCAGCTATTATACCTATAGGGGTATATGTTATCAAGCTGATAAGCTTTAGCATTCCTGTTTTTAATTGAGAAATTTTATCAGAACATGCAAAACAGGGTACATTTCACAAACAAACCGACATATAAAAATATGTACCAATGATTTGCATAGTAAAATGTACCCTGTTCTTCTGTTCTTTATGTTACAAGTTTATACCTTTTATTTCATTTTCACCATTTCCAAAACATCTTTTTCACTGACTTTAAGCATATTTGCAATCTCCAAAACAGACATTCCATTTTCCACTAATGTCTGAACTATTTCCTGTTTTTCCTGTTGTCTTCCTTTCTCTATTCCGCTCTGTTCCCCCGCCTCAAATTCTGCTTTTCTCAACTTTCGTTCTTCCTCTTCTTTGTCATACTCAAATATACTCACCGCGATAACCTCCGCTCTATTCCTTTGAAGAAATTCTTCCAGAATTCCATCATGAATACATTTGTCTACAGCTTTTTCCACTGCTGCCTCTAATTCCATAGATTTTGCATATTTACGTACCAGTGCTACATATGCTGCATATTCTCTTAAAGTCTGGCACTGCTCCAACAATTCACGGTTTCGGCCTTCATTAATATTTAAAGTTACTACTTTTAGCTCCAACTTCGGCTCACCGAACAAATTCTCGTACGCTTCTGACAGACAGTTCTCCCATCTATCTTCTTTCTTATCCATCCCATTGTAGAATACAATAAAATTCGGTGCTGGAATTTTCTGCAATGCTGACGAATACAGAGACTTCTGATTCACCAGCTTCTGGTATTCTGCTGAGATATAGAAAAGATCCCGCAGGGGCATGTTCGGTGTGTAAGTTGATTGGTGTTCATACAGGAAAAGATTCGTGTCAATAATAAATGCCAGATCATTTTTCATTCCCATATAAATAGCATTCTCAAGTGTCACAATTTCCAACTCTTCCGGATTATCATAGAATGTTCCATTAATCGCATTATAAAGCGAAAGCAGATTTTCCCGGTCGGAAAAGAGCATTCTGAATATAGTATCCTTGTAGTTTCTGTTTACCATAAGCTGGTCCTCCTTTTCGGACAGGAGTCAGAAAATACAACTTGCACTTACTATCCGGCAATTACTTTCAGAACTCCTGCTTTTTGAATTTTAAAGGGTTTCAAAGCATGAATTTCTGAAATGCAATTAGATAAATCAGATGGCAGATTGCCATGAACTATATGAGAAATATGCTTTTTATAATAGTAACATTGTCAGTGCTGATTTACAAGTAATATATTTGCTATTATTTATTTTTCTATATTTATTATTTATTTTTCTTTATTACCTACGGACGATTTTCCAAAATATCCTTTCCCCCAAAAGGCGGAATCCTCTTTGGAGATTCCGCCTTTTAACTCATTTTTTCTTTTTTATGCATCATCATAATTGCCTGATATGGTAAACCCGATTTTTATACCAACGCAATCGCTCTATCCGGATAATCCGTAATCACAGCTTCAGCTCTGGCTTCCTTTACAAGCTGGATGTGTTCTGGCTTATCGGCGGTCCAGACGTGCATTTTCAGGCCGGCACGTTTTACTTCTTCGCGGAACTGAGGGTATTTCAGATG
>CAKRRX010000186.1 GCA_934394595.1 uncultured Blautia sp. | reverse complement strand
GATTTACTGTGTAAATCGCTACTTCCTCATGTTCGGCGGGGCTCAAGTTCAAAAGCCTTATCATGCAAGCATGAACAGCTTTTTGACCTTTTACCCCTGATATCATACTATGATAAAATTTGAAAAGCAATATGCACACAGCATACAGTGAGGGAATATGAATATTTATGACAGCCTATTAGAAGCGGTTCATGAGAAATTTGATACGCTCAGGGTGATAAAGAAAAGTGAACGGGGCGAGGTCTTGATTGTACGGCATAGAGACAGCGGCACCCGTTATATTTTTAGGCTTTTTTACGGAAATAGTGAAGTTTACCAGATGCTGCTGGGCATTTCCTGTCCGAATCTTCCGAGGATCATGGAGGTAGGGGAAAAAGATGGCAGGACTGCATTGCTGGAAGAATATGTACAGGGGGATACCCTTGGGGAACTTCTGGAGGGAGGGTTTTTGTCTGTGGCAGAAGCAAAGCAGATTACCAGACAGCTGTGTCAGGCCCTGTGGGTGCTTCATTCCATGGGTGTTGTACATAGAGATGTGAAGCCGGATAATGTTATCATACGGGGAAACGAAGCTGTTTTGATTGATTTTGATGCTTCCAGAGTATACAAAAATGAAATCCAGGAGGATACCCAGATCCTTGGAACCACAGGTTTTGCTGCGCCGGAGCAGTATGGACTTTCCCAGTCTGACGGGCGTACAGACATTTATGCACTGGGTGTTCTGCTTAATATCATGCTGACAGGAGAGCATCCCTCACGGAAGCTTGCCGGCGGCAGAATGGGCAGGATCGTGCAGAAATGTACTATGGTAAATCCGAATAAAAGATATAAAAATATTCTTCATTTGATGGAGATTTTATAACTTGAGATGGATAATTCCTTGCAGGATGTAGGGAATATTAATCATCAATATATTGTAGCAGGAACTTATGAAAAGGAGAAAAAGAATGAGCAAAAAATGCGTAAACTGTGGCCAGTCTCTTCCTGAGGATGCCTCTTTTTGCCCGCACTGCACAGCAGTTCAGAATGAAAAGAAAGAAGTAACACCGCCCAGAAGATGGAAAAAGAAAGCCGTGACAGTACTGGCAGTACTGATTGTGGTGACTGCTGTGGGACTGGCATTTTTCATGCATTACAGTCCAAAAACCTATGAAGGCGGGGCACAGGTGGATTATCCGGATAAGGATAAGACTTATAAGATATTACTGACTTATTCCCAGAGTGGTGGCGAAAATGGTGCCTCTCAGGAAGAACGTATTGATACCTTGTCAGAGGGTATGCAAAGCGCTCTTCCCTGTCAGATGTATGTTTTTGATCAGAAAACCGGAAAGCTGGCCTGGGAAGAATTCAATGGAAAAGTAGAGTCCTGCAAGGTAGAGACAAAGCCTGATGAAAATTCAAAGAAAATGGAATTTGTAGATCCGGTTCACAATGAAAGCTTTCCAAATGCAGCTTATGTTTCAGATATTTCCTTTTTCTCGGATAGCGGTACCAATGATATTGTGTGGACGCTGAACATGAAAAATGGAGATACCATTTCCCTTAGTACACAACTGACCATAGAGCAGCAGGCGGCAGTGACTTATTCGGCGGAAGACACGCCGATGGAGACCACAGAGGAATTAAATGCCCTGCTGACTTCCATTGAAGAGGAACTTCCTTTGGATACACCTGTATACCTGCATCTTCCGGCAGTTACTTATGAGGGCGAAATTACCTTTGGAGACCGGGTCTGGGGAATTTATGGAAACACAGATGGAGATGAGGCAACCACTTTTACGGGAACTGTCAATATGAAAGGACAGAACGGAAATTATGCAGATTTATCCGGAATCCGTTTCCTGGGAAATTCCGGAACAGGGCTGAACGCCTATTGTTTTGTTACTCTTTCCCGGTGTTGCTTTGAGGGATGGGATATTGCGGCTATGTCCCAAAATGGAGCCTGGGTTGCGGCAATGGACTGTACGTTTGCAGACAATGACACTGCACTGAAATTCAATACCAGTATTGCCTATGGAACCTCTTCCGATTATGAGAATAATACCTTCACAGGAAATAAAACCGCAGTTTGCATTGATAATCTGCCTGGGGATGAAGTCCTCAATTTTACAGGAAGTACCTTTGCCGGAAATGATACAGATATTGAGAATAAAGCAGGGCATCCGGTGGATACCGCTAATGCAGTTTTTGAATAATTGAGAATATTGGAATTGCAATGCCAGAGCAGATTTTATTGCCCTGGCATTTCTGATACTATGCTGTCAGTTAATTACTTTAGAGATGAAATTGTTATATAATAAATTATTAAGGTCAAAGGTATTTTGCCCCTAACTTGATATCCACGAATTGCTTCGCAGCGAAGCTGCTCCCGCAATTCTCGAACATTCGGAATCCGCTGATTTACTGTGTAAATCGCTACTTCCTCATGTTCGGCGGGGCCCAAGTTCAAAAGCTTTATCATGCAAGCATGAACAGCTTTTTGACCTTTTGCCCCTGATATCATAATAAAATATCTGTTATAAACAAAATATATGGAGAATAACAGATAATTGGCCTGGTTTGATGGGGTGAAAAATGCAGGCAAATGTAAAAAAAGGAGGCAATTATGACAAAGAAATTTTTAATGATGGCAGGTGTTTTGGGATGTTTATGCGGCGGTGCTTTTAATACTGTTACCGTTACAGCGGAGACTGAGGATACCGTTACGGACAGCAGTGCAGAGGGAGATAATATCATTAACTTTGATCCGGCATACACAGTGATCGATGATGAAAATGTAAAAATGCAAATCGAGTCTGTTCAGAGAGAAAGCTATAATGAAGGAATGGGAGTAAATGAGTTCATAACGTATTCTGTCAATCTAAATATTGAAAACAAAAATCAGGAGCATGATGTGGATTGCTCAGTTTCGGTAGACGGTGCTTATATTGATGGCTATACTGTAGTCTTTGGAAACGACACTATGAAGACAAAAGCTGGCAAAAAAAATGATGCAGCCAGATATACCTGTACGATTTATCCGGAAAATCCGCAGGCTTCCAGTGGTGGTTCCGAACATATCACATCATTGGAAGACTTGTTAACATTTGAAGCATCCGTTAATGTTACTTTATCTGACAATACAGGAGATGCAATCCTGATCGTTGACAGATATGTAGCTGATATCTCCCTGGAGGATCAGATAGCAGAAAATACAGAAAATGCAGAAAAAACAGAAGATGTGGAAGAAACGTCATCGCTTGAATTAGTAGATGATATTAAATTTGGGGATACAAGAGAGCAGGTTAATGAAAAGTTAAAAACAGCAGAAAATTGCCCTAAAATGCGCACTACCTATACATCTGCAGATGAGTATTTCATGCAGGGTTACAGCAGCGAAAGCCCGGAAAGTGAGCTGTCATTTAAAATTGATCTGGAAGGATATCGTTCCTCTATTACCTGTGTATATGAGGGAGATGAGGGAGGACTGGTTGATCTGCATGCATCTGTAGCCGGTTCAGACGACGAATCCTACAGTGATGTTTTTGCAGGACTTCAGGCAAAAATTACGGATAAATACGGTGAACCTGTAGCAAATGCAGACATCGAGCATCGAAGTGGGACAGTTGGTTTTGCATATGATGAATTTGTGAATTTACAGAGTTATTTTGACAGAACAGTAGAGGTGGAAAATTATTCGGAATGGGATCTGCCGGAATACAATGCAAAAATTGAGCTGTTTCAGGCAAAATCAGGGGAACATGAGTATGTTTTTATAGATTATCGCGATCAGCAATAAATTTTAGAGGAAAAATACAGAGGAAAACTGAACGAAAAATTCAAGAAAAAGTCAAATTGTAATAATCATAGGACTGGCGATTACAGTTATTTTATCTTATATTGAAAAAATACAAAGAGTTGCTTGACGGCGGTGTAATTACACAGGAGGAATTTGACGCAAAGAAAAAACAGTTGCTTGGACTGTCATTTAGAATAACTTGGAGCAGGGCGTATGCCCTGCTCCTTTCTTTACTTAATGTAACTTGAAAATAAGGCGCAGACGCACCGCAAATAATTTCCACTTTTTCAAATTCCACAGTTGTTATTTTTGAAGTGGGTGGTAGACGCGAGTTTCCATATTTTTTCCACACAAAAAGAGGGCAGGACTTTCGTCCCACCCTCCTGGAAGTGCTAAATATTAGCCGAAGTATCTCTTTAAGAGACCAGCGAATGCTTTTCCGTGTCTAGCCTCATCTCTTGCCATTTCATGAACGGTATCATGGATTGCATCAAGGTTAGCTGCTTTTGCACGCTTTGCAAGATCAGTCTTACCAGCAGTAGCACCATTCTCAGCTGCTACACGCAT
>CAKRRX010000185.1 GCA_934394595.1 uncultured Blautia sp. | reverse complement strand
TGAAAAGAAAGGCTGGAACCAGAGCGCGTTCCAGCCTTTTAAAAGAGTTTTGTCCCTTTTAGAATATTTTTGCATTCGTTTTTATCAATGAAAACCTACCGAAAACTCTTCAGCCAGTTTACCAGGGAATCGTGCCAGATGTTGTCATAAACGGTTTTCTTCATCTGGTCTGTCACCGGGCCATTTTTTGCCATTTTTGCCAGGATACCGGCCTGGAGTTCTTCTACAGACATATCTTCTGGGGCTTTGGACCAGTCTACGGTTACTTCAGAAGAAGCACTGGAAATAGTTTCTTTTTCGGAGCATTCAGATGAAGCAACGTCAGTACTGTCTGAGGAGGTTGATTTTGCATCCAAAGCAGCTTCTGCATGAGAGGTCATGCTATCTTTTTTACAGTCTGTCATGGTGCTTTCAGCAGCTGGGGTGGTCGTGACTTCTGGTTGCGTTGGTTCAGTTTCTTTTTTCAGTTCTTCCACTTTCATTTCCACCGGCTTATACTCCGGCATATCACCAGCTGGAACCCAGATATTGCCGCTGTTTCCGGCTACCGTTACATGAATGCGGCCATTTTCCACAGCAACCTTTTCCCCGGTAAGCGTCCCCACATACTCAGCAGCATTTCCGGCCGGAAGATCCATGGAAGAAGCATTGTCATCGTTATTGACAGTGATGATGACACGTACACCGTCCAGATCACGGGCAAAAGCGTACTGGCGATTGGTGAGCATAAGCTCTGTATAACTTCCGTAGTTAAGTGCCGGAGTATTCTGGCGAACTTTTCCAAGTGCTGCGATAAGTGCTGTGCAAGGATTCTTCTCCACAGCATCGGCGTAATCAGCCAGGTTCAAAGCAGGCCTTAGGCTGTCATCAGAAGTCCTTTCCTTGCGCCCTTCAATTCCAAATTCGGAACCATAATAAATACTTGGAACTCCGGGAAGGGTATAGAGCAGTACGTGAACCGGGGCAAAATGCGCCTTACTGCTGAGCTTGGTATAAATACGCTCCACATCGTGGTTGTCTACAAAATTATAAAGATCCAGATCTCCCATATTCTGCAGATATTTTACAGTATGTGCGATCTCGAAATAGTTGTGATCATTATGACCGCTGTAAAGGGCTTTGTGCAGGGCGTAATTTGTGACACTGTGAAGTGTGCTGCCATTTACCCAGCGGCTGTAATCTCCATGGATCACTTCACCCATCAGCCAGAAATCCGGCTTCACCTCATCAGCAGTGCGGCGCAGCTGTTTCATAAAATCAAAATCCAGCACATCTGCTGCGTCCAGGCGAATGCCATCTACATCAAACTCAGATACCCAGAAACGGATCACATCGCAGATGTAATTCTGGACTTCCGGGTTGCGCTGATTTAATTTGACCAGAAGATTGTATCCGCCCCAGTTTTCATAGGAAAAACCATCATTGTACTCAGTATTTCCGGAGAAATTCACATTACAGTACCAGTTTACATAAGGTGAATTCTGGCGTTTTTCCTGAATATCCTTAAATGCAAAAAAGTCACGCCCTGTGTGGTTAAATACTCCATCGAAAATGACTTTGATGCCTTTTTCGTGACAGGCAGCAACGAAATGGCTCAGATCTTCGTTGGTTCCAAGACGGGAATCCAGCTTCCGGTAATCTGTGGTTTCGTAACCGTGGCCCACACTTTCAAATAATGGACCAATATATAATGCAGTGCATCCGATTTCCTTAATGTGATCGATCCATGGGAGGAGGGTATTCAGCCTGTGAACAGGTTCTCCATAGTCGTTCTGCTTGGGGGCACCGGTCAAACCTAATGGATAAATGTGATAAAAAACTGCTTCATTGTACCAACTCATGTCATAACACCTCTGTCGTTAAAATAAATTTGTACGTTCAACGTCTTCTATGATACCAGATTCTGGTGGCTTATTCCATATAAAAGTGAAAACTTGTAAAATAGAGGATGTTTGAAAAAGCATTTCAGCAATCAGTGTATCCCCATTTTGCATAAGATCCAGAAGAAAATGATAGTAATTGGAAGCCTCTTTTGCTATAATCTTTTCAGAAAAGAGCAGGAACGTGAAAATTGATTCCTGCAATTTGCTGAAGAGTTTTTGCATGTCCCAACGATTAAAAGACAGACATTATGACAAAAAGGAGAACTACATC
Source organism: uncultured Blautia sp. (assembly GCA_934394595.1). GTDB lineage: Bacteria > Bacillota > Clostridia > Lachnospirales > Lachnospiraceae > Blautia_A. The sequence continues at coordinate 2,223 of CAKRRX010000185.1, read as the reverse complement.
ATGGAAGAAACGCGTGTTGACCTTCGTATCCCCAACCCGGAGCGTTCCAAAGAAGGAAAAAGAACCACAGGTATTGTATATAAAATGAATCAGGCAGATCCTTTATCACAGGAGTACCAGGAACTGCAAAAGGAACTGTTTACAGGCGGTTTTGGAAAAGACAGCCGTGTGCTTCCGCCTTTTTATGCCAATCTGGCTGCCAACATCCATATTGGAAATAATGTGATGATCATGCCATACTGCAAATGTATGTCTGCCGGAAATATTTATATTGAAGACGATGTCAGAATTGCACTGAATGTTTCTTTGCTTACCAATAATCACGATTTCTATGAGCGCGATATTCTTACGGTAAAAGATATCCGCATCTGCAAAAATGCCTGGATTGGTGCAGGAGCCACTATACTTCCTGGCGTGACTATCGGTGAAAATGCAGTGGTAGGGGCAGCCAGTGTTGTGACAAAGGATGTGGCACCAAATACCGTAGTAGCCGGAAATCCCGCCCGTGTGATCCGGACGTTGGATAGAGATAGATTTTAGAGAAAATTTCCAAATGGTGAAAGGATGATAAGCTATGAAAAATAAAAAATGGAAGCAGTTTGATAAACTGACGGAGAAATGTTATAGCAATATGATCGGTGCAGATACGGATGATAGCTGTTGGATACAGGCATTTGAGCTTTTGAAGGAAATCATTCAGGAAGAGCGGAAGCTTAAGCCAGATTATGCACCACAGATAGAACTGTTGGAAGAGGAAACAGATTATGGTTATGACATCACTGGTTGGCTGGAGGATTGTCTGGATGAGATTGATATGAGAGAGGATTATGAATTCTTATTGAAAGCCAGCGAGGATCTTTTGAACTTATTCGGGTGGCCAGAATACACTGGCTCAGATTTAAAGTTCCGTAAAGTATCCGCACTGCTGAATCTGAAACGGGAAAAAGAAGCAGTTGCGTATTGTAACAAGTGGAGAGAAAAAGAGCCGGAGAATATTGTGGCAGCTACGGCCAGTGTTTATGCATTGACTCAGGAAAAGGAGTATGGAAAGGTCCAACAGATAATCAATCAATTTATTCCTAATCCGGATGAATGTGGAGATGAGAATGATATCATGTTTACAGCTGCATCAAAGTTTTATGAGGCGACTGGAAATAAGAAAGCCAAAAAACAGATTGATAAAGCAATGGAAGCATATGATAAGTACCTGGAAACCTATTTCTCCGAAGCAAGTGAAGAAGAAATGGAAGAGTTCTGGGATGAGGATCTTCCGTTCTGACAAAGAAAATGATCAAAACAGGCAGTGAAATTCCGATATCTTCATATCTTTATGCAGTTTCCTATTCTGCAAGTATGAATCTCCATATCAAACAGTTATACGGTGTAAATAATCACCACATTGCAGAGAGCAGCTTCAAAGCATTCGGAAAGGCGTTAGACATGGCGACTATGTATGAGGAACGCCTGAATGGAAGTGTGTGGTCCACCAAGGGGGTTCTGTAGGAGGACGGACAAAATCATTTGCATAATCTGAAATTCATAAAGCATACATAATTTTCTCCCTGCATAGATTGTAAAAAGCAATCATGCAGGGGCTTTTTATGAAAGATTATATCGAAGAGCGAGCAGTGGAAATTGGCAACTATATTATTGAGACAAAAGCGACTGTGAGACAGACAGCGAAGAAATTTGGAATTTCCAAGTCTACGGTACATAAGGATGTTACCAGCCGACTGGTAAGCCTGAATCCTACATTGGCAAGACAGGCACGTGCAGTCCTAGATTTGAATAAATCAGAACGGCACATACGTGGCGGCCTTGCAACCAGGGAAAAGTATCTGCATCAGCATAAGATCGAGAACTATTGAAACAGTGCAAAAATATGAATGAAATTTCATAGAAGAGTGGAAAGTAATCTTTCGAGTGAGCTCGCACAAAAAAGGGTGAAAAAAGTATGAAAGTTTTTGAAAAAAGATTCGATAAAATTTGAAAAAAGTGCTTGACTTCTCCTTGCGGTAGTGGTAATATAAACAAGCTGTCGCAAGAAATTGCTTCTGAAATACTGAAAAATAAATTAGTTTTCAGAAAATTTGGAATAACTGTTGACAATCGACTGAACTTATGGCAAAGTAATCTAGTCGCTGATACAGATAAGAAAATGACAGCGGCACAACATCCTGGAAATATCTGAAAAACTTTTGAAAAAAGTTCTTGACAAGATCT
>CAKRRX010000184.1 GCA_934394595.1 uncultured Blautia sp. | reverse complement strand
GGACAGGGAGGCGAGGAAATCAGTCTGGATGAGAATGTGAGAGTGAAAGCGAAGGCTTGTATTGATACGATGCTGACGCTGGGGGAATAGAACAGAGAAATAAAGAAAACTCATTGTAAAAAAAATATATAAATGATATAATTACATTTGGGTGCTGCCATAACGGTAGGCGGTTAGTCCTTCAACAGAGGGACTGTGACCCTCTGATTACATAGAAACCCATAAGGGAATCAAAAGAAAAGGAGGGCTAAGCCAATGAGTATTGTAGACTTCATTGCAGTAGTGAGCTTCGGCTTAACCTGCTTTGGTATCGGATATACACTTGGTAAGGATAATCATAAATCACAAAAATAACCGCCAGGGCCTAAACTGAGGTTATTTTAGCAACTAATTAGCTACGGACCAACCGTCTATCGACAGCACCTTTTATATCAATTATATTAGCATGCTCTAAAAAAATTGTCAAAAGTAAATTTTTTATAGGGAGACTATAATAAAAAGTACTGGGGAGACGATCCTCTTGGAAAAAAGGGGTAAAGAAACATGGGGGATTATTTAAAGAACATAAACTGGAAGCATGTGCTGATCATGTGTATCGGAAACATTCTTGCCGGTATGGGAGTTGGGATTTTTAAGCTGTCCGGTCTGGGAAATGATCCATTCAGCGGAATGAACATGGCAGTGGCAGACAAGCTGGGGATGTCCTATGGAAATTTTCAGCTGATCGTGAACATCGTTCTGCTTCTCATTGAAATTGGTTTTGGAAGAAAATTTCTGGGAATCGGTACAGTGGTGAATGCCGTATTTCTGGCGTATATCTGTACCTTCTTTTATGATATTTTTACTAAAAAACTGTCACTGGAGCCTGCTGGACTGCCGGGAAGACTGATCGTTTTGTGCATTGGTGTTGCAATCTGCTGTCTGGGACTGTCTATGTATCAGATGACAGAAGCAGGGGTGGCGCCTTATGACAGTTTGTCCTTGATCATGGCGGAGCGCTGGCCGAAAATCCCGTATTTCTGGCACAGAATGTCCAATGATGTGCTGTGCGCGCTGGTCTGCTATCTGGCAGGTGGTATCATTGGAATCGGTACATTAGTCACAGCATTTGGTCTGGGGCCTGTGATTCATTTCTTTAACCGGACTTTTACCAGTAAGCTGCTGGCAAAGGTGGATGGAGAAAAATAAAGGATGGGTATATCCGGATTTCGGAAAGTAAACAAAGGGTAGTGTGAATATAATAAGAGAACAGTTCGAATATATCGGCTGTTCTTTTTTTTACGTTTTTAGGCGTTAAAACGGAGCTGTTTTTCTTGTATATAGTGGAGCTTGGGAGTATAATAAAACCAACTTTTTTCGTAAAATTAAAGCGGTAATAGGGTAATCGGCAAAACAGGCGAAAGTCTGCGACGCAAAGCTATAGGGCCTGTAAAATGGCAGCCAGTTGCAAGAAATGACCTGCACTGTCTGTTTGGCAGTGCTTTTTTGGCACTGGTGATAAATGGCAAGGAGTCAGATCTGATAAAAAACGAAATAACAGCAGGAATAGAAGGAAAATGAAAAGAAAAAAAGTAATTGCAGGCATTCTGCTTGTGGGTATTTTAGCGGCCACCCTGGCAGGATGCAAAAATGAAGATAACAGTAAAAATGAAACGGAAAAACCTGTCATCACACTTGGCAGTGACAGTTATCCACCATACAATTATCTGAATGAAGACGGAATCCCCACAGGAATCGATGTAGAACTGGCTACAGAAGCTTTCAAAAGAATGGGATATCAGGTGGACGTTGTCCAGATCAACTGGGAGGAGAAAAAAGAACTGGTGGAGAGCGGGGAGATTGATTGTATCATGGGCTGTTTTTCCATGGAAGGACGCCTTGATGATTACCGCTGGGCAGGACCGTACATAGCAAGCCGTCAGGTGGTTGCTGTAAATGAGAGCAGTGATATTTATGAACTGAGTGACCTGGAGGGAAAGAACCTTGCCGTCCAGTCCACCACCAAACCGGAAGGCATCTTTCTGAACCGGACAGATGCGAGAATCCCCAAACTGGAAAATCTGATCAGTCTTGGGCACAGGGAACTGATCTACACGTTTTTGGGGAAGGGATATGTAGATGCAGCTGCCGCACATGAGGAATCTATTGTCCAGTATATGAAAGATTATGATGCAAGCTTTCGTATCCTGGAAGAGCCTTTGATGATCACCGGAATAGGTGTTGCCTTCGCAAAAAACGATGACCGGGGAATCTGTGAGCAGATGAATCAGACCCTGGAAGAAATGCGTCAGGATGGCACCTCTCTGAAAATCATCGGAAAATATCTGGATGATCCCCAGAAGTATCTGGAGGTGGATGATCTTGGGTATTAAGAAAAAAACAAAAGAAAAACGAATCCAAGTGATCGGCGGTCTGCTTGGGATCTGTGTGGCTGCAGTCTCTTTATTTTATTTTTTTTATGCGGAAAAGACAGAAGCAGAGAAAAGAATGGTGGAGATTGTAAACTATATTAAAGTGCAGTGTTCCACCTACACCCATTATAATGAATCTTCGGAATCCAAAAGTCTCCTTCGTGCCATTGAAAGCGCCAGACAGATGAGTACGAATATAGAGATGGAAACAGGAAACGGCGTCCAGCTAAGCCGGGAGTTTCTGAAAGAAAACCTGCAGACTCTTTGGGTGGATGGTATCATTGTACTGGATGCAGAGGGAAAGACGGACTGTGAATACAGCACAGATGAATCTCTGGCCAATGAGATTACGGAGTATCTGCAGAAAGACATTATCATGGATTTTACCGGATATGAAGAAAGATCTTATTCGGAACGATTTACCAGGCAAGACGGGTCACATATCGACATTGCAGCTTGCGCCAGAAAAGATGCACCGGGTATCGTTGCAATCTACTATTATACATCTCCCGAATTTGCCAGAAACTATACTCTGACTATACAGGACCTTTTAAATGGTTATAGTGTTCGGAAAGATGGAACGATTATTGTTGCAGACGATGGAAGCGTTGTTGCCAGCAATGATCAGAGCCTGTTGGGGCAGAATACAGCCGACAATGAAGTTGTTCAGGTAATGAAGAAGCATACAGACAGTCAGCACATTTATCATTTAAAGAATGAAGAAACCGGATGCTACGGAATCATGCTGAAGCAGAGGGATTATTATATTTATGCGTATCTTCCGGATGCGGAAGTGTTTCATAACCTACCATTAAGTATGATAAGCGTTATTTTGCTTTATTTTCTGATGTTCAGTATATTCTGGTTCTGGACATATAGAACCAATCTGGTACACCAGAAACAGGAACTGGAAAAAGATGAAAAATATAAAGCAGAACTTCTGATAGCAGCAAAAAAGGCGGAAGCCGCCAATCGGGCGAAGACGGAATTTCTCCAAAGGATGAGTCATGATATCCGGACACCGATCAATGGAATCTGCGGTATGCTTAATGTGGCAGACCATTATGCAGAGGATATGGAGAAACAGACGGAATGCAGGGCAAAAGTCAAAGCGGCTTCTCATATGTTGCTGGAATTGTTAAACGATGTTCTGGATATGAGTAAGCTGGAGTCTGGAGAAGTGGTTCTGGAAGATATTCCATTTAATCTGAGCAGCATTTCTGAGGAAATACTTGTTGTGATCGAGCAGATGGCAGCAGAACAGAATATCCGGATACTGTGGGAAGAAAAAGAAGTCATACATCGGAATCTTATGGGAAGTCCAGGACATGTGAAACGGATTCTGATGAATATCCTGTCCAATGCGGTGAAATATAACAGGGAAAATGGACGTGTCTATATCAGCTGCAGGGAAATTCCATCAGAACAGTCAGGGATGACAATGATGGAATTTGTCTGCCGGGATACCGGAATCGGAATGGCAGAGGCATTTCAGAAACGCATTTTTGAACCGTTTGCACAGGAACATACTGGAAGCCGCACAAAATATGCAGGAACAGGCCTGGGAATGCCAATTACCAAAAAGCTGGTTGAGAAAATGGGCGGAACCATTACCTTTGAAAGCGAAGAAGGTACAGGGACTACATTTGTGATCCGGATTCCATTTAAAATTGATTCGGATGCGGATAAACGTGAAGAGCAGAAAGATGCATCAGAAGAATCTATAAAGGGACTGCATATTCTTCTGGCAGAAGATAATGAGCTGAATATGGAAATAGCTGAATTTATGCTTCAGAATGAAAGTGCTTCTGTGACAAAAGCCTGGAATGGACAGGAGGCTGTGGAGATATTCCAAAAAAGCGGACCAGGAGAATTTGATGTGATTCTTATGGATATTATGATGCCGGTGATGAATGGTTATGAAGCCACGAAGATGATCCGGGCTTTGGACAGAGAGGATGCAAAGGAGATTCCGATC
>CAKRRX010000183.1 GCA_934394595.1 uncultured Blautia sp. | reverse complement strand
CTGTGACATCTGCGGATATGTGGAGACGGAAGCCATTCCTGCACTTCCAAAGCCAACTCCAACTGCAACTCCTGTACCCACCAGCACCCCGACTCCGACTCCTACACCGGTAATAAAGACGCAGAAGGTAAAAACAGGTGTCGGCCTGAAATCTTCTGTAAAAAAGAATTCCATAACACTGAAATGGAGCAAAACAAAAGATGCAGACGGCTATATGATCTACGGTGCAAAATGCGGAAGCTCTTATAAGCTTCTGAAAACCGTAAAGGGAAGCACTGCAAAGTGGACTCATAAGAAGCTGAAATCAGGAACCTATTACAAATACTATGTGGTGGGCTATAAGCTGGTAGATGGCAAGAAAGTGACCATTTCCAAAACTGTCCGCATCCATGTGGCAACACCTGGAAGAGGTTTTGGCTATGTAAGAAAACTTCAGCTGAACAGATCAAAAGTCACCTTAAAGCCTGGAAAGAGTGCTGCAATAAAGGCAAAGCTCCTTTACAGCGATGGATGCATTGATAATCATGTTGCGATCATCCGCCATTACAGCTCCAATTCCAGGGTAGCAACTGTAAACAGCAAGGGCGTGATCACAGCCAAGGGAAAAGGCACCTGTACGATCTATTATTATGCACAGAATGGCCTTTGCAAGAAAGTGAAAGTTACGGTAAAATAAGTGTAAAAAGTTTTATGGATTTTATGTTGAAAAAACACATACACTAGAGTATAATATTTTTAGAAAAAAGAATCCTGGGATGTGCGAGGCCCCTTTTATTTTTGAACCTACATTGACATCAAGGGAATCCAAGATCGCAGTACGGATGTCAGACCTCTCGTCGTGGTAGACAGAAGTCCTGTTGAGGATACCCACCTAGCGGTTAGCTAGGCGTCAAAAGAAAGGGAACGGCATTCTGGGATTTTTTAGAATTTTTAGTACAGGAGGAGAAAATTTATGGGTGTTTCGGTAAGAAAATTTGGCGAGCTGACCTCAGGGGAGGAGATCAGTCTGTACCGTCTGGAGAATCAGTCAGGAGCATATGCGGAAGTGATGGATTTTGGTGCCATTTTGGTGAAAGTGTGTGTTCCGGATAAGGACGGAAAGCTGACAGATGTGGTATTGGGATATGATGATGTACAGCAGTATGAAGTGAATGGCTGCTTTTTCGGTGCCATTATCGGCAGAAATGGAAATCGTATTGCCGGAGCGAAGTTTTCTCTTTATGGACAGGAATATCACCTTGCAAAGAATGAAAATGATAACAATCTTCACAGTGGCCCCAATGGCTTTGAGAAGAAGATCTGGGAAGTGAAGAAAGTAGATCAGGAGAAAAATGCAGTGACTTTTTCCCGTATCAGCCCAGATGGAGAGAACGGCTTCCCAGGAGAATTTCAGGTATCCGTGACATATGAATTTACAGATAATAATACCATCCAGATTTATTATGGCGGAATCTGTGACAAGGTCACAGTGGCAAATATGACGAACCATTCTTATTTCAATCTTGCAGGAGAAGGCAGCGGAAAGATCCTGGATACATACCTTACCATCCATGCAAAAGAGTACAATCCGGTAAATGAATTTTCTATTCCTACTGGAGAGTATGCCAGTGTAGAGGGAACTCCGATGGATTTCAATCATTCCAAGCAGATCGGACAGGATATTGAGGCAGATTTCCAGCAGCTGAAATATACAGGGGGTTATGATCACAATTATGTGACAGATAATTATGCCAAGGGCAGCAGACGAGTGATCGCCAGCGCTTATTGTGAGAAATCCGGAATCACTATGGATGTGATTTCAGACTGTCCATGTGTTCAGTTCTATGCCGGTAATTTTATTACAGATGAGAAGGGGAAAAATGGCCACGAATACAGTAAGAGACATGGTTTCTGCCTGGAGACACAGGTAGAGCCTGACGCAGTGAATGTGGAAGCCTTCCATTCTCCAATACTGGAAGCAGGAGAAAGATACCAGTCCTTTACTGCTTATCAGTTTGGCGTAAGAAAATAAACAGCTTGGAAAATCCATAAGAAAGATTTCTGGTTTTCTTCATATAATAGAAGTATGAAGAAAACCAGATTTTTTTATGGAATCCATTATTTTTTATTTGTGTTTCTGGGATGGCTTTTGCTGTTTTATAAGGCTGTGGAAGTAAACCAGAGCAGAATCCAGGAGAAAGAGGAAAAACACAATCTGGCAGAAAATGTCCGTGAGGAAAGTGCCTCGGAGGAAAGTGCCTCGGAGGAAAGCGCTTCGGAGGAAAGTATTCTGGAGGAAAGTAATTCGGATGAAGTGTTCTCTGAGAGCAAAACGCAGCAGGAGTCCCCTGATCCGGAAATCCGGGTTCTTCTTATGGATTCGGACTATCAGTCCTATTATCATGATTCTGTCACAGTGTGTGTGGATGGAGTGCAACGGGTATACCAAGCAGAAGATCAAAAAGAGCAGACATTTCCGGTTATTCTGGAAGCCCAAAAAGGAGAGATTCAGATTCCGTCTATCAAAAGACAGGATAATCCGCCATCCTACAAAGGAATAATTGAGATCCGGGCAGCAGAAAAAGGCTTTCTGGTGGTAAACAGATTGCCGCTGGAAACTTATCTGGAAAAAGTGGTGCCAAGTGAGATGCCCTCTTCCTATGAGGATGCGGCCCTTATGGCTCAGGCGGTCTGTGCCAGAACGTATGCAGTCTGCCAGATGGAAAACAGTACTTTGAAAGAGGAATACGATGCAGATGTAGATGACAGTGTAAATTATCAGGTTTATGGAAATTTTAATTCCACAGCCAGAACCAACCAGGCTGTCCAAAATACAAGAGGACAGATTCTCTGTCAAAATGGAAGACCAGTCACTGCCTACTATTTTTCCACTTCTGCCGGAGTGACCAGTACAGATGAAATCTGGGGAGCAGATACAGATGCACCTTATCTGAAAAGTGTGGAATGTACTTTTGACCAGAACAGCCCCTGGAGCAGCTGGCAAGTGGAGATTCCCTGGAAGAACCTGGAAAAAAACAGTGCTTTGTTTGGCTGCGAAGGTGCACTGATGGATCTGCAGATCAATAAAAAGGAAGCCTCCGGGGCTGTTACAGGAATAAAAATCGTCACAGAGAAAGGAAATACTCAGATTAATGGAGAATATGATATCCGCCGTTTTTTATCTCCCCAAAATCAGCAGATAACGGAAAAAGATGGGACTATGTCCTCTGGCGGAAGTCTTCTTCCAAGTTCTTATTTTGATTTGAAAATCTGTCAGGATGAAAAAGTGGTGATTTCTGGGGCCGGGTACGGTCATGGGGTAGGAATGAGCCAGAATGGTGCAAATGAGATGGCAAAGGAAGGCTATACCTGGCAGGAAATCCTGTATTACTTTTTTAAAGATGTTACCCTGGAAACCATTGGTCAGCAGAACAGGTTTTAAGAAGCTGGTACGAATTTCTGCAAATGGGAAAAATATAGACAGCCAGGCTTTTTCATGATATGATACAAAAAAATTACGAAACTGCAACAGGAGCAAATCCTATGGATAAGAAAAAAGAAAAACAGAGTGTTCCAAAGCTTCTTCTGGGCTTTATGGAAAGGGTCAATGGAGACCATGTAGGGGCATATGCTGCACAGGCAGCTTACTTTTTGATTATGTCCTTTATCCCGTTTCTTCTTTTTCTCACGACTATGATACGTTATACGCCTCTGACTTATAATATGGTCAGTGACACGATTAAGGCATTTGTACCTCATAATATTCAGAATTTTGTACTTGCCATTGTATCGGAAGTATATGGCAGAAGTACGGCAGTAGTCCCTATTTCTGCAATCATGGCACTGTGGTCAGCAGGGAAAGCCATGCAGTCACTGACAAATGGCCTGAACACGATCTATCATGTAAAAGAGACCCGTAACTGGCTTATGACCAGGATTTATGCGGTTTTTTATACATTTTTATTTGGCATTGCCATTATAGCCAGTCTTTTATTACTGGTTCTTGGTAATCAGATCCAGGTCATGGCCGGAAAATATGTTCCGGTTGTAGGAAGGATCATCGGGAAGATCATCGGCGCAAGGACTGCACTTATGTTTGGAGGACTGTTTCTGGTGTTCCTGATTTTATATAAAATGCTGCCCAACCGCAAGGCTACCCTGAAAAGCCAGGTGCCAGGTGCTGTTCTGATCGCAGCAGGCTGGTCTTTGTTTTCCTATTTCTTTTCTTTGTATTTTGAACTGTTTCCAGGATTCAGCAATATGTATGGAAGCCTGACTGCGCTGATCATGGTTATGCTGTGGCTTTATATCTGTATGAATCTTTTGCTTTACGGGGCAGAAATCAATTCTTATTTCGAAAAAGAGTTTCGTAAAGCTCAGGCATCTGTCAGGGAAATGCTCAACCGTGAGCGTGAAGAGCTGGACAAAGAGAAGACGCAGATTGGGAAAAATATTGAAAATGCTATCGAAAAGAATATTGAGAACAGTGAGGAAAAGAAAAA
>CAKRRX010000182.1 GCA_934394595.1 uncultured Blautia sp. | reverse complement strand
GGAACTTCGCCATTTTCCTTTTCATATGCTATCAGTTTAAATTCTGTCATATAATCTCCTTTGTAAATATTATATGGTATATATACCATAATGTCAATTATCCATTTAAAGTAACCATACCGAGCTATTTCTCAAAAAACGTGTAGTGACATACCATCAATTTTACTAAATCAATCTGAAATACCTCAACGCATCCTTAATATACTCCACCTTCTCCTGTGGACACTGCTTCACCTCTGGATTCTCTTTCTTAGACTTATTATAATTCTCGCCCATGTCCAGACCACCCATACGCTTGACCTGTGCGATATAAGAACTATGCACATTTACTCCATACTTGTCTTTCACATATTCTTTAATTTTTAATAAGTAGCCTTTTCTTGTGGTGTATAATTACTCTCTTCTTCAGGCTACATTGTAACCTCAATCTTAGGTGTATCTTTTTTGAGGGATAATTTGACTACAGTCTCCACATGAACCGTCTCGCAAAACTGATCCACACTGCAGCTCCGCCTGATCTCATAGCCTGCTGCCAGAAAAGCCGGCAGATCCCTTGCCAGACTGGTGGGCTTGCAGGAAATATAGACGATATTCTCGACCCCATACGCCAGTATCTTCGGCAATGCCTTCGGATGTATGCCATCACGAGGTGGATCCAAAATGATCATGTCCGGTTTCTGTGTAAGGTTATCCAGCACTTTCAGCACATCTCCGGCGATAAACCGGCAGTTGGTCAGGCCATTAAGACCGGCATTTACCTTTGCTGCCTCCACAGCTTCCTCCACGATCTCCACTCCGATCACCTCTTTTGCCACAGAAGCCAGAAGCTGGGCAATGGTGCCGGTACCGCTGTAGAGATCAAACACTTCTTTCTCTTTTGTATCTCCGATATACTCACGTACAATGGAATACAGAACCTCCGCAGCCAGTGAATTTGGCTGGAAAAAGGAAAAGGTGCTGACTTTGAATTTCAGTCCCAGAAGTGTCTCATAGAAATAATCCTGTCCATACAAAAGCTGTGTCTCATCACTTTGCACTACATCAGACAGAGAATCATTGATAATGTGCATGATCCCCACAATTTTTCCTTCCAGCTGCAGTTCCAGAAGTCTGGATACAAGAGGGGCATAGTCATACTCTGCCTGGCTGGTGGTGATCACATGCACCAGAATTTCCCCGGATGTAACGCCCCGGCGCAAAAGAAGATGTCTCAGATAACCGGTATGCTGCATTTTTTTGTAATGGACAGCTCCAAGCTCTGTGAAAAAGTCCAGCACACAAGAGAGAATGGCGTTAAAATCCGGATGTACCAGCTTACAGTCATCTGTGGTAAGCACATCATAGGTGCTGCCTTTTTTGTGCAGCCCCAAAGTCAGGGGACCGTCTTTAAAGGCATCCCCAAAGGAAAATTCCATCTTATTGCGATACTGAAATTCTATCGGACTTCCGTGAATCCCTTCCCAGTGAAGATCTGTATCCTGCCCCACTGCATTCTGCAAAAGACTGCGCACCTGCGTTTCTTTCATTTTCAGCTGTTCCTCATAAGGCATGGTCTGATACATACAGCCGCCGCATGCAGGAAAATTACTGCACACCGGTTCTCTTGTTTCAAGAGGGGATTTCTCCAGTACTTCCAAAAGCCTTCCCTCCGCCCGTCCGGAACGCTTCTTATTGATCATAAAACGGACTTTCTGTCCGGGAATTCCATTTTTTACAATGACGTTTTCCCCATCTATTTTTACATATCCCTTATTTGGAAATTCTACTCTCTCAATGATTCCTTCGTAAATCTCACCTTTTTTCATATCTGCCTCCAAAAAAATAAGGTATACGGGAGAGCATAGTGCTGTATGCCCGTATACCTTCTCTTCATTCAAACTTATTTCTCAGGCTCTTCTTCGTCCTCAAAATAATCATCATACTCATCGTCAAAGTCTTCCTCGAAATCCTCCAGATAATCTGGTGCGAAGAAGCGATATACCGCAAATGCAATTCCGGCTACAGCTGCAACTGCACCAACAATAGCCAGTACCCAGAGGACTGTATTTTTCTGTTTCTCATCTTCTTTTTTCTTAAGTAATGATAATAATTCCTCGAGTTTATCCATTTTCATGTTCATGTGATACCATCCTCTCTTTATAATTGGTGATCAGTGTCAGCTGACTTTGTCGGCTTCGTCTGTCAGATATAGTTATTATACCACTTTTACACGATCTTTACCATAGGTTAATATCTGTATTTTGAAGTTTCTTATATTTTTTTCAGCTTCGCAAAGCTTGCAAACATTTTTTTCACGCCTACCTTGTCAAAGTCCACTGTGACCTCATAATCACGGCCGCCTTCCACAATGTTCTTCACAATGCCCACTCCGAATTTGATATGACGCACGGTGTCTCCCACCTCATAATCCAAGGCACCGGCTTTGGTGACTTTAAACTCTCGTGGCTTGTAGTTTCTTCCCTGAAGGATTTCCTTCATCTTAGAGTATTTCGCAGGTGTGGGGATCAGATCTTCTGCCTTGGGCTTTTTCTCCTGAATGGTGTGTCCCAGATCCACCAGCTCCCGGGGGATCTCCCTTACAAATCGGGAAACCTTGTTGTACTGGGTCTCACCGCGGATCATCCGCTGCTGGGCGCAGGTGAGGGTCAGCTCCTTCATGGCACGGGTAATGCCCACATAACAAAGTCTGCGCTCTTCTTCCAGCTCCCCGTCATCTCCATAGCTGATGGTCATATGGCTTGGGAAAATTCCATCTTCCATTCCCACCATAAATACTTCCGGAAATTCCAGTCCCTTTGCACTATGTAAAGTCATAAGCAGCACATAGTCCTGATCAGGATCTACAGTATCAATATCTGCCACCAGCGCTACCTCTTCCAGAAAACCGGAAAGGGTAGCCGGAAGCTCCTGCTCTTCCATTGCCTCCTGATAAGCTACGGTCTTGGAAATCAACTCGTCGATATTTTCAATCCTGGCACGGGCTTCCTCTGTATCCTCTGCTTCCAGAGCTTCCACATAGCCGGTACTGTCAATGATCTCCTGAAGCAGATCCTCCACTGAAAGCACATCTGCTTTGCTCTTTAAGGTCTGGATAAAGGTCACAAAGGAATCAATCTTTGTCACACTTCTTCCAATAGAGGGAACCTCCTCTGCCACACGAAGTGCCTCATACAGGCTGATTCCCATATTATCGGCATAGTCCTGGACACGGCCCATAGTGGTGGCACCGATTCCACGCTTTGGCACATTGATGATCCTCTGCACAGCCAGATCATCCCTTGCATTGTCTACTGTTTTCAGATAACACAGCAGATCCTTGATTTCCTTTCTGGCATAGAAATTCACGCCTCCCACCAGCTTGTAGGGGATGTTTGCAGAAATAAATTTTTCCTCAAAGATTCGTGACTGGGCATTGGTGCGGTACAAAATAGCACAGTCCCGGTAGTTGTAAAGTCCCTCTCTTTTTCCCCTGCTGATCTCGCCGGCCACATATTCAGCTTCCTCATAGGCATTAAAAAACTGGCGAAAATGGACCTTGGAGCCTTCTTCATTCTCTGTCCACAGAGTCTTTGCCTTTCGCTCTGAATTGTTGGCAATGACCATATTAGCTGCACAGAGGATATTCTTGGTGGAACGGTAATTCTGCTCCAGACGTATTACCTTTGCATCTGGGAAAACACGCTCAAATCCAAGGATATTCCCGATATTTGCCCCACGGAACTTGTAAATGGACTGGTCATCGTCTCCTACTACGCAAAGATTCTCATATTTCTGTGCAAGAAGACTGACGAATTTAAACTGGGCAGTATTGGTATCCTGGTACTCATCTACCATGATGTATTTGAAACGCTCCTGGTAATATTCCAGCACAGCGCCGCACTTTTCAAACAATTCTACGGTTTTCACAATGAGATCGTCAAAATCCAGGGCATTATTCTTGCGAAGGGCATTCTGATATTCCCGGTACACCGAAGCTACCTTCTTCATATTAAAGTCTCCGGCGGCTTTCATCTCCATGTCATCTGGTGTCAGCAGCTCATCCTTGGCATGGGAAATCTGAGCAAGCAAAGAACGCTCTTTATAAATCTTGGTGTCAATATTCAGCTTGCGGCACACATCCTTGATCACAGACTTCTGATCATCTGCATCGTAAATGGTAAAATTGGTAGCGTATCCAATATTGTCAATGTGCCTTCTCAGTATCCGTACGCAGGTAGAATGGAATGTAGACACCCAGATGCTCTCAGAACCAAATCCAACCAGCTTATCTACTCTTTCCCGCATTTCCTGGGCAGCCTTGTTGGTAAAGGTGATAGCAAGGATATTCCAGGGATTCACGCCCATCTCTTCGATCAGATAAGCAATTCTGTGGGTCAGAACCCTGGTCTTGCCGGAACCGGCTCCTGCCAGGATCAGGACAGGCCCCTCTGTATGGGCCACAGCCTCCTTCTGGGGAGGGTTCAGTGTGTCATATATACTCATGAGATGATTCTCCTTTTTCCATGAAATGATGATATC